>JBILVB010000137.1:0-9912 GCA_044370695.1 Acidimicrobiales bacterium | reverse complement strand
GCAACGAACAGCACCGGCGCATAGGCCGGAAACAGCAACATCGCGGCGTAGAACAGGATCGTCTCGGCACCCTCGACCAGACCCGCGGGCATCGCGACAGTGGTGCGGCGTTCGCCGACGGCATCGGCGTTGCCACGCTTTTCGATGATCGCGGCCAGCAGCGTCCACGACATCGTGTTGAGGTAGAACGAGGCGAGGAGCACCGCGCAGGCTGCCCACACGCCGAGCTCGTCGAGGTGGACCGCGAGCCCGAGAGGCACGGCGGCGTAACCCAGGGTGTCGCCGAGCAGGTCGAGGTAGCCGCCACGGTCGGTCTGGGAGCGCCGGGCCCGGGCGAGCGCGCCGTCGACGCCGTCGAGCAGGCGACTCGCCGCCCACGCTCCCACCGACCACCAGCGCCACCCCACGGCAGCGCCGACGCCGGCTGCGACCCCCGTGATCGCGGCGGCCGCGGTCAGGACCCCGGGGGCGACCGATGGGGGGATCCGGTCCACGATCGGGGCGACGATCCGATCCTTGGCCGCCCGGAGCCGCTCGTCGATCACGGGGCCAACCCTGGCACGGAGTCCGCAGGAGCGAGTGCCACCACGTGGTGTCGGAGCGAGCCGACGAGGTGGGCAACGATGGGACCCGATGACGCTGCGGATCGGTGAACCCGTGCCCGATGTCGACCTGATCGACCACGACGGTGCCCCCTGGCGCCTGAGCGAGCGCCGGGGACGCCCCGTCGTGCTCGTGCTGCACCGGCACCTCGCCTGACTGCCGTGCCAGGAGCACGTGCTCGCCGTGCGCGAGCACCTCGACCGCTTCGGCGATGCCGAGATCGTCGTCGTCACCTTCGCCGACCCGGCCCGGCTCGCAGCGCACCGGGCTCACCTCGGGGTGCCGTTCCCGATCGTGGCCGACCCCGACCGGGTGCTGTACCGGCTGCTCGGCGCCGAGCGAGGCACCCGGCGGCAGGTGTGGTCCGCCGGCACGCTGCGGCTCTACGTGCGGCTCGTGCGCGCCGGCCGGCGGCTGCGCCGGCCGACCGAGGACGTCTACCAACTCGGTGCCGACGCCGTGGTCGGTCGTGACGGCCGGCTGCGCTACCGGTCGCTGCCGTCGACGCCGGATGCTCGCCCCCCGGTGGAGGAACTGATCGCCGCGCTCGACTGACCATCCACCCCTACACGACCTGCGCCACACCCACGCCAGCATCCTGCTGAACGCCGGCGTACCCGTGAAGGTCGTCAGCGAACGCCTCGGCCACAGCAGCCCCGCCTTCACCATGACCGTCTACCAACACGTCCTCCCCGGCATGCAGGCTGATGCCGCAGCTGCATTCGGCGAGGCCGTGTTCGGCAGCGTCTGAGTTGCCGCCGAGCGACACGTGTTCAGGCTGCGTCGTCGCGCCCGAGGTGGATCGGCACTCGACGATCCTCATCGTCGAAGACGGCAACGAGTTCGAGGCGAGCGCCGAGCGCTTCAAGGTACCGACGCAGCGTGGAGACGCGTACGTCATCGGAGTGCTCGAGCTTTGAGATCGCTCCCTGGGTGACCTCGAGGCGGCCGGCAAGCTCGACCTGGCTCACGGCTTCTGCATACTCGCAATGCGCCATCCTCGGCCGCTCGCAGTTCCTTCATCGGCTGGTGACGCGAACTGTGGATCCGGTCCACCACCGGACGACCGAGATCGGGCCCTCGCTCCGCGAGCAGGTCGACCCGATCGGTCACAGCCTCCCGCTGCGCGTCGGACAGCATCGACCACCACTCGATGAACTGATCGGTGACCTCGACGTCCCACACCCGACTGTCATGAGCAACGACTCATCATGAGTCAGACCCATATCAATCCGCCCGTTCGAAGTTCCGTTAGAAGTCAGCCGCCGCCAACGGCGAAGGCCCTGGCGGATCTCGCGATCTACCAGGGCCTTCTTGGTGGCGGGGAGAGGATTTGAACCTCTGACCTTCGGGTTATGAGCCCGACGAGCTACCAGACTGCTCCACCCCGCGGCGGAGACGCTGATGATAACGACCGGTCGGGGCATCGCCAACCCGGCGCCCCGGCGAGATCCGATCGGCCCGTTCGATCAGCCGACGGCGACGTCCACGACGAGGCGGGCCGGGTTGGACAGCACCGTCGTCGAGAACCCCCGCTGGCGGTCGACCCCGATCGCCCACACGGTGGTGCCCTCGTAGTTGCTGGTCTGCTTCACCGCCGTGATCGTCCGGTACCCGTTCACGGGCAACGTGCTCGGGCCCTGGTAGCCACGGTCCTCGAACGGGTCGGGCATCCAGACCTGCGCCGTCACCACGAGCGCAGCGGTGGCCCCGGGTAGGTCGACGGGCAGGTCGGACGGGTCGGCCTTCACCGGCAACGGCTCGTAGCGGACCCACCAACCGGGGAACGGTCCGGTGCCGGCGAACTCGATCACGAAGCGCTCGTAACACGGGTGGATACCGAGCCGGGCGTCCGATCCCACGATCGGCGACAGCCCGTTGGGGAAGTTCCCCCCGGTGCGGGACGACGTGTTCGTGGGCGGTGTGCAGGCCGCCGCGGTCGTCGTGGTCGCCGCGGTCGTCGTGGCCGCCGCGGTCGTCGTGGTCGCCGTGGTCGCCGCCGTCGTCGTGGTCGCCGCGGTCGTCGTGGCCGCCGCGGTCGTCGTGGCTGCGATCGTCGTGGTCGCCGCGGTCGTCGTGGTCGTCGTCGTCGACACGGCATTCGTCGTCGAGCTCGCCGTCGTCGACACCGTGGTGGTCGCACCCGACGTGCCGCTGTCGTCGCCGCACGCGGCCAGCCCGCACAGCGCCAACCCCACCGTCACCGCCAGCGCACGTCGCATGCGGGCATCGTCCCAGGCGTGCGCCAGCGCGCCCTGGGACTTCGGTCATCATCGGCCGGGGACGTCCGACGATGGACAGTAGGCCCAGCAGCAGGCAAGGCTCCCGCCGAAAGCGAGAGGCGAAGGAGACGACGATGTCGGACACCGTCACCCAGCAGGGCCACATCGACGTGCTGATCGTCGGAGCCGGGGTCTCCGGCCTCGGCGCGGCCTACCACCTTCTCGAGCAGTGTCCCGGCAAGACGTTCACGATCCTCGAGACCCAGGAGACCTTCGGCGGCACCTGGTGGACGCACAAGTACCCGGGCATCCGTTCCGACAGCGACCTGTTCACCTTCGGCTACCGGTTCAAGCCGTGGACCGGGGTCCCCATCGCCACCGCCGAGGAGATCCGCCGCTACCTCGGTGAGGTGATCGAGGACAACGACCTCGCCCGCCACATCCGCTACCGGCACCAGGTCCTGTCGGCTGCCTGGTCGAGTAGCGATGCCCGCTGGACCGTCGAAGCGTTGCGTACCGACACCGGCGAGCGACTCCGGTTCACCACCGGGTTCCTGTGGATGTGCCAGGGCTACTACCGCCACGCCACCCCCTACACCCCCGAATGGCCCGGGATGGACCGGTTCGAGGGCCGAATCGTGCACCCCCAGACGTGGCCCGACGATCTCGAACTCACCGACAAGACCGTCGTCGTGATCGGTTCGGGCGCAACGGCCGCCACCCTGGTGCCCGCCATTGCGGGCTCCTGCGCCCACGTGACGATGCTGCAGCGCTCGCCGACGTACTTCATCACCGGCCGGAACGCCAACGATCTCGCCGACACCCTGCGCGAACTCGACGTGCCCGAGGAGTGGATCCACGAGATCGTCCGGCGCCGCATCCTCAAGGACCAGCGGGCCTTCACCGAGCGCTGCTTCACCGAGCCCGAGGCCGTGAAGGCCGAGTTGCTGGCCGGCGTGCGGATGTTCCTCGGGGAGGACTACGACGTCGAGCGGCACTTCGAACCCCGCTACCTGCCGTGGCGCCAGCGCATCGCGTTCATCCCCGACGGCGACCTGTTCCGGGGCATCGCCGCTGGCAAGGCCTCGGTGGTCACCGACGAGATCGACACCTTCACCGAGAAAGGCGTCCGCCTGCGCTCGGGCGACGAACTGATCGCCGACGTGATCGTCACCGCCACCGGGTTCGACATGAGCGTCATGGGCGACGCCCGCTTCAGCGTCGATGGCAGGCCGGTCGATTTCGCGGACACGGTCGGCTACCACGGCACGATGTTCACCGGCGTCCCCAACCTGGCCTGGGTGTTCGGGTACTTCCGCGCGAGCTGGACGTTGCGGGTCGACCTCATCGGCGATTTCGTCTGCCGGCTGTTGCATCACCTCGACGACCTCGGCGTACGTTCGGTCACGCCCACGCTCCGTCCCGAGGAGCGGGACATGCCGTTGTCACCCTGGGTCGACCCCGGGAACTTCAACCCGGGCTACGTGATGCGCAGCATCCACCTGCTCCCCCGCCAGGGCGACCACGCGCCCTGGCAGCACACGCAGGACTACTGGTCGGAGCGCAACGAGTACCCCATCATCGACCTCGACGACGGAACCCTCGTCTACCGGTGACGCAACGGCGCTCAGGCGCCCACGGTCGTCGACGGGCTCGTCGACGGACGGGCGGTCACGGGCCGCCCGATCGCCTGGGAGGCCGCCTGGGCCGCACGCTCGTAGGCCGCCTCGAGCTTCTGCTTCCACCCGGTCAGGTCGCCCTGCTGGTACGCGCGCTGCGCCTCCTGGAACAACCGATCGGCCTGAGCCAGGAGCTCCTCGACCGAGCCCACCGGCGCCAGCGTCGTCGTCGGCGACGGGATCGTGGTAGCCGTGGTGGTCGTCGGCGTCACGCTGCCGCCCCCGCCGCCGGTCCCTCCGCCCCCGGTCCCCCCACCGCCGACGGACGCGGCGACCACCGTCGTGAACCCGGGATCGATGGCGAAGGCCTGCTGCAGAGCCTCCTCGAGGGTGCGGCCCCGCTTCGACGACTTCCCGACCGTCACCGTCACGTACTGCAACTCCGGCACCTGGGTGCCACCCTCGGCTCGGACGAACCACGGGCGCACCCACACCAGCCCGTCGCCGACCGGCACCGCCTGCAGCGCGCCGAACTCGACACGGCTGCCTCGTTGGTCGAGCAACGACAACTCCTGGGCGAAGGTCTTGCGGATGTCGGAGTCGACGATCGCCGGGCCGTCCGGCGACGGGTCGGGCATCTCGAGGACGCGCAACCGGGGGCGCATCGACTCGTCGAGCGACGCCACCATCATCGCCTTGAGTTCCTTGCGGGCGTCGTTGGGGTCGCGCAACTCGAAGCTGCGCCAGACGACGAACTCCGGCGCCTCACGCCCCGGTAGCTGCATGACGGCCCACGACGACGACGTGCGCGGCCGGCGACCCGACGTCAGCACCGTCCCCCCCGAGATGGTCGGCGCCGCCACCGCCTGTCGGTCCCCGTCCTGGGAGAACGGAACCGACTGGGCCGGGTTCCACGTGAGGTTGCCGTCGAGGAACCGCACGGGATCGTCCACGTGGTAGCGGCCCCACATGGTGGTCTGCACGTTGAACAAGTCGGCCGGATACCGGAAGTGCGCCCGCAGGTCGGCGGGGGCCTCCGATACGGGGGCGAACAGCTCGGGGAAGGCCCGCTGGTACGCCTGCACCAGCGGGTCCGCAGGGTCCGAGACGTAGAAGGTGACGGAGCCCTCGTAGGCGTCGACCACGGCCTTGACCGAGTTACGGATGTAGTTGAAGGGCCGGCGCAGATCGCTGCGGTCCGGCTGGTCGCTCGTGTCGGCCTGCTGGGCGTACGGATACCGGTCGGTCGTCGTGTAGGCGTCGATCACCCACTGGACACGCCCGCCGACGACGACGGGGTACGGGTTGGAGTCGAACGCGAGGAACGGCGCGAGGGTCCGGGCGCGGTCCCGCACGTCACGCTCGTGAAGGATCCGCGACGTGTCGGTGATCAGGCCTGAGGCGAAGATATTCCACTCGCCGAAGCGCAGCGCGAAGGCCGCTCGCTTCGCCGGTGAGTCGAGGCGGACCCCGCCGGAGCCCTCGTACCGGACGACCTGCGTGGTGTCGAGCGTCTTTTCGCCCTCGGCCCGCCGAGTTCCCACGATGGCGTAGGAGGGCAGATTCTCCCCGAAGTAGATCATCGGTTGCTCGAGCGTCGGTCCGCCCATGCCGGTTTCGAGCACGGCAGGGCGACCATCGGCGCCGATCCGGTTCGCCGGCGCGATCGCGACGCCGTAGCCGGCCGTGTAGGCGAGGTGGCGGTTCTCCCAGCCCGATTCCTGACCCTCGACCCGCAGCTCGCGAGCGCCGATCACGACCGGGGTGAGCTTGCCGTCGATCACATAACGGTCGAGGTCGAGCGAGTTGAACTGGTAGAAGCGTTCCCGGGTCTGGGTGTTGCGGAACGTGTCGATCACCCGGTCGGGGTCGAGCAGGCGGGTGGATGCCAGCCCGGCGCTGGAACTGCGGACCTCGTCGGCGCTGACCTGCCCGGCGGCGAAGGCCTCCCGAGTCAGCCCGGTGGACACGTCGACGCCGTAGGCGAGCCGGGTTGCGTCGATGTTCCGCTGGACGTAGGGCCGTTCGAGTTCCGAGCGGCGGCCCTCGACGTACAACCGCTGCAACACCGACGGGTAGGCAGTGCCGGCCACCGCTGCGACGACGGCCCACAGACCGACCGCGATCACCGGCAGTCGCCACCCGCGCTGCCAGACGTTGATGATCAGCAAGACGGCCGCGAGGATCGAGATGAGGATCAGCAGGTAGGTCGCGGGCAGTTGGGCGTTGACATCGGTGTAGGCCGCACCGTCGACCGCCCCCCGCTGGGAGGTCGTCAAGCGGTAGTGGTCGAGCCAGTAGGCGGCCGCCTTGAGCAACGCGAGCAGGGCGAGCAGGACCGACAGATGGAGCTTGACCTGGGCGGTCACCCGGCGCCCGCCGGTCTGCAGTCGGATGCCGCCGTTGAGGTAGTGGCTCACGGTGGTGATCAGCAGTGCCACCACCGTCACGGCGAAGAGCCAATCCACCAGGAACGACAGGAAGGGGAGCCGGAAGACGTAGAACCCGACGTCGACACCGAACTGGGCGTCGGCGAGGCCGAAGTCGACGGCGTTGCGGAACAGCAGCCACTCCTGCCAGCGGCTCGAGACCGGGACGCCGGCGAGGACGCCGAACAGCAGGCCCGCCACCAACCACAGCACCCAGCGACGCTTGCGCATCAGCGACCGGTACCGGGCGATCAGTTGCTCTTCGGGCCCGGAACCTCGTTCACGCGGTGCGAGGCGGTCAGCGATCGCCAGATTCACGACGAGCAGGATCGCCGCCGCCACCGTGAACACGACGGCGAGCAGGATCTGGTTGAGGAGCACACCCCGGAACACGTCGACCCGGCCCAGCGAATCGAACCAGAGGTAGTCGGTGTAGAAGCGGGCGATGGCTTGGCTCGAGAGGAACAACAGCACCACGAGCCCGACGACGACGATCAGTGCGATTCGTCCCTTGTTGGACTTCGTCGCTGCAACTCGTCGACGACGACGAGGGGCCGGTGTGTCCGAGGGGACGCGCACGGGCCGAGGTTAGAGCCCGTCGTGCGTCGAGGACCGGTCAGTCGGGATGGCGTGTGACCGCGCACCGGCAGCCCGGATAGGCCGGGGCGGCGGTATGGCCGGTCGGAAAGGCAGCACCGGCCGGTACGGCACCGGCGAGCGCGTTGTCCTCGGCGTCGGCACACGGCGGCGCATCGGGGTCGACGACCCAGCAGACCGTCCGTCCGGACGCAGCGCCGAGTCCACCGGCGCCGAAGGCCACCCGGAGCGCGTGGAGCACGGCGGTCTCGACCCGTGTCGTCTTCGTCTCCCGATACAGCGCACGAACCCGTTCGGCCGCGACGTCGGCATCGACGCCATCGACGGCGGCGGCGAGCCGTTCCCGCAGGGGTCGCACCAGCGCGCCGACCACCTCCGCAGCTGCTCGGGAGCGGGCCTCCTCGACTGCGGGATGATCCGGGGCGACCGGGCCGACGAGCTCGGTCGCTCCGGCGAGGGCGCCGTCGCGCAGGTCGGCGTCGATACCGTGGAGATAGATCTCGATCTGCACCGCGTGCGACCCGACCATGGCGTCGACCGAGTGATCGGCCTTCGGCCGCCGCAGTTGGTCGAGCACGGCGTTCTGCTCGTCCGCGAGGACCCGCTTCAGCCGTCTGGTGGCGGACACCACCAGCGGGTCGAGGACCGCTGCGCGCGACGCCATGACCGCACGGGCGTCGACGCCGGCCGGGGCCAGGACCCGGTTCGGCATCGTCACGACACCGGCGCCTGCCGACGCCGCTGCGATCGGCTCGAGCTCGACCGGCCCGGCCGGTTCGGTGGCGCTCGGTTCGGTGGCGCTCGGTTCGGTGGCTGGGAGCACCGGCTCGGCCTGGCGGGCGACATCGGTGGTTCGGGCGGATCGGATCCGCGCGAACAGGTCGTCGGCCGACCGCAGCGGCTTGGCGCGCGGCAGCTCCGGCTCGACGACCGCCACCGGCTCTGCGATGGGCTCGACCTCCACGGCCGGCTCCGGCTCGACGACCGCCACCGGCTCTGCGATGGGCTCGACCTCCACGGCCGGCTCCGGCTCGACGACCGCCACCGGCTCTGCGATGGGCTCGACTCCCACGGCCGGCTCCGGCTCGACGACCGCCACCGGCTCTGCGATGGGCTCGACCTCCACGGCCGGCTCCGGCTCGACGACCGCCACCGGCTCGACGACCGCCACCGGCACCATCACCACGGGCTCGACCGTCACCGGGCGAGCGATCGGTGCTGGCGCAGGCCGGACGGACACGTTCGGCGGCGGGATCGCAGCGCCCGGTGCCGGGATCGACTCCAGATCGTCCGTGCGCTCCGGTTCGAGGGCGGCGAGCACGGCGCGGATCTCGTCGATCCCGTCGCGGGCGTGGGAGATCGCCGTCTCGACGTCTCGACGTCCGGCGTGGACCCGTTCGAGCTGTTGCAGCGCAAGGTCCCGGCGGCGGATCAGATCCGCGAGCATCCGTTCCCGCAGTGCTTTGGCCTCGGTCACCATCGCCCGACCCTCGGCTCGGGCGTCCTCGCGGATCCGGCTCGCCTCCGACTCGGCGTGGATCAACGACCGGGAGGCCTCCGCCCGGAGCGATTCGCTCTCCTCGGCCGCCTCCTGACGCATTCGGGCCACGTCGAATTCTGCGTGCTCACGCAGGCGCGCCGCTTCGTCGGCCGCCTCGCGAACCAGGCGAGCGGCGCCGTCCTGCGCATGGCTCCGGATCTCGGCCGCCGCCGACCGGGCCGTGGCGAGGACCTGGGCCGCCGCCTCGCCCAGCCGCCGCACGAGCAGGTCGTCGTCGAGATCCTCGGGGGCGCTCGCCCGAATCCGGAGGAACTCGAGTTCGGCCAATGCCGCCGAGTGCACGGCCTGCGCGCGTTCGAGTTCGTCGGCGAGCCCGCCGAGCCATGAACGCACGGCCTTCGGATCGAAACCTTTGCGTCTCAGGGGGAACGATGCCGATCTGAGCTCGTCCGGTCGGCTTCGCGGCGAAGGGACGTCGGCCACCGCATCAACTTACGTCGGCGCCGCTCCAAAATCGGGGAGCCTCGCTCATGCGGCCGGCAATCGGATCCCACCGCGCGCCGCCAGCGCATCGAGCGCGTCGGCGATCGTGCGGACCGGCACGACCTCGAGCGTCGTGCCCGCCGCGATGGCGCGGGCCTCGTCGACCTGGGACTGCGGCACCAAGAACACCGACGCGCCCGCTCGCAGCACGGCCTGGGTCTTCTGGGCGAGACCGCCGATCTCACCGATCGCGCCGGTCGGATCGATCTCTCCGGTCGCGGCGACGATTCGACCGCCCGTGAGTTCGCCCTCGGTGAGCCGGTCGAGCACGGCCAGGGTGAACGGCAGCCCGGCGGACGGCCCGCCGACCGAACCGGTCGCGATGTCGACCTCGAACGGGAAGTCGAAGCGGATGGAGCCGGGCGGCAGCGGCTTGGGCCGGATCCCGAGGATGGTTC
>JBILVB010000136.1:0-9922 GCA_044370695.1 Acidimicrobiales bacterium | reverse complement strand
ACACCGAGCGCTGCAACCCTGCGTACAGGGCGACATCGTCACTCATCTCGTCTCCACGTTCCCTGCCCGCCTCGCTGCGCCCGATGCAGCGAGGCACCGTTACCGGTGGAAGGGTCGGCGCCGCAGAGGCAAACTTGAGCGTCGTGCGCCGGCCGGCGAGCGGGGGCGGTCGTCGAGTTCCCGGTCGGTCCCGGGCGAGAGCCCGGTGACCCTCGCACTGCGCCGAACCTGCACGTGGAGCGCTGCGGCAATCACCAGCGAGACCGCACCCATGCCCACGAGTGTGGCGCGCAGCCCGACCGCATCGGCGACGGCACCGAGCGGGAACGCAAAGATCCCGAACGCCGACCAGCCGAGCATGAGCAGGGATTGGACCCGGCCGTGGAACTCGTCTCTCGAACGCATCAGCACGACCGAATTGTTGAGCGCCTGGAACGCCGCGTTGCCGGCGCCCGCGACCAACACGCCGACGGTCGCCACGACGATCGTCGGTGCGAGCCCGAGCGCCAGGACCGACAGTGCGAACAGCACGGCGACCGCGGCGACGGCGCTGTCACCGAGCCGATCGGTGCCGATCCGGGCCACGATCAGCGAGACCCCCATCGCCCCGACGGCGCTCACCGTGCTGAGCACGCCGAGCCAGCCCGGGCCCTCGGCGAACACCTCGTCGACGAGCGAGGGCAGGAACGCGACGTACGGGAAAGCCGTCGCCATCATGCCGATCGCCATCAGCACCGGCCACAGCACCGGCGGCTCGCGACGCACGTAGCGAACCCCGGCCCGCAACTCGTCCCAGGGCGATGCGCTCGGACGGTTCGCCCGAACGACGCCTCGAGGAAGGCCGAGGGTGAATCCGAAACTCAGCGCGAACAGCACGACCGTCGCGACATAGACGGCGTCGGCGCCCAGCCAGCTGGTCCCGAGCACGAGACCGGCGAGCGCAGGGCCGACCACGCGGGTGCCGTTCATTGCGAGTTGGGCCAGCAGGATGGCGTTACCGAGCCGCTCCCGGCCCACGAGTTCGTAGGAGAACGCGACCCGCGCCGGGGCCAGGAGGCTGTACGCAACCCCTTGCACGACCGATCCGGCGACGAGCATCCAGAACGCCAGCACGCCGGTCACGACGGCGATCGCCACGGCGACGCTCGAGCCCAGTAGGAGACCGGACGCCACGACCAGGACCGTGCGCTTCGCGAACCGGTCTGCGGCGACACCGCCGATCGGCGTCAGCAGGAGCATGGGGATGCCCATGGCGAGCAGCGTGACGCCGAGCGCCGCGTTCCGGCCCGTGAGCTCGAACGCGAGGTATCCCCGGGCGATGCTCTCCATCGCGATGGCGCTGAACTGGGCGACCCCGGCGAGCCAGAGCCGCCGGAAGGAAGCGACGTGGAGCGACTCGAACGTCCGCCCGGACCGGGTGCCAGCGCTGCGAGCGTGCACCCGGGTCATGCGGTCCGGCCGTCGGTCGGGCGCGGGGCCATCTCGCTCAGGAACGCCGTGATGGTCTCCGAGACGTCGCGCTCGGCATGCCGACTCGCAGCGACGACGAGCAGCGTGCCGATCGTCATCACCACCGCGACCAGGATGAGCAACGACAACCGCAGGGCGTCGGCGTCGTTCATCCCGCGCCACTGGAGCAACTCCGACAGCGCGCCGATCAAGACCGGAGCAGCGGCGGCGCCGCACACCGACAGCGCCAATCCGAAGCAGCTGAAGGCTTGCGCACGGATGCGGGGCGGAGCCGTGGCGGCCACCACGGCGACCACGCCGGGTACCGCCAGCGACGACACCAACGAACTGCCGGCCAGCAGACCGATGGTGACCGGCGCGATCCCGATACCGAACGCGATCGGCCAGCACACGGCGATCACCAACGCCGCCACGCACCCGATCCGGCACAGGTAGCCGAAACCCTTCGCGAGGTTGCGGTCCGCGAGCGGGCCACCGAACCAGGTGCCGAGGAACGTCGCGAGACCGAGCAGGGCCTGCACGGCACCGGCCTGCTCCACCCCGAGGCCGAAGGACCGCTCGAAGTACGTCGGCAGGAAGAACGCCATGCCGGAGAGCGCGAACCCGAACGTGGCGTTCGCGAAGATCAGGTACCGCAGGCTGCGGATCCGCCAGATCCGACCGATGCTGCGCCGCAGCGTCCACCGGTCCTCGGGCTCGCGCAGGAAGGCTGCGAGCACCGGGTCGGCTCCCACGGCGTCGGCGAGGTCGGCTTCGCCGCGCCGGGGTTCGCGCAGCACGACGAGGGCGATAGCCGCGAACACCAGGCCGGGCACGGCCGCAGCGAGGAACCCCCAGCGCCAGCCGGCGAGGGCGATGATCCCACCGCCGATGAGCGCGCCGAGCATCTGGCCGGCGGGATTCGCCGCCCGGTGGTAGCCGAGCACCCGACCGCGAACCCGGGCCGGGTAGGCGTCCGAGAGGAGGCTCAGGTGCGTCGGCCCGATCGTGCCCTGGCCGAACCCGAGCAGCGCACGGGTGGCGAACAGCTGACCGAAGCTCTGGGCGCCTGCGGCCAACAGGCCCGCCGCACCCCAGACGAACGCCCCGGCGCCCAGGATCGTGCGGCGTCGATACCGGTCGGCCCACGTACCGGCGGGAACAGCGATGAGGCCCGTGATGAAGATCACCGCGGCCGGCAGCAACCCCACGGTCGTGTCGGACAGCGCGAACTCCTCCCGAATGTCGTCGAGCGCGACCGCGAGCACGGCGCGGTCGAACTCGTCGATGAGGTTGAGCAGGAACAGCACGACGAGCGTGGTCGACCCGAACGCCGCGATGCGCAGCCTCGGCCGGCCTCGGTCGTGTCCGCTCTCCTCGGCCGCTGCGGCGTGGGCCGCCGCGACCGCCAGCGTCTCGCCTGCCGGTTCGTTCGGTCGGGGGGTCATCATCGTCCTCGCTCACAGCCACGACGTGGCCCAACACCGGTCACATCCTCCCGCACTTCGCTGACCGAGCCGGAAGCGGAGACCCGACGGCAGCAGAAACCCGACGGCAGCGGAGACCCGACTGCGGGTCGCCCGCCGCCCGGTCAGGGGTCGGTCCGAACGCCCGACGCGCGCGTGGTGCCGGTCACCGCCCGCCCAGTGGTGGGAACACCGGGTCGAAGCGGGCAACCTGTGGCCGTGCAACGCGATCTCGTGGTGATCGGTGGAGGCCCGGCCGGCGCGGCCGCAGCGATCCGCGCGGCTCGCGCCGGTCTGTCGGTAGTCGTGTGCGAGAAGGGCCCCCTGGGCCGTGACAAGGTCTGCGGCGACGGGCTGACGCCCCGGGCGGTGGCCGCGCTCGACGAGCTCGGTATCGACCTGTCGCCGGCCCATCGCATCGACGGCCTGCGCATGATCGCCGGGCGCCGCACTCGGGAACTGCCCTGGCCGGCCCACGGCCGCTACGGCTCCCACGGTGCGGTGTGGCCCCGCCGGCGGTTCGACGCCGTGCTCATCGAAGCCGCGATGCAGGCCGGGGCAGACGTCCGGTTCTCCACCGAGGCCCTCCCGGTGCTCGACGGCGACCGCTGCATCGGTGTCGACGCCGGGGGTGAGCGCATCACGGCACCGCTCACCATCCTGGCCACGGGTGCTCCGGGCGCGGCGGCCCGGGTGCTCGGCGCCGAGAAGGTGCCCGAGGAAACCTTCGGCCTGGCGATCCGGTCCTATGCGGAGACCCCCCGCCACGGCGAGCGGCTGATCGAGGCGTGCCTCGGGATGAAGGACGCCGACGGCACGCCGATCCCCGGCTACGGCTGGATGTTCCCGTGCGGCGACGGGACCGTGAACGTCGGCGTCGGCGCGCTGTCCACGATGAAGGGCTTCAAGTCGATCAACCTCAACCGGCTCATGGACATCTACGCCGGGATCGTTCGACGGAGCTGGGACATCGGGCCGCTGCTGGACAAGCCCCGGGCCTGGCGGCTGCCGATGAGCGTGCAGCGTCGGCACGGGCCGGGATGGGTGGCCGTGGGCGACGCCGCCGGTCTCGTGAACCCGATGAACGGGGAGGGGATCGACTACGGCCTCGAGTCGGGCATGCTCGCGGCGGACCGGCTGATCGCCGATCCGGCGAGTGCGCCCGTCACCTACGACCGCCTGGTCGGGGAGCGGTTCGACTCGTTCCTGCGCACGGGCCGACGGTTCTCGTTCGTGATCGGCCATCCCTGGCTGCTGTCGGCGGGGCTGCGCGTCGCCATCGGCACCCAGACGGCCGCCAACCTCACGCTCGCCGTCATGGGAAACCTCGTCGACACCGACAGCCCGGGTGCTGCCGGTCGCGTGCTGCGGCTCGCCGATCGGACCCTCGCGATGGCCGACCCGGTCCTGCGGCGCACCCGCGCCGCCGCCTGAACGGGCCGGCGGCCGGCCGGCCCGGCGGGCCGGCGCTACCAGCCGGCGTCGGCGAAGGCCTGGAGTGACGCCGTCGCTGCGGTGAGCACCTCGGCGTCCGAGCGTGGGGCCCACGCCCGGGCGATGTCACCGCCGAGCACCGCCAACAACACCGGTCGACCGGTGAGCGGCAGCAGGTTGACCCACCACGTGAACGGGGTGCCGGCCTCGGCGACGCGGATCCACACGAGCGCCTCCTGCGTCCAGAACGGCTCGTCGAACCGCAACCACACCTTGTCGAGGAGCCCCATCCCCAACCGTTCGATGGCCGTGGTGTGGCCGGCCGGCAACGGTGGGTCGAACCGCACCCGCCCCTGCTGGAGCACGCCGAGCGGAACGGTCACGATCACGCGGTCGGCCTCGGTGACCCGTCCGGCGGTGTCGGTGATCCGCACCCGATCGGCGACCCGGGCGATACCGGCGACCGGCCGGTCCCGCTCGACGAGGAGTCCGGCCGAAAGGGCGGACGCGAGCCCGTCGTATCCCCCGAGCACGATGAGGTCGTCGCCCTCGGAGCCCTCCTCGAGTGCCCACCGCGCCGAGAGGCGATCGGCCGACTCGGCGTACTCACCGGCGATCTCGCTGGCCAGGACGGTCGCGAGGAGCGCCGGGTCGACCTCGGCCCCGATCCCGCTGTCGCGCAGTGCGTCGGCCACCGAACGGTCCGCGTCCCGCTCCTCGGCCCACGCCAGCGCTTCTTCGATCCGCTTCATGGTCGCATCGACGGCGCCCGAGCCCGAGGGCCGGTCGCTCGATCGGGCGAGCAGCGCCGCGTCGTCGTAGTCGAACGGCGCCGTGGCGATCGCTGCGCTGCGCAGCAGCGCAGCGAGATCGCTCGCCCGAACATCGTGGACCCAGGAGGCGCCGAGGTCGAGCGGCACCTCCCAGCCGGCAGGGCGCACCGTGTGGAGGCGCCCACCGATCCGGTCACGCGCCTCGAGCACGAGGACGTCGAAGCCGTCGTCGAGCAGGCGGCGAGCGGCGCTGAGACCGGCGATACCGGCCCCGACCACGACGACTCGCTCACCGGGGCGGGCCCGCTCGGCGACCTCGGCCGCTGCCCGCACGCCCGACGCGCGCGCCCCGTGCACGGTGCCGGGGTGCTCGCGACTCGTCGCCTCACCGGCGAAGAACAGCCGGTCGCCGACCGGCGCAGCCAGCGCCCGGCGATGCCCCGGATCGGCGCCGACGACCATGGCGCTGTACGCACCCGACGCGAACGGGTCCGTCGACCACGACGTGCGGATCATCCCCGCCGGCCGGGGGACGCTGCGCCGGCGCGGCGACGTACGTTCGTCCTGCGACCCCGAATCGCCGCAGCCGCCGAGGAGGATCGCCGCGCCGCTACCGAGCAATCCGAGCACCACCGACCGTCGCTGCACCGCCGGACGCTACCGCTCGGCTCCGCCGAGGGCAGCCGGCGTCGCTCGCTACCATCGCCGCACCACCGCACGGATTCGGGGGATCCCATGGCTCTTCCACCGCCACCGCCGCCGTCGCCCGGTCCACCGGCGGGGGGAGCGCTCCCACCCCCGACCACCGCGGCACCGGCGCCTGCCCTCGCACCGGCAGCGCCGGGAATGAGCGGGTGCGCCAAGGCGGTGCTGATCGGCGCAGCCGTGCTCGGGGTGCTCGCCATCGTTGCGGTCGGAGCGCTCGTGATCGGGGCGAAGTGGCTCAGCGACAACGTCGACGAAGTGTTCGGTGGCGACTGCACGCTGCTCACCAAGGAGCGGGCGTCGCAGGTGTTCGGTCGGGAGGTCGACGCCTTCGGGCTCGGCACGGTCACCGATGCCGTCGTGGGCCTCGCGCTCGACAAGCGGGCGCTCGACGGCGAGCCGTCGTGCGCGCTCAGCAGCAGCACCGACAGCTTCATCGCCCGGATCGCCCGCTACACGGGTGGGGACGCGGCGAGAAAGTTCCGGGCCGATCGCGCCAGTGCCAACCCCCAGACCGAGGATCGCGGCGGGGGTCTGTCGGTCACCCGGGAGGGGTGGTACGGCTACGACGTCGAAGGGCTCGGGGACGAGGCGTTCTGCACCACCGCCGACCTCAGCGGGGCGGTCGGGGTGCTCGCACGACGAGGCGACACGGTCGTGTACGTGAGCATCACGGACGGCGCAGCCATCGCCTCGGCCGGCGGCGATCTGAAGGCGACGGCGGACGGCAAGCTGATCAGCCGGTCCTCGTGTGACCGGGCAGCGGCGGTGGTGAAGGTGCTCCTGACCCGATGACCCAATTCCTCTCGGCCGCGGTTGAGTCAGCCTAGACTGAGAGATATGACGGCCTGTCGACGGGCAGCTCCGACGTGACCCGCCCCCGGTTCGAGGATCCGACGCTCGTGGCCCGTGCCGCCACCTACTCGGCACTCGGCGAGCCGGCCCGCTTGGCCATCGTCGAGGAACTCGTCGTGAGCGATCGCACCCCAGGCGAGCTGAGCGCCCGTCTGGGTCTGGCGTCGAACCTCCTGGCCCACCATCTCGACGTGCTCGAGCGCGCCGGGCTGGTGGCCCGCACCGCCTCGGCCGGCGACGGGCGCCGTCGCTACGTGCGGCTCGTGCGCACGGCGCTCGCCGGGCTCGGGATCGCCGGCCGTGCCCCCCGGGGCGATCTGCTGTTCCTGTGCACGCACAACTCGGCGCGCTCACAGCTGGCCGCCGCCCTCTGGACGGCGCGGACCGGGCGGCGCGCCACCTCCGCGGGCACCGCTCCGGCGGCTCGGGTCCACCGGGGGGCGGTGGCGGCGGCCCGCCGAGCCGGGCTGTCCCTCGCCGACGCGGTTCCCGTCGAGTTCGACGGCGCGCCGGGCGACGCCCAGGTGGTCACCGTGTGCGACCTCGTCCACGAGGAGCTCCCGGTGGGCGACGACTGGTGGCACTGGTCGATCGCCGATCCGACGGCCGGCGACGCCGCCGCCTTCGACGCGGTGGTGCACGACCTCGAGGAACGGATTCGAGCCGTCACCACCGGCGACGAACGACGAGGAGGGAACGGATGACCGTGCGGGTAGGGATCAACGGGTTCGGGCGGATGGGCCGGCTCGCGGTCCGAGCGATGCGGGCGCAACCATCGCTCGAGCTTGTCCACGTCAACGAGCACAAGGGCGGCCCCGAAGCGGCCGCCCACCTGCTCGAATTCGACACGGTCCACGGCCGGTACCCCGGCACGGTCGCCCGCAGCGCCGACGGACTGGTGATCGACGGGCGGCCCGTGTCGTTCTCGGAACACAGCCGGCCCGTCGACATCGACTGGGCCGGCCTCGGCGTCGAGCTCGTGATCGAGGCCACCGGCAAGTTCAAGACCACGCCCGACCTCGAGCCGCACCTGGCCCGGGGCGCACGGGCCGTCGTCGTCGCCTGTCCGGTGAAGAGCCCCGACGCGCTGAACATCGTGATGGGCTGCAACGATCACCTCTACGACCCGTCGGTCCATCGGATCGTCACCGCAGCGTCCTGTACGACGAACTCGCTCGCTCCCGTGGTCAAGGTGCTCCACGAGGCGATCGGGATCGAGCGCGGCGCGATCACCACGGTCCACGACGTGACCAACACCCAGGTGATCGTCGACGCCCCGCACAAGGACCTGCGGCGGGCCCGGTCGGCGCTGAACTCGCTCGTTCCCACCTCGACGGGCTCGGCGACCGCCATCACGCTCATCTACCCCGAGCTCACGGGGAAACTGAACGGTCTCGCCGTGCGGGTCCCGTTGCTGAATGCCTCCCTCACGGACTGCGTGTTCACCCTGGCGCGCCCGGTCACCGTCGAGGAGATCAACGGTCTGCTCGCTGCGGCAGCCGCCGGACCGCTCGCCGGGATCCTCGGATTCGAGGAGCGACCGCTCGTGTCGGCCGACTACGTGAACGACCCCCGTTCGGGGATCGTCGACGGCCCGTCGACCATGGTGATCGACGACCGGATGGTCAAGGTCCTCGTCTGGTACGACAACGAGTTCGGCTACGCCCATCGCATGGCCGAGCTCGCAGCGCTCGTCGCGGGTGGGATCGGTGGGGCGCCGTGAGGTTGCGCAACTACGCGCTCGTCACCGCGGGCTACTGGGTGTTCACCGTCACCGACGGCGCACTGCGGATGCTGGTGCTGCTGCACTTCAACGAGCTCGGGTACTCGCCGGTGGCGATCGCGTTCTTGTTCCTCGCCTACGAGTTCATGGGGATCCTCACCAACCTGCTGGGGGGATGGGTCGGGGCGCGCCGCGGCCTGAACCGCACGTTGGTCGCCGGACTCGGTCTGCAGGTGGTCGCGTTGCTCGCGCTGTCCGTCGAATCGCCGGGCTGGCCGACCTGGCTGTCGGTGGCGTTCGTGATGGGGATGCAGGCCCTCTCGGGCGTCGCCAAGGACCTGACGAAGATGAGCTCGAAGAGCGCCGTGAAGACCGTCGCCGGCGACGGCTCGCTGTTCAAGCTCGTGGCGGTGCTCACCGGCTCGAAGAACGCGCTGAAGGGCGTGGGCTTCTTCGTCGGAGCGGCGCTGCTGGGCGCCATCGGCTACGACGGTGCGCTCTGGGCGATGGCCGGTGCGCTCGTGGTCACCGTCGTCGGTCTGCTCGTGTTCCTGAACGAGGACATCGGGAAGTCGAAGCGCAAGCCGCCGCTGCGTTCGGTGCTGTCCAAGTCCACGGCGATCAACCGGCTCTCGGCCGCCCGCTTCTTCCTGTTCGGATCGCGCGACATCTGGTTCGTCGTCGCCGTCCCGGTTTTCCTGGCCGACGTACTCGGCTGGAGCCACGAGGGTGTCGGCGGCTTCCTTGCGGTCTGGGTGATCGGCTACGGCATCGTGCAGTCGGCCGCCCCACGCCTGATCGCCCCGGGCGGGCGGGCCGTCGACGAGGTCCGCGCCGCTCGACGGTGGGCGCTGGTGCTCGGCGCCGTGTCGGCTGCGATCGCCGGCCTCGTGGCCCTCGACCTCGCCGTCACCGCCGCCGTCGTCGGTGGCCTGGTCGTGTTCGGCGTGGTGTTCGCCATGAACTCCTCGTTGCACTCGTTCCTCGTGCTCGCCTACGCCGACGACGACGACGTCGCGCTCGACGTCGGCTTCTACTACTCCGCCAATGCCGCCGGCCGTCTCGTCGGCACGCTGCTGTCGGGCCTGCTGTACCTGTGGGGTGATCTCACCGCTGCCCTGCTCGGCTCGGCAGCGTTCGTCGCGGTGACCTGGCTGCTCACCCTCCGCCTCCCGCCCCGCCCTGCGACCGTGACGGTCTCCCTCGCCAGCATCGACGCCGGGGACTAGGGTCCCGGCGTGACCACGTGGGCGGACGTCGTGCGCTCGGCCGAACACGGCAACGCGATCCCGCCTCGGCGGGTCGAACGGACCGACGAGGAGTGGCGGTCCCTGCTCGAGCCGCTCTCCTACCAGGTGACCCGCCACGCAGCGACGGAGCGGGCCTTCAGCAACGACATGTGCAGCCGGTTCGAGCCGGGGCGGTACACGTGCGTGTGCTGTGAGACGTTGCTGTTCGACGCTGCCGAGAAGTTCGAATCGGGCACGGGGTGGCCGTCGTTCACTGCGCCGGTGGCC
>JBILVB010000135.1:0-9935 GCA_044370695.1 Acidimicrobiales bacterium | reverse complement strand
ACATGATCATCTCCGGTGGCGTGAACATCTACCCGGCCGAGATCGAAGGGGTGCTGGCCACGCATCCGGCGGTGCGGGATGCGGCCGTTTTCGGCATCCCGAACGAGGAGTTCGGCGAGGAGGTCAAAGCGGCGGTGGAGTTGCACGAGGGCGTGGCCGTCGGCGACGACCTGATCGGCGACCTGCTCCGCCACTGCCGCGATCACCTGGCCGGCTACAAGGTGCCCCGCAGCGTGGACGTCGTGGAGGCGCTGCCCCGCCATCCGACGGGCAAGCTGTACAAGCGCCTCCTGCGCGACCCCTACTGGGAGGGTTCGGGTCGGACCATCTGATCCCGTCGGGCGCGTGCTCCTGGGGATCCGTGGGGCCCTTGTAGGATTCGGGCATGTCGACGTCGCCGGCCGACGCGCTCTGCGAAGCCGTGGAAGCCGCCTTGCCGGGTTGGGTGGTCCGGGCGGTCGAGTCGAGGGCGACGGCCTGGCACGGGGCCGTCGAGCCGGGTTGGCTCGACGGTGCCCGGGCAGCCGGAGAACAGGCCCGGCAGGAGGTCGGCGCCCGCCTGCGGTCGCTGCTTGCTCACGACGTCGACGAGCAGCGTACGAACCCCCTCGGGGTGATCCGCGCCGCGGTCCGGTACCCGACCGACGTGCTTCGTCGTGCCGGCGTGCCCCCGGTGGTGCGCGACGAGTTCCTCGAGCGCACCTTCGCCGAGGACGTCTACGGCCTCGCCCCGGCCTGCTGGCGCGACCTCGGCGACGAGGTGCACGAGGCCGGCATCGTCTGGGGCGCGTGGAAGGCGGCGACGGTGTTGGGGCGACGACGGGCGGAGGGACGGCTGCGATGAGGAGTCTGCGATCGGTGTTGCGGGTACTCGTCGTGGTGCCGCTGCTCACCGGGCTCTCGGCGGTGGCGGTGGCGACGGCCACGCCCGCGGCGGCCAGCGCGGCCCCCGCTCGGTTCGTGCCGGTCGCGCCTGAACGGCTGCTCGACACCCGCATCGGGCTCGGGGCCGAGCCCCCCGGGAAGCCCGGCGACCTCAGCGTCGTGACCGTCCAGGTCACGGGTCGGGGCAACGTTCCGGGCGGCGCCACCGCGGTGGTGCTGAACGTGACGGCCACCGAGTCGACGGGGCCCGGTTTCGTCACCGTGTACCCCGCCGGTCCCGATCGCCCGTTCGTGTCCAGCCTGAACCTGGCCGGCGCCGGCCAGACCATCCCGAACCTGGTCACGGTCCCGATCGGTCAAGGGGGCCGGGTGTCGCTGTTCGCCCAGCGATCGGTCCACCTGCTGGCGGACGTGTTCGGCTACTTCGTCCCGGCCGGCGGCCCGGTCTCGACCGGACGTTTCGTCCCGGTCGGACCCCAGCGCGTCTACGACAGCCGGGAGGTGCGCGGCCCGCTCACGACGTTCGAGACCATCCGGGTGTCGCTCGCGCCGGCGGGGGTGCCGAGTGACGCCACGGCCGCCGTGCTCAACGTGACGGTGGTCGACGCCGCAGGCCCGGGGTACTGGACGGTGTTTCCGGCCGGAACGGGTCGGCCGAATACCTCCAACTTGAACACGGTGACCGGCCAACTCATCCCGAACCAGGTGATCGTGCCGGTCACACCGTCGGGCATCGACATCTTCGCCCAGGTCGGTGGCCACGTCGTGGTCGACGTGGCGGGCTGGTTCACCGGCGCCTCGGCGCCGGCGTCGAGCAACGGGCTGTTCGTTCCCGTGACGCCCACTCGCCTGCTCGACACGAGGGAATCGGGCGCCCTGAACCCGTTGGGTCCGAAGGTGAAGCTCTTCGGCGGCTGGACGGTCGAGGTGCCGCTCGCCGGAAGAGCCGCCGGGACAGCGTCCCTGCCCTCGTCGATGTCGGCCGTCGTCATGAACGCAACCGTCGTGAGCAGCAAGGCTCCCGGGTTCTTCACCGCATGGGCCGCCGGTGGCGACCGACCCTTCGCCTCGAACCTCAATGCGGAGCGGGCTCGGCAGACGATCCCCAACCACGTGATCAGCCCGGTGAGCACGAGGGGCGTGTCGCTGTTCACCCAGAGCGGTGCCCACCTGATCGCCGACGTGACCGGGTACTTCACGGGGACTCCCCAGTCGCCCAAGTACGTCCCGTTCAACAACCCGGACCCGCCGATGCCGGCGTTCCCCGGCCGGTTGATCGTGCCGAAGCTCGGACTCAACGTGCCGTTGTACGGCAACGTCGACCTCTGGACCCTCTCCTACGGGCCCGGGTACTGGCCCGGCACCGCCCAACCCGGTCAGTCGGGCCAGGTCGCGATCTTCGGGCACCGCACCGAGGACACGCGGCCGTTCCGGTACCTCGATGCGCTCGCCGTCGGCGACACGATCGACCTCGTCTTCGACGACACCACCTACCGCTACGTCGTCGACGGGATGTCCATCGTCTGGGAGGGTGACTTCTCGGTCATCGACAACCGGCCGGGCAATCCGGCGACGCTCATCCTCGCCGCCTGTCATCCCGTCGGGTCGACGGCCCAGCGCCTGATCGCCCACGCCGTCCTGGCCGACACCTGGGCCGAGTGATGCAGCGGGTTGACGACGCGCTGGTCGAACGACTCTCGCAACTCCGACCGGGCCCTCGGGTCAGCGCAGCGGAGGTGCAGCAGCGCACCGGTCTCGATCCGACCCTGTTCGAGGAGATCCGCCGAGCGGCGGGTCTGCCTCCGGTGTCACCGGACGTTCCGGTGTTCAGCGACGGTGACGTACGCCTGTTCGCGCTGTTCGGTCGCGCCGAGGGGCTGTTCTCGCGGGCCGAGGTGCTGCATTTCACGCGGGTGCTCGGCTCGTCGCTGGCCCGGGTGGCCGACGCCGCGAACACGCTGTTCCTCGTCGACGTCGAAGCGCCCCACCTCGCGAGTGGAGGTTCGCTCGACGAACTGAGCCGCAAGGGCCAAGCGGCCGTCGCCCTCATCGACGAGGTGACCCGTGCGATGGACGGGATGCTGCGGCTTCACATGGAGCTTGCGATGGACCGGACGTACACGGCGCGTGCCGATCGCGACGACGGTCTGCTTCGGCTGGCGGTCGGGTTCGTCGATCTCGTCGGTTTCACCTCCTGGTCGGCGTCGGCGTCCGTCGACGAACTCGACCGGCTCGTGCGCGAGGTCGAGCGCCAGGCCTACGACCTCACTGCGGATCACCACGCCCGGGTCGTCAAGCTCATCGGCGACGAGGTCATGTTCGTCGCCGTCGATCCGGACGCGGCATGCGCCGCCGGCCTCGCACTCGTCGAGGGGTTCTCGTCCTCGGGCGCGGTACCGCGGGGTGGGATCGCATTCGGTGGACTGCTGGCCCGGGGTGGCGACTACTACGGACCGGTCGTGAACCTGGCCAGCCGGATCGCCGACCAGGCCGTGCCCGGGGAGGTGCTCGTCACCCCGGAGCTGGCTGCCGACGTCCCGGCCCGGCGGTTCGAGCCCGCCGGGCGTCGGCAGCTCAAGGGGTTCACCGAGCCGGTCGTCCTGCTGTCGCTCCTGCCCTGACGCGGATCGCCCGCTACCGTCCCCGGTCATGGCCGACGCCGAGCCGACGGACTTCACCCGGGACCTGATCCGCTGGAGCGAGGCGCTCGCCGGCATCGCCCGTACCGGCATGAGTTTCACCCAGGTGCTCTACGAACGGGAGCGCTACGAGGAAGTGCTCAAGATCGCGGCCGACATCAAGGCGGCCGCCGACGACGCGCTCGAAGTGCGCCGGGAACAGGACCACTTCGTTCAGGAGTGGATGGATTCGGTGGGTGAAGGCGTACCGGGTTACGTCACCCCGAAGGTGGCGGTCGGTGCGGTCGTCGGGAACGATGCCGGCGAGTTGCTCCTGGTGCGGCGGGCCGACTCCGGGGTGTGGCTCTACCCGACCGGCTGGGCCGACGTGGGCTACTCGGCGGCCGAGGTCGCGGTGAAGGAGGTCGAGGAGGAGACCGGCATCGAATGCGAGCCGGTGCGCCTCCTCGCCGTGATGGACGGTTTGCGGATGGGGTTCACCCGGTTCGGGATGTACCTCCTGCTGTTCCACTGCCGGGCGACGGGCGGGTCGTTGCAGGCGCATCCGTTGGAGACGAGCGGCGTCGGGTTCTTCGGCGCCGATGACCTCCCGACCCCGCTGGCCGGATCGGGCGCTTGGCTTCCCCTGGCACTCGCGGCCATCCGGGGCGAGCCGCTGCCGGTCGCCTTCGACGGGGTCCGCGCTCCCATCTGGCGGGGTCACTGACCCCGACGCCGGCGGTATCAGCCGGCGAGTTGGGTTCGCAGCGCGGCCAGGACCGAACAGGCGCCGCCGGTGCGCTCCCACTCGTCACCGATCCGGTCGTGGTCGACGACGCCGAAGGCCTCGGGAGCCACGCCGATCACGGCGGTGCACGTCGCCGCGAGCGGCGCCGGTTCGACCTCGTCGCCGAAGCCGGGGAACGCCTCCAGGCCGTCCCACAGCGACATCGGATCGGCCGGGGGTTCCTCACCGACCCGTAGTGCGTACACGACCGCGTCCCAGAGGTCGTGTACCCCGACCCCGGACGGCCGCGCGAAACCTGGGACGGGGTGGAGCCGCCATTCCAGCCGCGCTCCACCGGGCCCGTTGTCCCGGATCCACACCTGGGCGCCGTTGACGTAGGCGTCGTCCGGATCGCCGAGGTGGTCGTCGAGGGCGACGATCACCTCCGTCGTGACGGGCCAGATGCAGGCCGGGACGCGCTCGGACATCTCGTCAGCGGCCGCCGTCCTGGTCGCGCAGGAACTGCTCGAGCTCCTCGAGCAGTTGCTCGGCGGACCGCTCGTCGGCGACGACGGGCTCGGCCGGGGCGCTCCCGGCGGCGTCGTCGTCGGTGTCGGCCGCGGACTCGAGGCGGCGCACGTAGCCGACGAGGTCGTCGTCGTCGGCGACGTGCGCGTCGAGTTCGGCCTCGTAGCGGCGGGTTGCCTCCTCGAGCGGGCGCAGGTCCCCTGTGGCTCCGAGGATGCCAAGGCTCCGTCGGACCAGGGCGAGCGCCGCTTTCGGCGACGGCGTGCCCGGCGCATAGGCGGGCGTCGCCGCCCACAGCGATGCGGACGCCAACCCGGCGCGGGTGCAGGCGTCGTGGAGCACCCCGACGATGCCGGTGGGGCCCTCGTAGCGCGACCGTTGCAGGCCGTAGCGATCGATGAGCGTCTGGTCCGATGCCGTCCCGATGATCGAGACCGGCCGCGAGTGCGGCACGTCGGCCAGGAGGGCACCGAGGGTCAGCACGAGGGGGCTGCGGTAGCGCTCGGCGATGCCGGTGATCAACCCGCAGAAGGTGCGCCACTTCAGCTGCGGTTCGGTGCCGAGGAGGAGCAGGACGTCGCCGTGCGGCGCATTCGCAGCCCACAGCTCGTTGGCGGGCCACACGATCTCCCGGGTGGCGCCGTCGACGAGTCGGACGTGCGGCCGGGTGGCCTGGAACTCGAAGAACTCCTCCGGGTCGATGGCGGCGATGCGGCGCGCCCCCCACGCGTCGATGAGGGCGCGCACGGCGTGCGAAGCGGCGTCCGCCGCGTCGTTCCAGCCGGTGAAGGCGACGATCAGCGACGGGGTGCGCAACTCGGGTTCGGCGTCCCAGCGCAGGAGCTCCATGGCCGTCACGCTACCGGTGGGCGCCGGGGCGAGGCGCTCAGAGGATGCGCTCCGGGTAGTACCGGTCGCCGCCGCCCCCGGCCACGACGTCGTCGAGCCAGTTGCCGTCGTAGACGGTGTTGGGGCCCTGGATCAGGTCGCTCGGTTGACCCTCGGGCGTGGTGACGAGGGTCCACGCCTGGCGCTTGTAGGTCCAGTTCTCCGGGAAGAGCCGGTGCGCCTCGCGCCACCAGGGCGCCGCCGCCTGGGTTCCACCCCGCTGGTAGAGAGCGTGGCCGAGTTCGAAGCATGCGGCCGCCCGGGCGTGGGCGTCGGGTCGCTCGGCGCTGCGGGCGACGACCGTGTCCGGGCTGAGCGCATAGGGGCTGTCGGCGCCCCGGGCGACCCAATCGAGGATCGCCGAGCGGTAGACCGGACCGTCCCGAGGGATCTTGCGGACCTCGACCATCATCTGGCCGAGCCGTTCGGGTAGCCCTTCGGGCAGGGGCCCGTCCGGTGGCGGTGGATCGATGGAGGCCCGTTCCGCCGGGCGCACGATGCGTCCGTGCTCGTCGACCCACACCGCCATCGGCACGTTGACGAACCCGAGGAGTTCGTCGGTGACGTGGCTGGCGTCGAGCACCGACGGATGGCTCGGCGCCGCCGCCTGCACCCAGGGAGCAGCTCGGTCGGCGAGGACGTCGAGGGCCACGGTGACCACGGCGCCGCCCTGCGGGGCGATCTCGGCGTGGAGGGCCTGCCACACGGGCAGGCTCTGGCGGCAGCCTCACCAACTCGCCCAGGCGACGAGGATCGTGCGCCGTCCCCGCATCGAGGAGAGCGACCACGAACCCGAACCGTCCACGAGGGGCAGGGTGAGCGCCGGGGCGTCGGCACTCGTGAGCGCCCGTCCACCGGCCGACGGCCCGAGCGCCCAGATCCCGTGTGCGTCGTCGTGCACGAGCGGCATCCGCAGCCGATCGGCCACGATCGTCACGTCGAGACGGCCGTCGGTCCGCACGGCACCGGGCGAGGGCACGCAGACGTCGCCCCGACACAATCCTTCGGGCTTGGCCTCCCATCCGGTACGAGCGGCGAACGCTTCGGCGTCGACGGCGAGCGAATCGAGCAGCATCGCCGGACCCTACCGAGGCCGCCGGGGCTCCGGTCGATCAGACCGCCTCGTACCGCTCGACGGGGGTCTGGTGGGTCAGGCAGCGCCGGGCCCACGGGATCGCCTCGAGCCGCTCGCGAGGGATCGGTTCGTGACAGGTCTCGCACTGCCCGTAGACGCCGGCCGCCAGGCGCCGCTCGGCGTCGGCGATCTCGGCGAGGATCTCGTCGGCCTCGGCGAGCAGCGACAGGTCGATCTCGCGCTCGAGGACTTCGCTGCCGAGATCGGCCGGGTGCTGACCGCCGTGGTCGAGCTCCCCGGTGGAATCCCGTTCGTTCGATCCGATCAGGCCGTCCCCGAGCAGTTCGGCTCGCTGCGTTTCCCAGCTCCGGCGCGCCGTGCGCAACCACTCTCGGGTATCGGCAGCCATCGGACACCTCCGAACCGGCCACGCCCTCGGTGACCCTCGTCGGCATCGTCGCCCGAGTCGGGCACGGTCACCCAGGGGCGATGGTCCCGGCTACCAGGACCCACCGTCGACGCGGAACAGCGCGCCGGTCGTGTAGCTCGACGCATCGCTGGCCAGGTAGAGGGCCATGCCGACGATCTCGTCGGGCTCGCCGCCGCGCTTGAGCGGGATCGTCTGCTGCGCGCGGGCGTTGAACGCCTCGAGGTCCCACGCCTTGGCGATGTCGGTGAGGAACGGGCCCGGAACGATGCAGTTCACCCGCACGAGCGGGCCGAACGCTGCGGCGAAGCCCATCGTCAGCATGTTCACTCCGGACTTCGCTGCGGAGTAGGTGAGCTCGGTGGGGGAGGGCCGTAGCGATGCGGTCGAGGAGACGTTGATGATGGAACCCCGCCGTCCCTCGGCGACCATCCGGCTGCCGACGAGGGCGGAGAGCCGGAACGGTCCCTTCAGGTTCACCGACAGCACCTTGTCGTAGAGCTCCTCGCTGATCCCCTCGAGCGTCGGGTAGAGCGGCGACATCCCGGCGTTGTTGACGAGCACGTCGATGTGACCGAACTCGTCGCGCACGGTGTCGGCGAGACGGTCCATGTCGTCCCACTTGCCCGAGTGGGCGGCGACGGCGAGCGACCGGCGGCCGAGTGCGCGGACCTCGCCGGCGACCTGCTCGCACGCGTCGAGCTTGCGGCTCGCGATGACGACGTCGGCGCCGGCCTTGGCGAAGTGCAGCGCCATCTGTCGGCCGAGTCCCCGGCTGCCCCCGGTGATGACGGCGACCTTGCCCGTCAGGTCGAACAGCGCGTTGGCGTCCTTGATGTCCTCGCTCATGGGTCCCCCTCGGTGCGATGCCGGACTCGACCGTACTGTGGCCGACATGCCGCGGCCACCGACCCGCCACGCTGCGGTCGTCGTGTGCGTACCGGGATTCGAGCGGCTGGTCGCGAGCGAGCTCGAAGGTCTCGGCGTGCGGGTGCGCCCAGCCGGTCGCGGGGCGCTCGCCGGGCCCATGACCACCCGGCAGCTCTACGCCTGCAACCTCCACGTGGCGACCGCCACCCGGGTGCTCGTCGCCACGGCGTCGTTCGCGGCCTCGTCGTTCCCCGAACTGGAGCGCCGTTGCCGGGCGCTGCCGTGGGACGACTGGCTGCCGGCCTCGGGCACGGTGCGACTCCGGGTCACCAGCCACCGCAGCCGGCTGACCCACACCGGTGCCGTCGCCGAGCGCGTGGCTGCGGCCGCCGGCCGGACGCCGTCGAGCGACGGTCCCCTGGTGGTCGTACGGCTCGACGCCGACCGGGTGTCGATACGCATCGACACCTCGGGCGATCCACTGCATCGGCGGGGGTGGCGCCCCGAGCTGGCCAAGGCGCCCCTGCGCGAGACGGCGGCTGCGGCGCTGCTGTTGGCCGCGGGCTGGGCCGGTGATGCGCTGGTGGATCCCTGCTGCGGTTCGGGGACCATCCCCATCGAGGCGGCCTGTCGGGCGCGGGGCTTCGCGCCCGGTCGGCTGCGGTCGTTCGCGTTCCAGGCCGCCCCCGGGTTCGAGCCCGGCACCTGGGCCAGCGTCGAGGGAGCGGCCCGGGCGGCCGAACGGCCGGCCGGCGCCGGCCCGCCGATCGTCGCCCGGGACCGCGACGCCGGGGCCGTCGCGGCCACTCGTGCGAATGCCGAACGGGCCGGGGTCGGCGACGACCTGGTGGTGGAGCACGCGGCGGTCTCGAGCCTGGTGGCGCCGGCCCCGGCGGGCCTGCTGGTGTCGAACCTGCCGTTCGGGCACCGCGTGCGAGGCGGCGACCTGCGCAATCTCTACGCCCGGCTCGGTTCGGTGCGGCGCGACCGGTTCGGGGGCTGGGGCGCGGCGTTCCTGGTCGCCGATCGGGTGCTGTCCGGTCACCTCGGGCTCGATGTCGCGCCGGTCCTGGCCTTCGACCTCGGCGGCATCCCCGTGCAGCTGGTCGTGTCCGGCTCGGCCCCGGTGGTGACGACGACCGGGTGACCGGGATCGAGGCGGTGCGGTCGGTAGCGTGCCGCAGGTGACGGGGTGGATCGTCGGGACGCTCCGGGCCCGCTGGCGATGGGCCGTCGTCGTGCTCTCGACTGCTGCGTTGGCCACCGTCCCGGCCGTCGTCGCCTCGCTGCCGGTGTCGGTGGACGGGCCCGGCCCGATGGAGTTGCTCGCCCGCATCGGCCGCTCGAACGCCGTCCCGTACCAGGGGACGGTCGACGCGGTGGGGCGCTTCGGACTCCCCGACCTCGGCGAGTTCGGTGAGGCCGTCACCCTGCTCGGAGATCCGAACCGCCTGCGCGTCTGGTTCGGTGGCCCGGACCGCTACCGCGTCGACCTGTTGTCGACGTTCGGCGAGACCGGTACCCACGTGACCCCCGAAGGTGAGTGGCGGTGGGATTCCGAACGTCGCCAGGCGGTGGCCGATGACGTCCCGAGCGGTTGGCGCTTGCCCCGAGCGTTCGACCTCACCCCGCCCGAGCTGGGTCGTCGGCTCGCGGCGGTCGCGCAGCCGGGCGACTCCGTCGCGGCGGCGCCGGCGCACCGGGTGGCCGGTCGGTCCGTGCCGGGGATCCGGCTCCGGCCGGCACCCGGAACCCGCACCACGGTCGACCAGATCGCGCTGTGGGCCGATCCCGAGACCGGGTTGGTGCTGCGCGCCGAGGTGACGGCGGTGGGGGCCACGCGCCCGACCGCAGCGAGCGCCTTTCGTGACCTCGTCATCGGCCGGGTCGACGCCGGGCCGCTCGCCTGGCGCCCCG
>JBILVB010000134.1:0-10033 GCA_044370695.1 Acidimicrobiales bacterium | reverse complement strand
TCGCGGCGGGGCCGGTCACCCGCGGGACGATCACCCGGGCCGCCGCGGTCCCGACGCTCCCGACCGTCGGCCGGGCGGTCGCCCCGAGGCCGGTCGGGCCGGTCCCCGCGGTCGGGCCGGTCCCCACGCTCACGTCGGGGTCGGTCGCCCCGCCCGCCCGGGACGAGGGTCTGCACGACCGGCTCGAACGGGCGATCCGAGCCGACGAGTTGCAGCCGCTCGGGCTCCCGGCGCGTGCGACCCGTCGGCACGACCGCCAGGATCACGATCCCGTCGACGGAGAAGTCCGCGTCGACCTTGAGCACCTCGCCGACTTTGGCGCCATCGGGGAGGACCGAACCGTCGACGACGCCCTTGGGCTCTCGTGCGCCGGCAGCTCGCCAGGTCCACGAGCCGTCCGAGCGCTTGCTCGTCAACTCCACGTCGATCCTACGGGACATAGGGGACAACGCTAACCCCTGGTACGCCGGGCGGACCAGACGTCCCGGATGGCCGAGGGCGCGCCCCGGCTCGATACCGTCGAGGACCATGCCTGTCTACGCCCTCGGCGAGCTCGAGCCGGTCGTCCACCCGAGCGCCTTCGTGCACCCCGACGCCGTGCTCATCGGTGCCGTGACCATCGGCGCCGAGTCGTCGGTGTGGCCGTGCGCCGTGCTCCGAGGCGACAACAGCCCGATCACGATCGGCGCCCGCACGTCGGTCCAGGACGGCTGCGTGGTCCACACCACCGAGGAGCTGCCGACCGTCGTCGGGGACGACTGCGTCATCGGACACCTCGTCCACCTCGAGGGTTGCACGATCCGCGACCGGGTCCTCATCGGCGTCGGCGCAGTGGTGCTCCACCGGGTGGTCGTCCATCCGGGCGCCGTGGTCGCGTCGAACGCAGTGGTACTCAACGACCTGATCGTGCCGGCCGGCGCTCTGGCGCTCGGCGTGCCCGCCAAGGTGCGCGAGGGGGCTGCCGACCCGGCGCTGGCTGCCGACGGGGCCGCCAACTACGTGGCCCGGACCGCCCGATACCGGCGCGAGCTGCGCCGCATCGGCTGAGCGTGGAGGTTCCCGTCCTGGTCCTGCGGCCCGAGCCGGCGCCGGGCCCGGGGCTCGACGCCGACGCTGCGCTCGACGCACTGTGGCAGTGCGATCCGCTCGCCGTGTGGGAGCGCGCCGACGGATCGCTGCTCGCGTCGTTCGCCGACGCGACCGCACTCGCTGACGCCCACGACGCCTTGGCCGCTCGGGTCGCGGTAACGATCGAGCACCACGACGACGGCCTCGACGCCTGGCGAGAGCACGCCACGGTGAGCCGGGTCGCCGAGACCGTGGTGATCCGCCCGCCCTGGGTGCCCTACGACGCCGCGGCCGGCGAGATGGTGATCGACATCGATCCCGGCCGCGCGTTCGGCTCCGGCGCCCACGCCACCACCGCGCTGTGCGCGCGCCGTCTGGTCGAGCTCGTCCGGCCCGACGACCGGGTGCTGGACGTGGGCTGCGGGTCGGGCGTGCTCGCCGTACTCGCCGCCCGGCTCGGCGCCCGGGTGGACGCCTGCGACGTCGACCCGGCCGCCGTCGAGGCGACCGCCGAGAACGCCCGGGCCAACGCGGTGGCGCTCGCCGTGCGCCTCGGCACGCTCGATGGCAGCGGGCCTGAGGGCGGGTACGACCTCATCGTCGCCAACCTGTTGGCGCCGGTGCTCGTCACCCTCGCCGAGCCGCTGCGCGCGGTGCTCGCGCCCGGCGGGGTGCTGGTCGTGTCGGGGTTGCTCGACCGGCGCTGGTCCCACGTCGCCTCGGCGCTGGAGCCGCTCGTGCTCGTCCAGGTCGACCACCACGAGGGCTGGACCGCGCTCACGTTGCGCACACGGCGAGAAGAACCCTTGCCCGCACGCTGACTCAACGCCGGCACCGACCGCCCCGATGCTTTCGTCGACACGACGGACCGGGGGGTCGAGCGGCGATGCCGACGAGTGCACGAGACGTCCATCACCTGATGCGCCGAGCCGGGTTCGGTGCCACCGAGGCCGAGGTCGGCGCGCTCGTGCCGTTCGAGCGGGCCGCGATCGTCGACCGTCTGCTCGACGTCTCGTCGGCGCCGGCCGACGCGCCGCCGGCGGCGCTGTCGGACCCGGCCCAGGGAAACTGGCAGCGGTACGTGGCATTGGTGCAGCAGTGGATGGACCGCATGGCGACGAGCCCGGCGCCGCTGCAGGAGAAGATGACCCTGTTCTGGCACGGGCACTTCACGAGCAGCCGGGAGAAGTGCTCGATCGAGGACCTGCAGCGCCAGATCGCCCGGTACCGGTCGCTCGCGCTGGGGAACCTGCGCACGCTGGCGCACGCGATGGCGATCGAACCCGCGATGCTCGAGTACCTCGACAACGCCGTGAGCACCCGGTGGGGTCCGAACCTCAACTTCGCGCGTGAGCTGCTCGAGCTGTTCCTGCTCGGGGTCGGGAACTACACCGAGGACGACGTCGCTGCGGCGGCTCGGGCCTGGACCGGTCACACGATCGACCGCACCTCCCGCCGGTACCGGTTCCGCGCCGACTGGCACGACAATTCCGCCAAGACGTTCATGGGCGTCACCCGGAACTGGGACGGCCCCCAGATCATCGACTTCCTGTTCGACGACAGCCGCACCCGGCCGATCGTCGCCCGGTTCGTCGCCGGCAAGCTGTGGGACTTCTTCGCCGGCCCGGTTCCTGCCCCGGCGGCGGTGGAGGCGGTGGCCGAGTCCTTGCTCGGCTCGGGGTGGGAGCTCCGACCGGCGTTACGGACCCTGTTGCTGCGCAGCGAGTTCTTCGGCGACGTCGCTCGGGCCGGGCTGGTGCGCACGCCGGTCGAGTTCGCCGTTGCTGCGATGCGTGCGACCGGTTTCGACGCCGCCACCGCGCACCCCGAGTGGTACCTGGCCGGGATGGGTCAGGAACTGCTGAACCCGCCCGACGTGTCGGGCTGGCGACCCAACGCCTACTGGATCACGACCACGGCGGCGGCGGCGAAGACGAGCTTCGCCTCCTACGTCGGGTGGCGTCAGCGCGAGCTGCGGCGGCCGTTCGTGCCGGGTGGACGCTCGGTGGCACCCGGAGCCATCGTCGCCGGCGCGCTCGCCAAAGCCGGGATCGACGAGCCCTCCACTTCCAGCCGGGCGGCGCTGGTGCGCTGGCTCGAGCAGAACCGGGCGGCGCGGTGGGACGACTGGGCCGAGGACCAGTACCTGGCCGTGCTCGTGTTCCTGACCCCCGAGTTCCAGCTCGCCTGAGGAGATCCCGATGCTTCCCGCCGACATCGACACCGACGACGCGCTGCGCCACCTGTCCGTCGTCGACGACACCTTCGGGCCGATCGGCCGGCGCCGCCTGCTGCAGGGCCTCGGCGCCGGGCTCGGCGGCGTGGCCCTGGCGTCGCTCCTACCCGGATCGCTCGGCGCGTCGCTCGCCGCGGCCGCCGAGATCGAAGCCGCAGCGGCGTCGTCCGACGGCATCCTCGTGGTCGTCACGCTGAACGGCGGCAACGACGGTCTCAACACCGTCGTGCCCTACGCGAGCGGCCCGTACCGGGACCTGCGCGGCTCGATCGCCGTCGGCGCCGACCGGGTGCTGCGCCTCGACGACACCGTCGGGCTGCACCCGAACCTCGCGTTCCTCGCCCAGGAATGGGCGGCCGGGCGCCTCGCCGTCGTCGAAGGCCTCGGCTACCCCTCACCCGACTTCAGCCACTTCAGCTCGATGGGCATCTGGATGCAGGGGTGGGGAGGCAGCGGTACGGCAGGCAGCGGGTGGCTCGGCCGGTACCTCGACGGTCTCGACGGCGGGCTGTTCCGGTCGATGGTGATCGGCGGCACGATCCCGCTGGCCTACGTCGGACGCAACCGGCGAGCGACGGCGATCTCCGCGAGCGCCGGCGACCTCGCCGTGCAGGACAGCCCGGTGCGTACCCGGGTCCACGACGCAGTCCGGGCGCTCGCCGCCACGCCGACGGGTCGGGGGGCGTGGGCCGATGCGCTCGCTCGGATCGACGTCGACCTGCTCGACGTCGGCCGGACCGTCGCCCCGTCGTTCCGTGCGCCCCTGCCGGCGGATCGGGTCGAGCGCGATTTCGTGCTCGCCGGCCGCCTGCTCAACGCCGGGCTCGGGATCCGGGTGCTCGGGCTGTCGATGGGCGACTTCGACAGCCACGCCGGACAGCCCGGGATGCACGACACCCGCATGCGCCAGCTCGACACCGGGCTGCGATCGTTCTTCGCCACCCTCACCCCGGCCGTCGCGGCGCGGGTGACGGTGATGACCGTGTCGGAGTTCGGACGGACCCCGCGGGCGAACACCTCGCAGGGCACCGACCACGGCACGGCGAGCTGTGCCTTCGTGCTCGGCGCCTCGGTCCGGGGGGGCCGCTACGGCAGCCCCCCGTCGCTCACGGCACTGCAGCGCAACCAGCTCGTCCACACGGTCGACTTCCGCTCCCTGTACGCGACGGTGCTCACCGGGGTACTGGGCGCCGACGCCGACGCGCTGCTCGGCCGGCGCTACGAGCCGCTCGCCGGGCTGCTCGTCACCCGCACCACCCAGCGGACCGAGCCGGCCCAGCCGGTCGCGGTCGAGCGGCCCCGTACCGCCGGCTTCGTGCCCCTCAGCCCCGAACGCCGGCTCGACACCCGCGACGGCACCGGGGACGTGCCGGTCGCGCCGATCGGCCCCGGGGGCACGCTCGAGTTGGTCGTCGCCGGTCGGGGGAGCGTGCCGCCCACCGGGGCCACCGCCGTCGCGCTCAACGTCACCGTGACCGGTCCGACCGCGCCCGGCTACCTCACCGTGTGGCCGGCGGGGGAGGCCCGGCCGACGGCGTCCAGCCTCAACTTCGTCGCCGGCCAGACCGTCCCCAACCACGTCGTCGCGAAGCTCGGTGCCGGGGGAGCGGTGTCGTTCTTCAACTCGGCCGGCGCCACCCACGTCGTGGCCGACGTGGTCGGGTACTTCGCCGACGACGTCGCCGTCGGCCTCGTGCCGCTCAGCCCGAGCCGGCTGCTCGACACCCGCGACACCGCCAGCCCGGTCGGCCCGCAGGCGACCTTGCAACTCACCGTCAACGGGCGCGGTGGGGTTCCTCGGGACGGGGTGGCTGCGGTGGTGTTGAACCTGACCGTCACCGAACCGACCGCCCCGGGCTTTTTCACCGTGTGGCCGTCGGGAACGCCGCGACCGCTCGCCTCCAGCCTGAACTTCGTTGCCGGCGAGACCGTTCCCAACCTCGTGGTTGCGAAGGTCGGCGCCGACGGGGCGGTGTCGATCTTCAACTCGGCCGGCCGGTCGCACGTCGTGGCGGACGTCGTCGGGTTCTACGGACCGCGCGAGCAGCGCGCCGACGCCGTTCGGGCGGTTGCGCTCAGCCCGGCGCGCGTGCTCGACACGAGGACCACCGCACCGATCGGCCCGGGTGCAACCCTGCGGTTGCCGATGCTCGACCGAGGGGGCGTCCCGACGAACGGGGTGCGAGGCGTCAGCCTCAACGTCACCGTCACCGAGCCGACCGCCGGCGGCTATCTCACCGTATGGCCGTCGGGAACCTCGCGGCCGCTCGCATCGAACCTGAACTTCCGGCCCAGACAGACCACCCCAAACCACGTGGTGGCCAAGCTCGGTCCCGACGGCGCCGTGGCGATCTTCAACTCGGCGGGCTCGACTCACGTCGTGGTCGACGTGGTCGGGTACTTCGCGGCCGACACCACGGGCTGACCCCGACGCTCGGTTCCCGACGCGCCGAGGCGAGGAGCGAGGCGGGGAGCGAGGCGGCGCGGCGGCGCCCGCCGGCAGATCACTTACCGCGCGATGACGGCCGCTGCTGGCGCACCCTACGATGGACCGTCATGCGCTTCGCCTGTGCGTTGTTGGGCCTGGCAGGCCTCGGCCTGGTCGGCTGCGGCGGGGGTTCGTCGGAGCCGGCGGCGTCCCCGTCCAGCCCGTCGGCGACGACCACCGCCGGTCCCGCGGCGGCCGGGTCGACCCCGGTCGGTACCGGTGCCGTCGGGAACCCACCACCGGCTGCCGAGCCGCGCGCCGGGAGCATTTGCGAGCGCGAGCAGGCCACCGTCGGCGAGTTGGTCTGCACCAAGATGCAGGACGGCAAGCTCGTCTGGGCCGGGCGCGACGGCCAGGTGCAGTCAGGCGGCCCGGGTGCGTCACCCGGCAGCGGCCCGGGGGGTGGCGCCAAGCTCGGGGCCGGCTGCGAGACCGCCGGGACCAAGCAGGCCGGGCTCGAGTGCCGCACGATGTCGGACGGCATGCTGATCTGGGCGAACCTCGACGGCTCCATCGGCGCCCCGACGGGGGCGATGTCGCTCGCCCAGGGGCTGGCAGGGCCCAAGGGGTGCGACCCGAACGGGCCGACCCGCTACAGCGCACCGATGGTCGACCCCGCGACCGTGTCGTACATCTACCCGCTCGGCGCCATGACGACGACGCACATCACCCCCGTCGACCACATCTACGTGTACTACCCCGAGGGCACCCGACCGGCCGGCACCTACCGGATCACGGCACCGGCGGACGGCACGGTCGTCGACATCCAGGACTTCCAGAAGTCGAACAACTACCCGTACCCGGACCATCGCATCGTGGTGGCCCACTCGTGCCGGTTGTTCTCCGTGTTCATTCACGTCGGCCCGCTGTCGCCCGCGCTGGCGGCGGCGTTCACCGACGGGACCCTGCGGGCGCCGGTCGCGGTGAAGGCCGGCGACCTGCTCGCCGACGACTCGGCGAACCCCGGATTCGACTTCTCGACCTTCGACGAGGAGGTGCGGCTGAAGCTGGCGAACCCGGCCTCGTACTACGGCGCCGAGCAGTGGAAGCCGTTCACGGCGGGACCGTTCTCGTACTTCCCGGCCGAGGTGCGCGCCGCCTACGAGCGCCTGTCGCTGCGGACCGAGGCGCCCTTCGACGGTCGCATCGACTGGGACGTGCCCGGGACCGCGCAGGGCATCTGGTTCGTCCAGGGCACGAACGGCTATCGCGGCGTGGGGTCGCAGAGTGCGTCGTACGACAATCAGGGGAAGACCGCCCGCGGCTACTGGGACACTCACCTGGCCATCGCGCCCGACGCCGTCGACAACTCGGCGATCGTGTTCTCGGTGGGCGACTGGGACGGCTGCCCGTGCCAGTTCATGGCCAAGGGCAACGGCATCGACCCGAAGACGCTGACCGCCGGCGCCGCCCCGACGGTCGTCGAGCTCGTCGAGTTCCGGTACGTGAACGCCGATGGCTCGCGCATGAACGAGAGCAAACCGACCAAGGGCTACCGGCTCGTACCGGGCGACAAGGTCGCGGGCCTGCTCGTGCTGCAGGTGGAGCCCGACGGTTCGATGCGGGTCGAGAAGCTGCCCGGTGCCGCCTCGTCCTCGGCCTTCGGCGGGTACGGGCCCAAGGCCTTGACCTACGTCCGCTGATCCCGCTGCGGTCAGCCGCCGATAATACTTGTTATGTAAAGCAAAGGGTTGTGCTCCGCAACACCGCACTACCACCCGGCCCGGGCGCGCCGGCCGAACGCGGCGGTGACCGGGCACCCACCAGGCCCGGTCACCGCCGTCGACGTCGTCGCCGTAGTACGTCACCCGGGCGAGACATCACCCGAGCGGGATTCGGCGCTCAGCGCACGAACACGTACAGGCGCCCGGCCGCGTAGCCGGGGATGTCGATGTCGAACACGTCGCGCCGAGTCGGGTCGGCGCGCAGTTCGCGCACGTCGTCGGCGATGCCGTCGGCGATGCGGAGCACTTCGCCGAGCGTGACGTGCGGGCTGCTCTGGCTGTTCATCAGCCCAGCCAGCACGTTCGCGATCTCCCGGAAGTTCTCCAGGTGCGTCGGGAACACGTCGGCGGAGGTCTTGACCTCCTTCACCGGTCCCGCCGGCATCAAGGTGAGCGCCGCGCCGGCCCCGGCCGCGATCTTGGCGTCGACCTGCACGGCGGCGAGCGCGTTGCCCTCGTCGTCGCGCACGATGGAGATCACCCCGTCGTCGGAGTGCTTCTCGTAGCTCTTGCACTGCTCCACCCGGACGTCCTTGGCGAGCAGCATGCAGAAGGTCCCCTTGATCTCCTCGAGACGAGGGACCGGCACGGGATCGAGCGCTTGGGTCGACATCACACCACCCCGTTCAGGGTCTCTTTGAACGTGTCGGCATTGAAGGGCTTGGAGATCAGGAACGCCGCACCGGAGCCGACGGCCTGCGCACGCATGGCCGGGGTCGACTCCGAGGTCACGAAGCCGAACTTCGTGTTGTTCCCGCCACCGCGCAGCGCGTTGAGGAACTCGATGCCGGACATCACCGGCATGTTCCAGTCGCTCAGGATGAGGTCGGGTTTTTCGGACTTGGTCTTGTCGAGGGCCTCCTGACCGTTCTCCGCCTCCACGATGGTGGCGTCGAACCCGGCCTGGCGCAGGGTGCGCTGCACGATCATGCGCATCGCCCTGCTGTCATCGACCACGAGGATCTTCATGGATACCTTCCCCGGAATGGGTTACTGAGGCGGATCGGGGTTCTGGGACGCAGTCGTGCCGGGGTCGCTCACGTCGGCGACAGCACACGCACGCCGACGTGGCCGCCTTCGTGCTCGACGGCCGCCTCGCACAGCAGCGCTGCGGCCGAGGGCTCCCCCACGCCGGTCGGGTCCCCGACGCTGGGAACGCTCATCCGGCAGGTGCCCGGGAGCAGCGACTTGACCATGCCGCCCGCGATGTTCGTGAACTCACCGAAGGCGTCACGCACGTCGTCGTCGGACGTCTCGTCGAGTTCGAGGCCGAACATCGCCGCCGCCAGCGAGCGGGCGAAGTGCTCGTCGCAGGTGGCGGCGACGACTGCGTCGAAGTCGCCGCTGATCTCGATCAAGGCACGAATGGCCCAGTTCGGCGTGGTCGGGTCGACCGCTTCGCCGGCCGATCCGACGAGCGCATCGAGGGTGGTGTTGACCGCTTCATGGAGCGCGGTCTCGTTGAGCTGCATGTTCACCTCACCGGTTGGGCGCACCGGGCGCCTGGTAGCAGATGCTCTTGCCGAAGTCCCGGCGGACGTAGGCATCGTCGACGTTCAGGGTCGTCTCGCTCGCGCCGAGGAACAGGAATCCACCGGGTGCGAGCACGTCTTTGCGGATGCGACCGAGGATCGATCGCTTCGTGTCCACGGAGAAGTAGATGAGGACGTTGCGGATCATCACCAGGTCGCAGCGGGGCAGTCCGCCCCACGACTCGACGAGGTTCAGCTCGCGCGCCTCGACCAGGTTCCGGATCTCCCGGCTGATCACCCAGTCCTTGCCGTCCTGCTGGAAGTACCGCACCAGATAGCGGGCGGGCAGTCCGCGGTTCACCTCGAACTGCGTGTACCGGCCCGACTTGGTGCGCTGCACCATGGTCGGCGAGAGGTCCGTCGCCACGATCCGCAACCGGCGGCCGGCTGCGAGCTCCGGGTACTTCTCGTTGATCACCATGGCGATCGTGTACGGCTCCTGGCCGCTCGAGGACGCCGCGCACCACACCGTCAACGGGGCGCCGGCCGGCTTGGTGGTGAGGATCTCCCCCACCACGTCGGGCAGCGAGTTGAACGGGTGGATGTCGCGGAACCACGAGGTCTCGTTCGTCGTCATCGCGTCGATGACGGCGCTGGCGAGCGCACCGTGGGGTTCACGACGCATGCGCTCGACGACCCCGCGCAGCGAGTCCACCTTGTGCTCCCGCATGATCGGGCGCAGGCGGTTCTCCACCAGATAGTCCTTGGACTCGTCGAGCACGATCGCCGAGCGGTCGCGGACCACCTGCCGGAGGTAGGCGAAATCGGCCGGGTTCAGGATCGCGTCCGTTGCGGTCTGACCCGTCGTCATCTCATCACCTCGATCCTTCCGTTCGGGGCAGCGGCACTGCGCCGGCTGCGGACTCTCATCTCGATGGCTCCCGCCACGTCTTCCACCGCGAGCACCTCGTCGGCGAGACCCGCCTTGACGACGTACCCGGGCATCCCCCACACCACGCTCGAGGCTTCGTCCTGGGCGAGGATC
>JBILVB010000278.1:0-2628 GCA_044370695.1 Acidimicrobiales bacterium | reverse complement strand
AAGGACCGGGCAACGTGCCGCTCGTACGCTGCGGTCCCATGCCCCCCGTCGAGAATCCTTCGTCGCGCTACGCCGCAGCCGTGCGTCGCTCCCGGCTCGGGCGAGCCGCCGCGATCAGTGCAGTCGCCCTGTTCCCCCTCGCCGCGTGCGGCGACGACGACGCCCAGGTGTTCTCGGCGTCGAGCGTGACCGTCAGCAACCCCGCCACCGTGCCCACGACTGCGGGGGGCAGCCCGGCTGCGCCGGTGACGACGGCGCCGGTGACGACGGCGCCGGTGCGCTCGACGGCGCCCACTGCGACCACTGCGACCTCGAAGGCCACGACGCCGCCGACGACCGCCCCGGTGGCCGCCCCGGCCTCGGGGACGTTTCCGGCCGGGGGGCAACTCGTGGTCGACTTCACCTTCGCCGTGACCCAGCCCGGGCGCCAGATCCGGAACCCGTACGTGGCCGTTTGGGTGGAGGACCCGGCGGGCAAGCTCGTGCAGACGATCGGCCTCTGGTACATGCAGGGGCAGAAGGGCCAGAAGTGGCTGAGCGACCTGCGCGGTTGGTACTCGGCGAGCAACGGCCGCATGCCGGTCACGACCGGTGCCACCCGGGTGCCCGGTGCGTACTCGGTGGCCTGGAACGGAACGGGTTCCGACGGCAAGCCCGTGCCGGCCGGCAACTACGTGCTGTTCGTCGAGGCGGCTCGTGAGCACGGCCCGTACGAGATCACGAGCGCGCCGATCACCATCGGTGCCGCCGGCTTCACCGTCCCCCTGGCGGACAACGGTGAGCTGATCAAGCTGTCGGCCACGCTGAAGGTGTGAACCGATGACGGCTGCAGTCTCGGTGAAGCGTGAGGGTCAGAAGTGGTCTCGTCTCGTGCACGTATACACGAGCATGGTCGCGTTCGTCGTCGTGTTGTTCTTCGGGATCACCGGGCTCACGCTCAACCATCCGGAGTGGACCTTCGGCGATGCCGTCGACTCGTCCTCGGTGACCGGCACGCTCCCGATGGCGACGACCGGGCCGGGCGGTTCGGTGGAGTTCCTGGCCATCTCCGAGTTCGTACGCGCGACGCACGCCGTCAGCGGATCGGTGAGTTCCTACGGGGTCACCAGTGGCAAGGGTTCGATCGTGTATGAGAAGCCGGGCTATCTCGCCGACGTGTCCTTCGACGTCGGCACCGGGGCCTACGAGGTGCGGGTCGAGCAGCAGGGCTGGATCGGGGTGCTCAACGACCTCCACAAGGGCCGTGACTCGGGCACGTCGTGGCGGTGGTTGATCGACGTGTCGGCGGTGTTCCTCGTCGTGGTGTCGCTCACGGGGCTGCTGCTGCAGTTGTTCCTGCGCAAGCGCCGAAACGCCGCGATGATCGTGATGGGCGCCGGGGCGGTGCTCGTGGTCCTCCTCGGCGTGCTCACCTTGCGCTAGCGCCCTCGGTGCGGCTCGTCCACGCCGCGTTGGCATGGTGGGCACCGTCGACGTCGATCACCAGGCAGGCGACGTCGAACCCATCGGCGCAGGCCGGGGCGAGCGCAGGCGCTTCGACGCCGGCGACCGTGGCGACCACGTCGGCGGTCGCAGCATCGGGCGCGACGACGCTGATCGAGGCGATGGCATCGACCGGCCAGCCGCTGCGAGGGTCGATCACGTGCCCGAACCACCGCCCGCCGACCCGGACCCCGCGCCGGGCCCGCCCGCTCGTCGCAAGGCCCTCACCGGACACGGGTACCACCGCTGCGGGGGGCTCGTTGTCATACGGGCGCAACGGGTTCTCCACTCCTGCGAGCACCGACCCAACGCCGGCGTGGCGCAGGTCCCCGCCAGCGTTCACGACCACGCCGAGCCCGAGTGCGTACCGCACCGCCGCCTCGGCCGCCCGGTCGACGATCCATCCCTTCACGAACGCGTTGAGGTTCAGCGGCCGTACGTCGCCGATCGGTCGGGGCCGTCCCTCGGCGTCGATGGTGAAACGCGGGGCACGAATCGTGTCGGCCAGGTGTCCGAGTTCGTCGGCGCTCGGCACGACGCCGTCCAGCTCTGCTCGTTGCCAGCGTGCGGTGAGCACGCCGATGGCCGGATTGAACGCACCCGCCGACCGCTGTTGCCAGGCGAGCGCGTCGGCCATGGCCCGGCAGAACGACGGGTGTAGGTCGGCACGCTCACCTCGCTTCCAGCGTTGGAGATCGCTGGAGTCGTCGTAGGCGCTGAAGACCGATTCGAGTTCGGTGATCGTCTCGAAGGCGGTCTCGGCGATCGTCTCCGAGCCGGCAGCGTCGAGGTCCTCGTCGTGGTGTTCGGACGGATCCCCGAACGGGCCGACCAGCACCTCGACCACGGTGCCGAGAAGGCCGTGGCGGACCAGGTGCTGCACCGACCCCGAGGCTACCGGTGTCCGGGGCGGCGCCTCGGTCGCACCGAACCCTTCGCACCTCGGGACCCGTTCTTGACATGGGCTTACCGATCCGTGACCACACTCCGTGAGATGCGTGGGCTCGTCGGCAAGGAACCCCGTCCCCGTCTGTGGCACCGGGTGTTGGGTGTGGTGGCGGTGGTGGCGACGGTGTTGGTGGTGGTGTCGGCGGTGGGGTCGTCGCAGCGGCGGGCGGCGGTGGCGCAGGCGGTGTCGGGTCCGGG
>JBILVB010000277.1:0-2705 GCA_044370695.1 Acidimicrobiales bacterium | reverse complement strand
CTTCGCCGACTTCTCGGCTGCGTTCGCGTTCATGACCCGGGTGGCGTTGCTGGCCGAGAAGTTCGACCATCACCCGAACTGGTCGAACGTGTGGAACGTCGTCGACATCGACCTCACCTCGCACGACTGGGGCAACACGGTGACGTCGCGCGACGTCCGCATGGCCGAGGCGATCAACCGTCTGGTGGCCGACCTGTAGCGTCCCGGCCATGGGGGACACCGTCACCGCTGCTGCGCCGTCGCCACGGTTCTTCCCCGGGTGGATCGTCGTCGGCGCCGTGTTCGTGATGCTGATGGTGTCGGCCGGGTTCGGGTTCTACGGGTTGTCCGTCTACCTGGAGGCGCTCACCCGGGAGAAGGGGTTCGCCACCGGTCCGGCCAGCTTCGGCACGTCGGTGTTCTTCATCGTCGGGGGGATCGCCGGCCGGCTCCTCGGGCCGGTAATCGCCCGCATCGACGTGCGGATCGTGGCCGTCCTGGGCGCCGTGGTCGGCGGCTGCGCGCTGGCACTGGCCGGGCAGGTCACCGAGTTGTGGCAGCTCTACCTGGTGTACGGCCTGTTCGCCATCGGGTTCGCCGGCACCGGGATCCTTCCGGGGACCACGGTGGTCACCCGCTGGTTCCATGCCAAACGGTCGGTGGCGCTCTCGGTCGCCTCGACCGGGCTGTCGGTCGGCGGCCTCACGGTCACCAAGTTGGCGTCGGCCTTGATCGACGATCGGGGATTCGCGGCGGCGACGCCGTGGCTCGGGGTCGCCTACGTCGCCGTGACGGTCCCGGTGGTCGTGGCGTTCCTGTGGCCGGATCCGGCGGCGCGCGGCTATGGGCCCGACGGCGCCCGGGTGGCGGTGGGCTCGGCGCCGCCGGCGTTGACCGGGGTGTCGTACGAGGTGGCGCGCGCCAGCCGGTTCTTCGTGCTCATCACCGTCGGGTACGTGCTGGCGATGGGCTCGCAGGTTGGGGGGATCCAGCAGGTGTTCAAGCTCGCCACCGAGCGCGACGCCCGCTCGACCGGTGAGCTCGTCGTATCGGTGATCGCCTTCGCGAGCGTGATGGCCCGCCTCGCCGGCGGGTTGATCGCGCCCCGGGTACCGATGGGGGTGTTCACCGCGGCCCTGGCGGCGGTGCAGGGGTTGTCGCTGCTGTGGCTCTCGCAGGCCGGTGGTCGCCTGATGCTGTTGGCCGCCGCAGCGCTGTTCGGGGCGACGGTCGGGAACCTGTTGATGTTGCAGCCGTTGCTGCTCGCCGAGGCGTTCGGGGTACGCGAGTACCCGAAGATCTTCGGCACCAGCCAGCTGGTCAGCACCATCGGTGTGGCGGGTGGGCCGTACCTGTTCGGCGCGTTGCACGACGCGTTCGACTACGCGACCAGCTACGCGGTCGGTGGCACGCTGTCGATGGCCGGAGCCGTGCTGATCTTCCTGGCCGGCCCGGTCTCACGGGTCCATGCCACGCTGTGGCCCGCCTCGGCGCCCGCCACCGTTGTCGGTTGACCTCGAGGAGACGCGCGAGGAACGGAGGCGGTCCGGTACCGTCGCCGGCCGTGTCCGACGAGCTCCACCCCAACGCCCAGCGAGTCGTGGGCGCCGCCGCCGCGGCCGGCCTCACCGTCGAGGTGCGGCACTTCCCGGAAGGGACTCGCACCGCGGCCGATGCCGCTGCAGCCATCGGGGTCGACGTCGGCCAGATCGTGAAGAGCTTGGTGTTCGCCGTCGACGGCGCGCTCGTGCTCGCCTACGTGAGCGGCGCGAACCAGCTCGACGAGCGCAAGCTCGCCGCAGCCGCGGGCGGGAGCAGGTGCAGCCGGGCCGACGCCGACGCCGTGCGCACCGCGACCGGATATGCGATCGGTGGCGTGCCACCTCTGGGTTTGACAACCCAACTGCGAATCTTCATCGACCCAGATCTTCTTCGGTATCCAGAAGTGTGGGCGGCGGCAGGGACCTGGAACGATGTGTTCGCGGTCAATCCGAACGAACTTGTTCGGGTTAGTGGGGGCGTGGTTGTCGATCTGCGACGGGAATCTGAGAGTTGAGGCGTAGTGAGCGACACCCTGAACCTAAGGTGATGAGGTGCAAGACGGACCAAATCGGTGCCCTCGATGAATGACGAGATCTATGTTGCCGCTCTCCTTGCTGGGCTCAGGACTACGCGGACGTATCGACCCAAGATGGGCACGGGTGGTTCTGTCGCTGTCGAGGAGTTCACAGCCATTTACGGTGCAGATCCGCTCTACCACTGGATGGGCTTTGATTCTCCTCTGATGTACGCGGCTCATCGTGCGAGCGGCGCGATGACCTCGTTGTATCGAAATCTCGGTACTGGTTGCGAGCACCTTTTCAAGCGGCTGTTGAAGGACCAGTTGGGGCTATCAGATGAACAGATTAAGTGGGAGTACCACGCCTCAGCCGTTGACGTAGACGCGATGGCTGGTGCGGATGGCGGGGCAAACTACGGCGACATTGCTGAGGTGTCGGGTGCCGCAGAGGACTTCGAGGCGGCTCCACGAAACAGCAAAGCGACCAAAAAGAACTCACTTGATGGGCGAATCGACCTTGCCGATCTGATGGACCAGGCGAAGCACCAAAGGGTGAGCCAGTGGCTTGGTCAACTTCGAAGTGAACGAGACGCTTCATGGGAACCTGTCGGAGCTGTACCAGCAGACATCGTGCGCGTGGCCGGCGGTGTGGTCACCGACCTGAAGC
>JBILVB010000133.1:0-10265 GCA_044370695.1 Acidimicrobiales bacterium | reverse complement strand
CGATCCGAGCGACCGGCACGTGATGGTCGGCTACAAGGGCACCGCACGGCGCGACGACCCGCTGGCGCGCACCGAGCCGGGTCGCATGACGGGCATGTGGTCCGATCCCCGCATCGGGCGCTCCGAGCATTCGCTGACCGGGGTCAGCTTCACCCGGGGCGGCTACGCCCGCATCGCCGGAGCCACCCCGGCCGGGCAGCGGGGCTACACGGTCTGGCAACCCCGGCACTGGATGTTCGAGGGCACCGACCTGCGCTACGGCGACCTCGTCGGCGCCCGGCACGGCGTCGTCGGCTACGAATGCGACGGTTGCGAGCTGACGCTGCGCAACGGTCTGCCGGTGCCCACGCACGCCGACGGCTGCCCCGCCGGATTCGAGGTACTGGCCACCGCTCCCGCCCGACTCTGGTCGGTCGACCACGCCACCGGCGAGAACGACTACCCCGTCGGCCTGCGCCCGATGCGACCCCGGGGTGAACTGCAGGACGTCGCCAAGGTGCTCTTCGGCGACGACTCCACCGAGACCGTGGCCCGCATCGCCCACGGTTCGGCCGTCCTCGGCACCTTCGAGGCGCCCGGCGGCGGCACCGTGGTGACCACCGGCTGCACCGACTGGGCCTACGGACTCGCAGGAGACGACCCGGCAGTGGAGCGCATCACCCGCAACCTGCTCGACCGGCTCTCGGGCTGAACACCCCCGGTCCGCCGCGTCAGCCGAACACGACGGTCTTGCGGCCGTAGACCAACACGCGGTGCTCGAGGTGGGCCCGCACCGCCCGGGCCAACACCGCCACCTCGAGGTCCCGACCCTTGCGGATCAGATCCTCGACGGTGTCGCGGTGGCTCACCCGTACGACGTCCTGGTCGATGATCGGGCCCTCGTCGAGATCCTCGGTGGCGTAATGACCGGTGACCCCGATGATCTTGACGCCCCGCTCGTGCGCCTGGTGGTAGGGCTTCGCCCCGATGAAGGCCGGCAGGAAGGAGTGATGGATGTTGATGATGCGCATCGGCCACTCGGCGATGAACGCGCCGGTGAGGATCTGCATGTAGCGCGCCATGACGACCAGTTCGACGCCGTACTCGCGAAGCACCCGTCGAACCTCGAGTTCCTGGCTCGGCTTGGTCGCTGCGGTCACCGGCAGGTGCACGAACGGGACGTCGCACCAGTCGGCGAGGTCGGCATGGTCGGGATGATTCGACACCACGACCGGGATGTCGCAGGGCAGTTCCTTGGTCCGCCAGCGGGTGAGCAGGTCGTACAGGCAGTGCGGCTGCTTGGAGGCGAGCACGCCCACTCGCATCCGCTCCGCAGTGAGCCGGACGTCGGTGGCCATCCCGAACCGGTCGCGGATCGGCTGCAGGGCGGGGTGGATCTCGTGGGGTGCGAGCCCGAAGCCGTCGAGCTCGAACTCCACGCGCTGGAAGAACACCCGCTCCGCGCCGTCGGTGTGCTGCTCGGCGTGCACGATGTTGCCGCCGTAGCGGTACACGAAGTCGGCCACGGCGGCGACGACACCGGGCTGGTCGGGGCAGGACAGCAACAACACCGCACGCTTGCTCACGAGTGCGCCAGCCTACGGGGCCCCACGGCCGGTACCCTGCGAGCGACGATGTCGCTGCCGCCGCCTCTCCCGATCCCCGGCCAACTGCCCTCGGACCCGCCGCCGCTCGCAGTCGCGTCGGTCGGGCCCGCCCGCGGTGGGCTTCGGCGGGGCTATCGCTGGGTGCTGGCCGTCGGTTGGCTCGTGGTGACCGTTGCGACCGCAACCGTCGCCCGCTCGACGGTGCGCATGGGTGACCCGGTGCCGTGGCTCGACTGGTGGTACCTGCTCGCCGTCCCCCCGATCGCGGTCCTGGCCGCGGTCGTCTTGGACCTGCCGCGTCCGCTCACGCTGTCAGGGATCGCCGCCGTCGAGCTGTTGGCGATCGCCGCCGTCGACCTCGCAGGCGGCCGCTGGTACGTCGGTGGAGCGGAACTCGGTCTCGGGGTGAGCGCCGTGCTGCTGACCCTTGCTTGCACCGCTGGACGGTTCGGACGCACCGTCACCCCGGCGAGCTGACCCCTCCGGGAGCGAACACCGACGGCAGGCCGCCCGTGTGCCAGAACACCACGTCGTCGCCCTCGGCCCACCGCCCAGCGGCAGCGAGGCCGAGCAGCGCTGCGAACCCTTTGCCCGTGTAGACCCGATCGAGCACCCAGGCCCCGTGACGCGCCGCCCAGGCGACGGCAGCATCCGCTTCGGCGGTCGGCACGGCGTAGTCGGAACCCATCCACTGCCCCACCACCTCGACATCGCCCTCGACGACCTCGCCGGGAAGTCCGGCCACGTGGACGACGGCGGCGGCCAGGCGCTCGATCGGGCGCAGGTCCCGGACCACGGGCGCGACCGCTACGCCGATCACCGGGGGTGCCGGGCGGCCGCAGGCCCGGGCAGCCGCCCGGCCGGCCACGAGCCCGGCGTGGGTGCCGCCCGAGGAGCTCGTGACGACGATCGCCGTCGGGGCGAGGTCGACGGCTGCGCACTGGTCGAGCAACTCGGTGTAGGCGAGCGCGAACCCGACCGCGCCCAGCGCCGTCGAGCCGCCGATCGGAATCGCGTACGGCCGCTTCCCCTGCCGGCGCAGTCGCTCGACCAGCGCGTCCTTGGCCGCTTCGAGCTCGGGCCACGACGACGTGCCGGCGAAGTGCGCCGTCGCACCGAACAGCGCCGACAACAACTGGTTGCCCACCGGCTGCGCAGGCGCGGCACCGCCGAGCACCAGGTGGACGTCGAGACCCAGCACGGCGCCCGCTGCGGCCGTCGTCCGACAGTGGTTCGACTGGCCGGCACCGACCGTGACGAGCGTGTCGGCCCCAGCGGCGACCGCTGCAGCACACAGGAATTCGAGCTTGCGTGCCTTGTTCCCGCCCGCCCCGAGTCCGGTCAGGTCGTCACGCTTCACCCAGAGGCGGGCTCCCCCCGGCAACACCCCCCGCCCGCACTCGAGGGGTGTCGGGAGGGTTGCGAGGCGAACCCGTTCGGGCCCGGTCACCCCCGGACGCGGGCGTCGGCGAGCGCGAGCACCTCGTCGAGGATGCCGATGCCGCGACGCAGGTCCTCGTCGCTGATCGTGCACGGCGGCACCACGTGGATCCGGTTGAAGTGCGTGAAGGGCCACAGCCCACGGGCCTTGCAGGCTGCGATGAGTTCCGCCATCGGCCCCGCCGCCGGCCCGGCGGCGTTGAACGGCACGAACGGCTCCCGGGTGGTCCGGTCGAGCACCAGCTCGATCGCCCAGAACATGCCGACCCCACGCACGTCGCCGACGCAGGGATGACGGTCCTTCAGCGCTGCGAGCTCCGGGGCGACGACCTCGCGCTCGAGTCGGCGGACGTGGCCGAGGATGCCTTCTTCCTCGAAGACCTCGATCGAGGCGACCGCAGCGGCACAGGCGAGCACGTGACCGGAGTAGGTGAGCCCGCCGGGATACGGGCGGTCCCGAAAGGTCTCGGCGATCCGGCGGCTGATGACGACCCCGCCGAGGGGCAGGTAGCCGGAGTTGACGCCCTTGGCGAAGCAGATCAGGTCGGGCGTGACGTTCCAACGCTGCACGGCGAACCACTCACCGCAGCGTCCGAAACCCGACATCACCTCGTCGCAGATCATCACGATGCCGAGCTCGTCGCAGATCTGCCGCACGCCGGCGAGGTAGCCGTCGGGCGGCACGAGGATGCCGTTGGTGCCGACGACGGTCTCGAGGACGATGGCCGCGATCGTGGCCGGGCCCTCCACCATGATCGTGTCGCGCAGATGCTGGAGCGCCCGGGCGCACTCCTCGGCCTCGCTCGTGGCGTGGAACGCCGAGCGGTACGGATACGGGCCCCAGAACCGGACGATCCCGGGGATCCCGGGTTCGCTCGCCCACCGGCGCGGGTCCCCGGTCATCGTGAGCGCACCGGCGGTGGCGCCGTGGTAGCTCCGGTACGTGACCATCACCTTGTGGCGGCCGGTGTGGAGCCGAGCCATGCGGATGGCGTTCTCGGTGGCTTCGGCACCACCGTTGGTGAAGAACACCATGTCGAGATCGCCCGGCGCACGCTCCGCGATCATCCGCGCCGCGCTCGAGCGGACGTCGTTGGCGTGGAACGGGGCGATCGTCGTGAGCCGATCGGCTTGCGCCTTGATCGCCGCGATCACCTTCGGGTGCTGGTGACCGATGTTGACGTTGACCAGCTGCGAGGAGAAGTCGAGGTAGCGGGTGCCGTCCTCGGTCCAGAAGTAGGACCCTTCCCCTCCGGTGACGACGAGCGGTGTGAGGGCTCCCTGGGCCGACCACGAGTGGAACACGTGGGCGCGGTCGTCCGCGTAGGCCTGCGACGGGCGGGTCTCGAGCGTGGTCATGGATTCCATCCTCCTCGCGTACGCGGGTGGGGGGCGAGCCGCCCCCCACCCGCAGGTCACGACGGCCGAGCTACTGGCCGTTCTCCTTCAGTTCGACGGTGACCGGCTTGAAGCCGCTGCCGACCACGTCGACCTTCTTCGCCTTCAGCAGAGCGACGGCCGCCTTGTTGATGTCGAAGTTCGCCGCCTTGGCATCGGGGTCCTTCGTCAGCACCGTCGCGCCCTCGGCGTTCTTGGTCTCCTTGGAGATCTTCACCGACTGGTCCCAGGCCGCCTTGTCGAGCGTACCGGCACCGTCGGCGGGCGACGGCCAGATCAGCTTGTTGATCTCGTTCATCTGCCAGAGCTGGTGGCTGGCGCCGAGCTTGGAGCCCTTCTTCACGATGATGTCCGCGCACTCCTGCGCGTTGTCCCGGCAGTACGCCCAGCCCTGGAGCGACGCCGCGACGAACTTGGTGGCGGTGTCCTTGTAGGCCGAGTCCTTGTCGAGCTTCTCCGTGTTCGCCCAGATGGCGTCCTGGAGCATCGCCGTGCCCTCCTTGTTCCAGTCGATGACGTTGAAGTCGCTCGGCTGGTAGAGCTGCCCGGTGGCCGGGTTCTTGGCCTCCAGCACCTGGGCGTACTCGTTGTACGTCATCGCCTGCGCCGCGTCGATCTCCTTCTTCAACAGCGCGTTCATGTCGAACTGCTGCTGGACGAGCGTGACGTCCTTGGCCGGGTCGAGGCCGGCCTTGGTCATGCCGGCGAACAGCTCGAACTCGTTGCCGAAGCCCCAGTTGCCGACCTTCTTCCCCTTCAGGTCGGCCGACTTCGTGATGTTCGAGTCCTTCCAGGACACCTGCAGCGTGCCGGACCGCTGGAACACCTGCGAGATGTTCGTGATCCCGGCGCCCTGCTCGCGCGAGGCCAGCGCCTTGGGCACCCAGGCGATCGCGAAGTCGACGTCGCCCTTCGCCAACGCCGTCTGCGGGACGATGTCGACGCCGCCCTCGACGATGGTCACGTCGAGCCCGAAGTCCTTGTAGAACCCCTTCTCCACCGCCGCGAAGTACCCGGCGAACTGGGCCTGGGTGACCCACTGGAGCTGGAGTTTCACCTTCTTTGGCGTGCCGCCCCCGCCGCTCGAGGAGCTGTCGTCGCCGCACGCCGCAGCGACGAGCCCGAGGCTCAGGGCCGCCACGGCCGTCATCCGGATGGTTCTTCTCATCGTTGGGGTCCTCGCTTCGTGTGGGTCATGGGTCATCCCGCCTGCGCCGCCGCGCGCTTGGAACGCCAGGGCATGGCCAACCGTTCGGCCACGAACGCCCCGACGTAGAACACGAGCCCCATCACGCAGGCGGCTGCCACGTAGGCCCACGCCCGGCCGTAGGCCGAGTTCGAGGCCGCCGAGGTGATGCGGTTGCCGAGCCCGTTCTGCGGTCCCCCGAGGTACTCGGCCACGATCGCCGAGATCACCGACAGGCTGGCTGCGACCTTGAGCCCGGTGAACAGGAACGGCAGCGCGTTGGGGACCCGCACCTTGCGCAGCACCGTGGCATCACCGGCGGCGTAGGACCGCAGCAGTTCCACCTGCGCCGGGTCGACCGCGGTGAGTCCGCGCAGCACGTTCAGGAAGACCGGGAAGAACACGACGATCGTCACCACGAGCCGTCGCGGGGTGGCGCTGGTGATCGAGAACAGGTTGTTGAACATCGGGGTGAGCGCCACGATCGGCATGGCGTTGATCGCCGCAGCGAGCGGCGAGAACATCTCGCGGAACACCCGGAACCGGTTGGCCACGAACGCCATCACCACGCCCGCCACGGCGCCCGACAGCAGTCCGATCACCGCGTTGGTACCGGTGTTCCGAGCCGCTTCCCACATGCCGTCCCACTGCTCGGCGATGTTCTCGGCGATGAAGCTCGGCTTGGGTAGCAGGTAGGGCTTGATGTCACGCACCACGACGAACAGCTCCCACGCGCCCAGGAACGCGAGCGCCACCACGACCGGCGGCACGACGAGGCGCAAGCGGCGGACCGTCACCAGGCCGCCTCGTGGCTCCGGGCGCTCGCTTCGACCCCGCGCAGCAGCTCGCGCACCTCGGTGATCTTCTCGAAGAACGCCGTGTCCTCCCGGGTGACCTCGGTGCGTTCCCCGAGCGGCACGTCGACGACGCGCGTGATGCGTCCGGGTCGCGGGGACATCACCACCACACGATTCGCGAGATAGACCGCCTCGGGGATCGAGTGGGTCACGAGTACGACGGTGGTGCCGAGCTGGTTGCAGATCCGCAACAGCTCGGTCTGCATGTGCTCCCGGGTCATCTCGTCGAGCGCCCCGAACGGCTCGTCCATGAGGAGCAACGGAGGGTCGACGGACAGCGCCCGTGCGATGGCGACACGTTGCTGCATCCCACCCGACAGCTCCCACGGATGGTGATCGGCGAAGTCCCGCAACTGCACCAGGTCGAGCATCTCGAGCGCCTTGTCCCGGCGGCGCCGCTTGTCCCATCCCTTGAGCTCGAGAGGGAGCTCGATGTTGCGGGCCACGGTGCGCCAGTCGAACAGCGATGCCTGCTGGAAGGCCATCCCGTAGTCCTGGTCCCGACGCGCCTGGGCGGCAGTCTTCCCGTTCACGGTCACGGTGCCGGCGGTCGGCTCGAGCAGGTTCGCGATCAGCCGCAACAGGGTGGACTTGCCGCAACCCGACGGCCCGATCAGGGCGATCGTTTCGCCTCGAGCGACGGTGAGCGACACGTCCTGCAGCGCGTCGACCTGACCGGGCTTGCCGGCGTTGAACACCTTGCCGACCCCGTCGATCTCCACTGCTGCGGTCTCCCCCGAAGGAGTCATGCCCTCGCCTCCCTGGGACGGTTCCGCATCAGCCAGGCGTCGAGGCCGAGCACCAGACCGGCCACGAGCACACCGAGCGCAGCGGCGCCGAACATCGCCGTGTACACCTTCGCCGGATCACCCGTGGCCTCACGGGAGTACTCGAGGATCAAGCGGCCGATCCCACCCCGCAGACCGGTCGAGATCTCGGCGACGATCGCGCCGACGACGCTGAGCGCCGCCGACAGCCGCAGCGCCGGAACGAGGTAGGGCACGGCCGACGGGAACCGGAGCTTGACCAGCTCGGCGCGCCGGCCGGCCGCGTACGACCGGAACAGCTCGACGGCCGACGGGGCCGGGGACTGCAGGCCCTTCAGCGCGCCGACGGCGATCGGGCAGAAGGCCAGATAGCCCGCGACGACCGCCACCGACATCCACGCCTGCCACTCGAACGGCCCGAGCGACAGTTCCCCTCCCCAGGCGACGATCAACGGCGCCAAGGCGATCAGCGGGATGGTCTGGGACACCACGACGTACGGCAGCAGCGCCCGCTCGGCCGAACCCCACCGCTGCATCACGACTGCCAGTCCGAGGCCGACCACGATGCCGAGCACCCATCCGGCGAAGGCCAACCGGAGACTGAACCAGGCACCGGCGAGCACGGCGAGGCCGACGGGGCGATCGGTACCGCGGTTCTCCGGATCGGCGAGACGGGTGACCATGTCCCAGACGTGCGGCATCGACCGCGCATCGGTGTTGACCCCGAGGAACCGGTCGCCGCCACCGATCGCCTTGAACGCCTCCCACGCCGCGACGGCGAGCAGGACGGCAGCGAGCCCGAGCAGGAACGGGCGCAGGGCCGCACGCAACGATCTCATCGCTTGGCGATCACCTTGGCCGCCATCGCCGGGATGATCCGCTCGCCGTAGGCTTCGAGCGTCGCTTCCTTGCCGTCGTGCTGCAGGTAGACCGCGAACTGGTCGACGCCCAGGTCCTGGAGCTCGGCGAGCCGGCGAACGTGTTCGTCGACCGGACCGAGGATGCAGAAGCGGTCGACGATCTCGTCGGGGACGAACGTGGTGTGGGAGTTCCCGCTGCGGCCGTGCTCGTTGTAGTCGTAGCCCTGACGACCCTCGATGTACGCCGTCAGCGCCGTCGGGACGGCCGAGCCGTCGCCGCCGTAACGCGCCACGAGGTCGGCGACGTGATTGCCGACCATGCCGCCGAACCAGCGGCACTGGTCGCGCTGGTAGGGGACGTCGTGGCCGACGTAGGCGGGTGCGGCGACACAGATCCGCACCGACGCCGGGTCGCGCCCGGCGCGTTCGGCCGCCTGGCGCACCGCTGCGATCGTCCAGGCCGTGATGTCGGGGTCGGCGAGTTGGAGGATGAACCCGTCGGCGACCTCTCCGGTGAGCGCCAGCGCTTTGGGGCCGTAGGCCGCCACCCAGACCTCGAGCGCACTGCCGACGCACCACGGGAACCGAAGGGTGGCGCCCTTGTAGTCGACCTCCCGACCGTTGGCGAGCTCCCGGATCACGTGGATCGACTCCCGCAAGGTGGCGAGCGTGGTCGGGGCACCGTTGGTCACGCGGACCGCCGAGTCACCCCGACCGATGCCGCAGATCGTGCGGTTCCCGTACATCTCGTTCAGCGTGGCGAACAGGCTCGCGGTCACGGTCCAGTCCCGCGTGGCCGGGTTGGTCACCATCGGCCCCACGATCACCTTGCGGGTCTCGGCGAGGATCTGGCTGTAGATGACGAACGGCTCCTCCCACAACAGGTGGGAGTCGAACGTCCACACGTGGCTGAACCCGAACGCCTCGGCCTTCCGGGCCAGGTCGACCACCCGCCACGCCGGCGGGTTGGTCTGGAGCACGACGCCGAAATCCATGGCGCTCAACGAACCTGCGGGAACCCGAGGTCGACCGAGGAGGTCGACGGGTCCGGCCATCGTGACGTGACGACCTTGGTCCGGGTGAAGAAATGGATCCCGTCGGGGCCGTACATGTGGGTGTCGCCGAACAGCGACGCCTTCCAGCCGCCGAAGCTGTAGTAGGCGACCGGTACCGGGATCGGGACGTTCACCCCGACCATCCCTGCCGTGCACTCGAACTGGAACTGCCGGGCCGCACCGCCGTCGCGGGTGAAGATCGCCGTGCCGTTGCCGTAGGGGTTGTCGTTCACCAGGGCGACGGCATCGTGGTAGGTCGGCACCCGGACGACCGAGAGCACCGGGCCGAAGATCTCCTCGTCGTACACCCGCATGCCCGGACGGGCGTGGTCGACCAGGCTGAGCCCGATGTAGAACCCATCGCCGTCGAACCGCTCGGCGCGGCCGTCGACGACGACCGTGGCGCCGTCCTCGACCGCGGCGTCGAGGTAGCCGGCCACCTTGTCACGGTGCTCGCGGGTGATCAGCGGGCCCATCTGTGCGTCGGGATCGGTGCCCGGGCCGATCTTCACCGCGGGCATCCGCTCACGGATCGCCGCCACCAACGGGTCTGCGACCTCGCCCACCGCCACGACCACCGAAATGGCCATGCAGCGCTCCCCCGCCGAGCCGTACGCCGCCGAGACCGCGGCATCGGCGGCCATCGCCACGTCGGCATCGGGCAGCACCACCATGTGGTTCTTGGCCCCGCCGAGGGCCTGGACCCGTTTGCCGTTCGCCGTACCCGTCGCATAGATCGACTTGGCGATCGGCGTCGAGCCCACGAACGACACTGCGGCGACGTCCGGGTGCTCCAGAAGGCGGTCGACCGCCACCTTGTCGCCCATGACGACGTTGAACACGCCGTCGGGCAGACCCGCCTGCTTGAGGAGGTCGGCCAGGAACAGCGACGGCGACGGGTCCTTCTCCGACGGCTTCAGCACGAAGGTGTTCCCGCACGCGATCGCGTTGGCGAACATCCACATCGGGACCATCGCCGGGAAGTTGAACGGCGTGATGCCGGCGACCACACCGAGCGGCTGGCGGATCGAGTACACGTCGACCCCACCCGATGCGCTCTCCGAGTAGCCCCCCTTGAGCAGGTGAGGAACGCCGCAGGCGAACTCGATGTTCTCG
>JBILVB010000027.1:0-32444 GCA_044370695.1 Acidimicrobiales bacterium | reverse complement strand
GGTCGAGACCGTCGGGCAGTCGGACGACCCCAACCTCCACGTCGTGGGTGCGTTCCCACTGGTAGAACCGTTCGGCCGCCCCCTGGCCGGCGGCGTCGGCGTCGAAGGCGAGCACCACCCGACGGGCAAAGCGCCGCAGCAGGCGGACGTGATCCTCCGTGAGTGCCGTGCCGCAGGTCGCGACGGCCTCGGGCACGCCGGCCTGGTGGAACCCGATCACGTCGGTGTAGCCCTCGCACACCACGACCCGGTCAGCGGCCACGACCGGGGCTTTCGCCCAGTTCAGCCCGTACAGGATCCGGGACTTCGCGTAGACGGAGGACTCGGCGGAGTTCTTGTACTTCGCCGGATCCGACGAGCCCGGCAAGACCCGACCGCCGAACCCGACGGCGTCGCCGGTCTCGGTGAAGATGGGGAACAGCAGGCGGGCACGGAAGACGTCCTGCAACCGGTCGCGGCGGTTCACGAACGCGAGGCCGGCCTCCCGCAGGTTGCGTTCGTCGGCCTGGAGCGACCGGGACAAGGCGTCCCACTCGTCGGGCGCCCAGCCCAGCCGGAAGGTCCGGGCCGTAGCGCCGTCGATCCCCCGACTGCGCAGGTAGTCGCGCGCCGGCCGGGCATCGGGGGCCTGCAGCAGCCGCTGGTGATACCACTCGACGGCTTGCTCGACGAGCGCGACGAGCCGAGCGCGACGCGAGCGTTCGAGCCCTTCGCCTCCCGTCGTGTACCGCAGCGTGATCCCGGCCTTGCCCGCCAGCCGCTCGACGGCAGCGGCGAACTCGAGGTGCTCGGTCTCGCGCACGAAGGTGATCACGTCACCCTTCGCGCCGCAACCGAAGCACTTGTAGAAGCCGAGTTCCTCGTTGACGTTGAACGAGCCGCTCTTCTCGGCGTGGAACGGACAGAGCCCCACCCAGCGGCGCCCGACGCGGCGCAGCGCGACCCGTTCCCGCACGACGTCGACGAGGGGCACCGCGGCGCGCACACGCTCGATGTCCTCCTCGGCGATCCCCACGGCGCCAGCCTACGGCCGGCGCCGTCGGGACCTACCGGCGGTCAGTCCCGACCGAACAAGCCACCCATCCCGCCCGAACCCGGGCCGCCGCCGGCCGTCCCGAGCGCGGCGGACAGCCACCCGAGCAGTTCGTTCGGGTTCCGGGTCTGGGTGAGCACCCTCCCCGGACCGGTGAAGTCGAACACCATGCCTTCACCGCTCTTGAAGGTCTGCACGATCCCACCGGTGACGGTCCGCAACTGCATCGTCACGGTGTCCTCGTAGGCGACCATGTGGCCGGTGTCGACCGTGATGGTCTGCCCGGCCTGGAGGTCCCAGGTCTCCATCGCCCCGTAGCAGCCGATGACGAGCGGGCCCTGCCCCTCGGCCCGCAGGATGAACCCGCCCTCGGAGCCGAACAGGTTCTTGAACCCACCCCAGCGGGCGTCCAGTGCGACCGTCCCCGGGGAGGCCAGCCAGCCGCCCTTCTGCACGAACCACGCCCGGCCCGGCACCACCTCGAGCGAGATCAGGTCGCCGGGCAGCCGCGCGGCCACGTCGACGAACCCGCCGCCGGCCGGTGCGGTGTACGTGGTGACGAAGAACGACTCGCCGCCGAGCGCCGCACGCTTGAGCGACTTGAGGATGCCCCCCTCCGCCTTCGCCTGCAGGGTCACCCCGGCCGACATGGCCATCATGGCGCCTGCTTCCACTCGAACCTGCTCGTTTCCGGCGAGCGTGAGCCGAGCGACCCCGAAGCTCGGGGTGTGACGGGTGGTGACCTGCATGTGGTGCTCCTTCGATCGGTGCGGACCGCGCCCCGGCCCATGGCCGGATGAGTCTAGAAACCGACCGCAGGTTTCAGCCCGGCAGCCGCCGGAAGACCGCTCGGGGCAGATGACGCAGCACGGCGAACACCGCACGCAGCACCCGGGGCGACCACGCCAGCTCCTTCCCGGCGCGCAACGCCGCGACCGTGTCCCGGGCGACCACCTCGGGCGTGGTGGCGAACGGCGCCTCGGGCATCCCGGCGGTCATCTTCGTGCGCACGAAGCCGGGGCGCACCACGAGCACGCGGGCACCGCTCGGGCGCAGCGCGTCGCCGAGCCCCTGGGCGAAGCCGTCGATCGCGGCCTTCGTCGCGCCGTAGACGAAGTTCGCCGCCCGCACCCGCTCCCCCGCGACCGAGGACAACACGACGAGCGTGCCGTGCCCCTGACGCCGGAGCCGATCGGCGACCACCAGTCCCGACGAGATCGCCCCGGTGACGTTGGTGTGGACCGCGGCGACCGCCGCTTCGGTATCGGCGTCGAAGGCCGCCTGGTCCCCGAGCACGGCGAAGGCGAGCACGACCACGTCGATGTCGCCGTGACGGTCGAACACCCGGCCGATCACCTCGGCATGGGTCTCGGTCCGGTCGGCGTCGAACGCCACGACGTCGACGTCGACCGAACGGGCGCGCAACTCGGCGGCGAACCCCGTCACCGAGTCCGCACGCCGCACCGCCAGCACCACCGTGCGCAGCCGGCGTCCGGCGAGTTCGCGCACGATCGCCTGGCCGATCTCGCTCGACCCGCCGAGCACGAGCACGCTCTGGACGTCACCGAGGGCATCGTTCACGGGGTTCTCCTCCCGGTCAGGTCGAGGCGCCGGTCGAGATCCGAGCACAGCACGCGACCCGGGTCGAGCCGGTCCCGCACGGCACGCCACTCACCGAGGCGCGGGTACGTCCGCCCGAGCAGCGCCGGGGGCATGCGACTGTCCTTGGCGAGGTAGAGCCGACCCCCGGCGTCGACCACGCCGCCATCGAGTTCGTCGAGCAGCGCCGCCAGCGCCGCACCGCCCACGGCCGGGATGTCGAGCGCCAGGGTCCACCCCGGCATCGGGAACGACAGCGGCGCCGGGTTCGCGGCGCCGAACCGCTTCAGCACGGCCAGGAACGACGGCGCCGCCGGCGAGCCGGCGAGCCGTTCGACGATCGAGCGCAACACCGCCTCGGCCCCGAACGGGACCACGAACTGGTACTGGAGGAAACCCCGGTTGCCGTAGAGCCGGTTCCAGCCGGTCACACCGTCGAGGGGGTGGAAGAACGTCGGGATGGTCTGCAGTTCCCCTCGCCGGTCACGCGGCGCCTTGCGGAACCACAGTTCGTTGAAGGCGCGGATCGTCGAACGGTTCAACAGTCGCGACGGCGCCCACGGCGGCGCCGCCAGCGCGGTCGTGGGGTCGTAGGCCCACGGGTCGCGCCGGTGGGCGGGTGCCAGGGCATCGGCCGGGGCGAACTCGGCGGTGGTGAGCACGCTTCGACCAAGGTGGCGCCCGGTGGCGACCAGGTCGATCCAGGCCACCGAGTACCGGGCCTCGGCGTCGGTCTCGGCCATGAGGGCCATGATCCCGTCGAGGTCGTCCGTGCGCCGCGTGTCGACCGCCAGCCGCGACGAGCCGATCGGTACGGCCTGGAACCGCACCGAGGTGATGACACCCGTCAGCCCCATCCCGCCGACCGTCGCCCAGAACGCCGCCGGATCGCGATCGGGGCCGAGGTCGTGGACGGCACCGTCGGGGGTGACGAGATCCAGACCGACCAGATGGTTGCCCACGCTGCCGTCGCGGTGGTGGTTCTTGCCGTGCACGTCGGCGGCCACCCAGCCGCCCATGGTCACGTACCTCGTGCCCGGGGAGACCGGGACGAACCAACCGGCCGGCACGATGCGGCGCAGCACCGTGTCCAGGCTCGCGCCCCCGCCGGCGCTCACCACGCCGGTGGCCGAGTCGAGACGCACGCCGGTCAGACCGGCCTCGAGCGCAAGGACGTCGCCGCCCCCGTTGAGCGCCGCATCCCCGTAGGAGCGCCCGAGCCCCCGGGCGAGGGCACCCCGGGGACCCGCACGACCGAGCACACCGGCGACATCACCGGTGTCGTCGCAGGGGAGGATCCGGGCCCGGCTCGGCGTGGTCCGACCCCAGCCGGTCAACAGCCGCTCAGCCAAGCGCCACCCCCGTCGCGAACAGGGCCAACCAGAGCACGCCGAGCACCTGCAGCGGCCGGTCGGACAGGAAGACCTCCTCGGGGGCACTGCCGGCCCCGGACTCGATGACGAGCAGGTACCGCAGCAACGCTGCGGCCATCGGGACGATCGAGAACTCGAACAGGTGGTGATCGACGGTCGGCAAGCTCGCCTTCTCGAAGGCCCACAGGCAGTAGCTCACCAGCGAGGCCCCCGTGGCGACCCCGAGGACCGTGCGCAGGTACGGCGCGGTGTACACCTGCATCGTCGACCGGGTGCTGTGCGCTGCGTCGCCCACCTCGACGAACTCACCGAAGCGCTTCCCCGCAACGATCAGCAGCGAGGCGAAGGACGTGACGAGCAGGAACCAGTTCGACACGGCCACGGAGGTGGCCACGGCCCCGGCGAGCGCCCGCAACACGAAGCCCAGGGCGACCAGCACGAGGTCGACGACGGCGATGTGCTTGCACCACAGCGAGTACGTCAGCGTGACCACGACGTAGCCCGTGACCACCACCGCCGCCCACGGGCGCCCGGTGACGAGCGTCAGCGCGATGCCCGCCGCCAGCAGTGCCACACCGCCCGCATGGGCGGCCGTGACGCTCAGTTCGCCGGCCGCCACCGGTCGCAGGCGCTTGCGCGGATGCCGCCGATCGGCCTCGACGTCGACGGCATCGTTGATCCAGTAGGTACCGCTCGACGCCAGGCAGAAGGCCAGCAGCATCACGCCGACCCGCCAGGCGACCGCACCCTCGAGCAGCACCCCCGCGGCGCCGGGGGCGGCCAGCACGAGGACGTTCTTCGTCCACTGGCGGGGTCGGCTCAGGCGCAACCACGCCGGCGAGCGCCGTACGGAGCGGCTCACGCCCCGGCGCGGACCAGCCGACCGCTGCGCACCCACCACCCCTCGTCGGCCATCGACAGCATCGGCCCGTCGCTACGGGCGTCGCCGTAGGCGGCGACGACGCGGTCCTCCGGCGAGGCCCACTCGCGCAGCCGTTCCACCTTGTGGACGCCGCGGCAGTTGGCACCGAGCAGCTCGCCGGTGCAGCGCCCGTCGGCGTCCACGACCAGTTCGGTGCACAGCACGTGGGCGACACCGAGGGCGGCGGCGAGCGGATCGAGGTACGGGCGAAGCGACGCCGACACCAGCACGACCGTGTGGCCGGCGTCGAGGTGCCACCGCAGGCGGCCGAGCACCACCGGTCGCAGGCGCTGCGCCACCACGGTCGACGCCACCTCGGCGCCGACGGACGCGAGCCGGTGCGCGTCCACACCGGCGAGGGTCCGGCGCACGAGCCCCGCCTTCACGCGGTCACGGTCGCCGGGCCAGCGAAGCACCGACCGGCTGAGGGCGGCGCCGACCCGCGCCCGCCCGGCGACGGCCGTCAGGAACGGCACCACCGTGTCGCTGACGGTCAACGTGCCGTCGACGTCGAACGCCGCGACGTCGGTCACGTCACCAGCTCTGCCCGAGCGGCCGACCTTCGTCGAAGCCGGCAGCGCTCTGCACCCCGACCACGGCGCGGTCCTGGAACTCCGAGACGGTGGCCGCGCCGGCGTAGGTGAACGACGAGCGCACCCCGGCCACGATGTGGTCGAGGATGTCCTCGACGCCGGGACGGTGTGCGTCGAGGTACATCCGGGACGTGCTGATCCCTTCCTCGAAGAGCTCCTTGCGGGCCCGGTCGTAGGCGGATTCGTGGCGGGTGCGCTGCTTGACGGCCCGGTTGGACGCCATGCCGAAGTTCTCCTTGTACAGGCGACCTTCGGCGTCGCGCAGGGTGTCGCCCGCCGACTCGTAGGTGCCGGCGAGCCACGAGCCGAACATCACGTTCGACGCCCCGGCGGCGAGCGCGAGCGCCACGTCGCGCGGATGGCGCACTCCACCGTCGGCCCACACGTGGCGACCGGCCGCACGGGCCGCGTCGGCACATTCCGCCACGGCGGAGAACTGCGGGCGGCCGACGCCCGTCATCATCCGCGTCGTGCACATCGCCCCCGGGCCGACGCCGACCTTCACGATGTCGGCCCCGGCCTCGACGAGGTCCATCGTTCCGCGAGCCGTGACGACGTTGCCGGCCACCACCGTGGCGTCGCCGACCGCGTCGCGCACGGCGGCGAGCACCTCGAGCATCTTCGTCTGGTGGCCGTGGGCCGTGTCGACGACGAGGACGTCGGCGCCAGCGGACCGGGCCTCCCACGCCCGCTTGGCCGGATCGCCGTTGATCCCGACGGCGACGCCGACGAGCAGCCGGCCCTCCGCATCGAGCGCCGGCCGGTAGATGGCGGACCGCAGCGCACCCCGGCGCGTCATGCAGCCGACGAGGCGCTCACCGGCGACGACCGGCGCAGCGCTCACGCGGCTCGCCGCCAGCGCCTCGAACATCGCCTCCGGGGTCGAGCCGGCCGGGATGACGACGAGGTCCTCCACCATCACGTGGCGGAGCTGGGTGAAGCGGTCCTGGCCCAGGGCGTCGTGCTCGGTGAAGATGCCGACCGGCGTCTCGCCCTCGACCACGATCACCGCACCGTGGGCCCGCTTGTGGATGAGCGACAGCGCATCGGCGATCGTGTGCATCGGCGACAGCGTGATCGGCGTCTCGTAGACGGGATGACGGCCCTTCACGTAGGAGAGCGTCGCCTGCAGCACGTCGAGCGGGCTGTCCTGGGGCAGCACGGCGATGCCGCCACGTCGCGCCACGGTCTCGGCCATGCGCTTGCCGGCGACCGCGGTCATGTTGGCGACGACGACCGGGAGCGACGTCCCGATGCCGTCCGGGGTGGCCAGGTCGACGTCGAAGCGCGATCGAACGGCCGAGAGGCTCGGCACGAGGAACACATCGTTGTAGGTGAGTTCGTACTCCGGTCGGCGATCGTCGACGAAACGCATGAGACCTCCCGCAGGGGCCCGCCGAGGATAGCGTCGCGCCCGATGGCTGCCGATCCGCCCCGTGAGCCCGTCGTTTTCGTCCATGGTTGGGGCGGCTCGTTCCGCCGGACCTGGGCCGAGCCCGGATGGTCGGCGCTGCTCGCCGATGCCGGGCGAACCACGATCGGCGTCGACCTGCTCGGCCACGGCGAGGCCCCCAAGCCGCACGACCCCGAGGCCTACGCCGACCTCGGTGCCCGAGTGCTCGAGGCGCTGCCCGACGAACCCGTCGCCGCCGTCGGGTTCTCGCTCGGGGCGATGACGTTGTTGAAGGTCGTGTCGCAACACCCGGGCCGCTTCACCCGGCTCGTCGTGATGGGCGTCGGCGAGAACCTCTTCCGGGAAGACGTCGAGCGCCACCGCGCGATCGTCGCAGCCGTCACCGGCACCGGCTCCGCCGACGACGTCCAGGCGCAGGTGTTCGCCCAGTACGCGAACCAGCCGGGCAACGACCCCGAGGCACTGGCCGCGATCATGCAGCGGCGCGGCCGACCCGTGTCGCGCGACGACCTCGCCCGGGTGAGCGTGCCCACGCTCGTCGTCATCGGCGACAAGGACTTCGCCGGCCCGGGCGACCCGCTCGTCGCCGCACTGCCGAACGCGACCCTGAAGGTCCTGCGCAACGTCGACCATTTCGCCACCACGGAGTCCTTCGCCGCCATCGACGCCGTGCTCGAATTCCTCGGCGCCACCCCCGGGTGAGCGATCCCGAGCTCGCCGGACCCGACGGCCCGGGTCGACGTGACGAGGTCGACGTGACGAGGTCGACGTGACGGGGTCGACGGTCGCCGACGCCGTCGCCGCATTGCGTGCCGGCGAACTGGTCGCGTTCCCCACCGAGACCGTCTACGGCCTCGGTGCCGACGCGACGGATGCCCGAGCCGTGCGGCGGGTGTTCGCGGTGAAGGGCCGACCGTCCGGACATCCGCTGATCGTCCACCTGGCACCAGGCGTCGCCCCCGGCCCGTGGGCCCGACGGTGGCCGGCGAGCGCCGCGGCGCTGACCGAGGCGTGCTGGCCCGGGCCGCTGACCGTGCTCGTCCCACGCGGCCCGGCGGTGATCGACGAGGTCACGGGCGGCCGCCCCGCCGTCGGTCTGCGGGTGCCGGCCCACCCGCTCGCGATCGAACTGCTCGAGGCCTTCGGCGGCGGGATCGCAGCCCCGTCGGCGAACCGGTTCGGCCGGGTCTCGCCGACCACGGCCGCCCACGTGCGCGCCGACCTCGGCGACGACGTCGCCGTGGTGCTCGACGGCGGGCCCAGCCGGATCGGCGTCGAGTCGACGATCGTCGACTGCACGGTCGACCCGCCGATGCTGCTGCGGGCGGGCGGGGTGCCCGTCGAGGTGCTCACGACGGTGCTGGGCGGCCCGCCGGCAGCCGCCGGCGGGCCGAGCCGGGCCCCGGGGATGCTCGCGTCCCACTACGCCCCGGACTGCGCCGTCGAGCTCGCCGAGGACGCCGGGTCGGCCGCCGCTGCCGCCGACCGGCACCGAACCACGGGCCGGCGGGTCGAGGTGCTCGACCCGGGAGCCGACGTGGCCGCCTACGCCCACCACTTGTACGGCTGGCTGCGCGACGCCGACGCGCGCGGCGTCGAGGTGCTCGTCGTCGTCACGCCGCCCGACACCGGCCTGGGGGCCGCCGTGCGCGATCGGCTCCGCAAGGCCGCAGCACCGCGCGACGTCCGAGGTACCGAGCCGGGCCGGTCGGTCCCTATGCTCGGCCTCGACGAGCCCGGGGGGAGCACATGAGCAGGATCGACGTCGCGCTCGTGACCGGCGGCAAGTGGCACGACTTCGACTACGCGCGCTTCGAACTGCTGGCGGCACTTCGCTCCGACGAACGGATCCGGGTGCGGGCGGCGTCGGATTACGAAGACGCCGGGCTGCTTTCGGCGCAGGCCCTCGTGTCGTACACGTGCGACGTGCGCCCGTCGCGCGCCGCGCAGGTGGCGTGGCGGCGCTGGGTCGAAGCGGGTGGCCGCTGGCTCGCCCTGCACGGCACGAACGCGGCGATCGATCCGCCAGCACGCCTCGGCCGCGAGCCGTTCGTGACCCCGCGGGCGTTCCCGCTGTGGGCCGACACGCTGGGCAGCCAGTTCCTGTCGCACCCGGCGATGGCCACCTACCGGGTGACGGTGTCGCCGGGCGCCGCCGACGATCCGCTCGTCGCTGGCATCGACGACTTCGACGCCGGGGTCGACGAGTTGTACCTGTGCGAGTACCACGGTGAGATCGCACCGCTGCTCGAGACGCGCTGGACCGGCGACACCGGCGTGCCGGGCTTCGCCGAACACGACTGGCCGGTGGACGAACCGCGGCTCGTGCTGTACCGCCGCCGCCTCGGCGCCGGCGAGGTCGTCTACTTCACCCTGGGCCACTGCCGCAGCCGCTGGGACATGGTCGACCCGCCGTTCGACGGCGCGCCGTATCCGGTCACCGAGCGGGGATCGTGGGAGGTCCCGGCCTTCCGCACGATCCTGCACCGGGCCCTGGCCTGGGCGGCCGGCATCGACACGATCGACGGCACCGCGACCGGCGGCGCCCGACCCGGCAAGCAGGGGGACGCATGAGAGCAGGACTCGTCACCGGATTGCGCCGTTTCGAACTCGTCGAGGTGCCGGACCCGGCGCCCGTACCCGGCACCGCCGTCGTCGAGGTCGGCTACTGCGGCATCTGCGGCACCGACGTCCACGGGTTCCTGTCCGATCAGCCGTACAACCCGGCGATCTGCGGTCACGAATTCGGCGGGACCGTGGTCGCCGTCGGGGACGGCGTCACCGGGGTGGGCGAAGGCGAGCGTGTCGTACTCGGCACCTCGGCCGCCTGCGGTCGCTGTGCGCCGTGCCTCGCCGGCCAGGCGCCGTGGTGCATGTCGGTGTTCGTGGACTCCACCGGGCGCGGCCCGCAGGCACCTGCCCACGGCGGGTTCGCCCCCTACGTCGCCGTCCCGGCGCGCCGGTTGCTCGCCGTCCCCGACGGACTCTCGGACACCCAGGTCGCGCTCGTCGAGCCGGCGACGGTCGCGCTGCACGCCGTCCACCGCACCCCACCCCGCGTCGGCGACACGGTCGTGATCCAGGGGTGCGGGCCGATCGGTCTGCTCACGCTGCAGTGGGCCCGCGAGGCGGGCGCGGGCACCATCGTCGCCGTGGAACCACACGCGCCCCGGCGGGCCGTCGCCGAAGCGCTCGGGGCCGTCGCCGTCACCCCGGAGGAGGCCGCGGCGGCCGTCGGCGCGGGCGCCGACGTGGTCTACGAGTGTGCCGGTGTGCCGGCGACGGTGCAGCGCGCGGTCGACCTGGTTCGTCGGGGCGGCACGGTGAACCTCGTCGGGCTCGCGTCCGGCTCGGCGACCATGCAGCCCGGCGTCTGGCTCGTCAAGGAGGTCACCGTGGTCGCCTCGCTCGCGTACCTTCGCCACGAGTTCGCCGAGACGATGACCGCCGCCCTCGCCGGACGGATCGATCTCGGCGCCGTCCACGACACCACCGTCGGCTTGTCGGAACTGCCGGTGGCGATCGAACGCCTCGCCGACGCGCCGACCAGCGCGGTCAAGGTGCTCGTCGATCCACGATCCTGATCCCGCACGTCCCGATCCCGAAGCGAGACAACGCCGCCTCGGCGCCGAGGAGTTGCTCGCGCAGTTCGCCGAAGCGCTTCACGTCCACCTTCGTCGCGACGAACTCGACGCGGGCGAACAGCGCCTCGAGCTCGCGGTAGGCCTGCAGCGCAGCGGCGGCATCGGTCCGCAACGACGCCGGGGCGAACCGGTCGAGCGAGACCGCCGTGTCCACGGCATCGGCGAAGGCCTGGCGCAGGCGGGCCGGATCCTGGATCACGATCTCGCCGAAGGGGTCCGCCGCCGCCTCCCGGCGCTTGAGCACGTCACAGGCCCGGCCCGTGGTGTCCTCGGTGCAGGCGGCGAGCGGGGCGAGCAGGGCGAACACGGCGGCGACCGCTGCGGGCACCGACACGGTGCGGGAGCTACGCACGTGACGACGTTACCGCCGGACGGCCGACGGCGACCGGCGGGGCCGGGACCGGTCAGGTGTCTCGCTGCGCTGCGCCCGCCGCCGTCGCATCCAACCAGCTCGCCCACAGCCCGGCGTAGACCCCGCCCGCCGCGACGAGCTCGGTGTGCGTGCCCTGTTCCACCAACCGGCCTCGTTCGAGCACCAGCACGCGATCGGCCCGGGCCGCCGTCGAGAGCCGGTGCGCGATCGTCACCGTGGTGCGGCCCGCGGCGAGACCGTCGAGAGCACGGGCGAGCCGGGCCTCGGTGGCGGCGTCGACCGAGGACGTCGCTTCGTCGAGCACGAGACACGGCGGGTCGGCGACGAACGCCCGAACGAGCGCGACGAGTTGGCGCTCGCCGGCCGACAGCTGCTCGCCGCGCTCGCCCACAGCGGTGGCCGGACCGGCGGGCAGCCCGGCCAGCCAGTCCTCGAGTCCGAGCGCCGCGAAGGCCGACCACAGCTCGGCGTCGGAGATCCCCGGGCGGCCGAGACGGACGTTGTCGCCGACCGTGGAGTCGAACAGGAACGGCTCCTGGGGGACGAGAACGACGGTGGAACGCAGCGACGCGAGGCGGGCCTCGCGGGCGTCGACCCCACCGACGAGCACCGCACCCTGAGTCGGGTCGACCAAACGGGTGAGGAGCCGCGCCAGGGTGGTCTTGCCCGAACCGGTCGCGCCGACGACGGCCACCGACGTCGCCGGCTCGATCGTCACGTCGAGCCCGGCGAGCGCCGGCGCTTCGTGCGCCGCACCCGCCGTACCGCTGCGGGGCCGGTACGCGAACGACACGTCTCGCAACCGGATCGCGGGCGGTCCCGGGGGGATGCTGCGGCCGTCGGGAGGATCGGCGATCTCGACGGGGACGTCCAGCAGGGCGAGCACGCGGCGCCATCCGGCCACGGCGGCCTGGGTCTGGTCGAGCAGCTCGGTGAACTCGGCGATCGGCTCGAGGAACCGGTAGGTGAGCAGCACGAAGCCCACCAGCGTGCCGGTCGTGAGCCCGCCGCCGGGGCCGAGCCCGACGCCGAGCACGACGACGGCGCCGACGGCCAGCACGGCGAACACCTCGCCCGCGGGGAACAGCAGCGCGCCCAGGAACGAGGCGCGCCGGCCGGCGCGCACGTGATCGCCGACCGCCGTCGACGTGCGGGCGCGCACCGTCGCCTCCATCCGGTGGGTCCGGATGACCGCGCCGCCCGAGACCAGTTCGGACAGCTGCCCGAGGACGTCCGCGTTGCCGGCGCGGGCCCGGTCGTGGGCCACTATCAGATGACGCTGCAGCACCCGCAGCACCGCCCACAAGGGCGCGGACACGACGAACACCACGAGCGCCAGACGCCAGTCGTACACGAGCATCACGACGGCCACGGCGGTCATCGTCAGCCCGTCGAGCAACCACGCCACGGCATCCCAGGCGAAGAACCGGCTCAGCGTCTCGACGTCGGAGGTGACCCGGGCGACGAGCACGCCGCGGCGCTCCTCGGCATGGTCGGCGACCCCGAGCGCGTGCACGTGGGCGAACGCCCGCATCCGCAGCCCGTAGAGCGCCGCCTCGCTGCGGCCGGCGAGGCGGATCACTGCGGCCCTCCGGGCGAGCGTGGTCGCCACGATCACGGCCGCAGCGACGGCCCCGAGGCCTGCGACGGTGGCCGAGGACACCGACCCCGGCGACAGGCCACGGTCGATCGCCTGCTGGACCAGCACCGGGACCGCGATCCGGCCGGCGCTTCCGACGGCGGCGAGGAGCAAGGTGACCGCAGCCCCCTGGCGCAGCTCGGGACTGTGACGCCACCCGCGCCGCAGGACGGCGAGGGCCCCCTCGGCGACGTCGGCGGGATCCCGGCTCACGGCCGTCGCTCCCGCTCGTAGGCCTCGACGAGCCGCCGGTAGCCGGCCTGGCGGGCCAGCAGCTCGGCGTGCGGACCCCGGTCGACGACCTCGCCGTCGACCACGTAGGCGACCTCGTCGGCGAGGCCGATGGTGGAAGGCCGGTGCGCGACGATCACCGTGGTGATCCCGGCGAGCGCCGATGCGAGACCGCCGAGGATGTGGGCCTCGGTCGTCGGGTCGAGCGCCGAGGTGGCGTCGTCGAGCAGGAGGACCGACGGACGGGCGGCGATCGCTCGCGCCAGGGCCAGACGCTGGCGCTGACCGCCCGACAGCGTGACGCCGCGCTCACCGAGCGGGGTGCGGATCCCGGCCGGCAGCGCCGAGACGAACCCGTCGGCCTGCGCCAGCGTCAGCGCGGCCCACACCTCGGCCTCGTCGAGGGCCCCGTGCACGTCGACGTTGTCCCGCACGGTCCCGGAGAACAAGAAGGCCTCCTGGAACACCACGGTCGGCGGGCCCCCGGCCGCCGCGACGACACCCGTGGCCGGTGTCAGAAGTCCGGCCGCGACGTGGAGCAAGGTCGTCTTCCCGCTCCCGGTGGGCCCGACGAGCGCGACGACACGCCCCGGTCCGGCCACGAGCCCGACGTCGCGCAGGACCGGCACGCCCTCGACGTACCCGTACCCGACGCCGGCGAGCTCGACGCCCGCGGGCCGGGGCGCCACGACGGGCCGGGGCACCGACGCGCCGTCGAGGATCGGCTCGAGGCGTTCCCAACCGGCGACGGCACGGGACAGGTCGGCGAGCAACCAGCCGACGACCCGCAGCGGCCACACCAGCAGCCCGAACAGGAACACGAACCCCCCGACCTCGCCGACGCTGAGCGCCCCGGCCTCCACGCGGACGGCCCCGACGACGAGCACCACCACGTTCGCCAGCGCCGGGATCGAGTCGAGCAGCGCTTCGAAGCCGGCCCGCAGCTGCGCGGTGCGGACCTTCGCGGCGCGCAGCGCGGCCGCCCGAGGTTCGAGCCGGGCCGCCTCGGCCTGTTCGAGCCCGAGCGCTTTCACCACGAGCGCCCCGTCGAAGCTCTCGTGCACGACCGCGGCGAGCTCACCGAGGTGCAACTGCGCCGCCGCGGCGGGCGGCTGCACTCGGCGCTGGTACGCGACGTTGACCAGACCGATGACAGGGAACATGGCCAGGGCGACCGCGCCGATCACCCAATCGGTGCGGAGCATCGACACACCGGCCACCGACACGATGACGATCACCCCCGATGCGAACGGCAGGGGGGAGACCACCTCGGCCGCCGCGTCCACGTCCACACCGGCGCGCCCCACGAGATCACCGACGGGGCGACCCTGGAACCAAGCCAGCGGCTGGTCGAGGTAGCGGTCGATCGCCCGGCGGCGCAGGGTGCCGGCCACCTCCCACCGGGTCGCCCCGGCGAAGGTGCGCCGGACGACGACCCCGGCGGACTTGACCACGCCGACGACGACGACCGCCACTGCGGCGACGACGGCGCCGCCGAGGCCGGTCGCCCCCTCGTCGAAGCGGGGGACGATCACGCGGTCGATCACCCGCTGCAGCACGATCGACGAGGCCACCAACGCCAGCGCGTACACCGCAGCGCCGGCCACGGCGACAGCGAACGGGCGAGGATGCAGCCGCAGCAGTCGCCCGATCAGCCGCGTTCCCCGCCGGACGGTGCCGTGCGGGCGGTCTCGACGCTCGCTCACCCCGACGTTCTAACCGTCGGGCACCGCGCCGTGCCCGGTGTTACGCCGCCGTGATGGGGATCCGGTCCCGGCGGGATGGCAACCTGGGTTTCGTGAGCATGGCCGGCCCGGTCCTCGATCGCGACGAACCCCTGACGACCGCGCAGAAGCTGGCGCGGGTGGCGATCGCCGTCGCGATCGTCGTGGTCGCCGGGGTGTGGATCCTTGCGTTCTTCGTCGTCGAGAAGGGTCCACGCGACCGGCTCGACGATCCGGCCTGGACCGGCGCCGCCGAATCGGTCTGCGCCCGGTACATGACCGAGATCGACGGCCTCCCGCCTGCCCGCAGCTTCGCCGACGTCACCCCCCGCAGCGAGGCCATCTCCCGGCGGGCCGACGTCGGCGTCCGGGCCACCGAACTGCTCGAGGCGATGGTCGCCGAGCTGCGCCGGATCACGGCGACGAACCCTCGGACTGCGGAGCTGACCGGTCTGTGGTTGACCGACTACGAGACGTACAACGAGTTCCGACGGTTGCACATCGCCAAGTGGCGCAACGGGGAGGATCCTCGGTTCACCGAACCCGCCGTGCGGGGCGAACCCCTGAGCCGGGGGATGGACGGCTTCGCCGAGGCCAACGGCATGTCCTCGTGCGAGGTCCCGGGCGACTTCGGCTGACGGCGAGCGCGTTGGCCTCGGCGGGCTGGCGCCCGCAACGATGAGGGACATGCCCGAGACTGCGCCGATCCCCACGCCCGCCGACCACGCCGCGGCGTACCGCGGCGCTCGCGAACGCATCACGGCGTTGCTCGCCGACGTCACGGCCGAACAGGCCACCCTCGTCGTGCCGTCCTGTCCCGACTGGACCGTGCAGCAGCTGTGCTGCCACCTCGCCGGCGTGTGTGCCGACCTCGTCGCCCGCCGGGGCCCGACCGGCGACACGCAGGCCTGGGTCGACGGCCAGGTCGCCGAGCGCGCGGGGCGCAGCGTCGAGGAACTGATGACGGAATGGGCGAGCGTGTCCCCCGCCTTCGAGGAGCTGATCGAACGCAAACCCGCCGGCTTCGCCGGGCTGGCCTACGACGTCGTCGTCCACGAGCACGACCTGCGCGCCGCCCTCGGCCGCCCGGGCGAACGTTCGCACCGCGACGTGACGACGGTGATGGAGACCCAGCGCCAGCTGCTCGCCCGTGACCTCGCTGCGCACGGCCTCGCCGCAGTCGAACTGTGCGCCGACGGCATGCGGTGGACCGCCGGCTCGGGCACCCCAGGCGTGGTGCTCGATCTCGGCGACCGACCCGACGGCACCTGGCACCTGATGCGGATCCTCGGCTCCCGACGCAGCCGCGCGCAGCTCGCCGCCGAGCCGTGGCAGGGGGACTGGGAGGCCTTCCTGACCGGGCTCGCCCACATGCCGCTGCCGGCGACCGACCTCGTCGAATGAGCGAGCCGGTCACCGCCGACGGTCCCGCCGAGCTCGCCGCGCGGGAGCGCCTCGGGGCGGCGTTGCGATCCCTCGGCCACGCCGTGGTCGGTCGGTACAACGCCGCCGAGGTCCTCGATGGGCTCGCGGCCCAGCTCGAGGCCACCGTCGAGCACCTCGGGCGCGGTGCGCCGCGCCGGCGCGATCCGGAGTCGTTCGGCAACCAGTTCGTCGGCGAGACGCCCCCCGACGGGCCCCTGCCCCCGTCGATGCCCGACCGTCCGTTCTCGGGCAAGGCGAGCCCCTGGAGCGTCGACATGGCGGTGCGGCGGGAGGGCGACGTCGTCGTGACCGACGTGATCCTCGGCCCCGCGCACGAGGGCGCGCCCGGGCGAAGCCACGGCGGTGTCGTGTCGGGCACCTTCGACGACCTCATGGGGTTCGTCCTGCAACTCGAGCGGCTCCGGGCCTTCACCGGTGAGCTCACCGTGCGATACCTGGCCGGCATGCCGATCGGTGAACCGGTGCAGTTCCGGTCCTGGCTGCGGGAACGTTCCGGCCGCAAGCTCTACATCGACGCCGACGCGACCGCTGAGGGCAGGGTCGTTGCGACCGCAACGGCCGTGTTCATCGCCGTCGACTGAGCCCGCCGGTACGGTGCGGCGATGCTGACCGACGAACAGCGACGGTTCCTCGCCGAGCACCGGTGGTGCCTGCTCACGACGGTGCGCCGCGACGGCCGACCACAGGTGTCGATGCTGGCGTACGCGCTCGGTGACGACGGCACGATCCTGCTGTCGGCGCGCGCCGCGTCGGCCAAGGTGCGCAACGCCCGCCGCCGAGCCGACGTCGTGGTCACCGTCGTCGACGACCGGCGGTTCCTCGCGCTCGACGGCAGCGTCGAGGTCGTCGCCGAGGACCCCCGACGCGACGCCCTCACCCGGGCGGTGCAGGCCTCGCTGCTGCCGGCCGACGCCGCCGTGCTGCAGCGCGAGTTCGACGCCGGCCTCGACGTCACGGGCCGGGTCGTGCTGGTGATCTCGCCACGCTCAGCCGTAGGCCGCGTCTAGCGCGGCGAACACCGGGTCCGCCGCGGCCGGATGGTCGGCGACCACCTTCGACAGGAACGTGATCGACACCTCGTCGGCCTCCACCGATCCGCCGTCGGTGTGGATCGGCAGCTCGACCGCATCGCCCCAGTGCATCCGCACGTAGAACGCGCCGTCGTGGCCCTGTTTGGGTTCGAGGTCGGCCCGCACGAGCGCACGGGGCGGCAGCGTGCCCACCGACGTCGACCGCCAGCCCTTGATCCGGTCCGGGGCGACGTTGGGGACGTTCAGGTTGACCACCACCGGATCGGTCGGCAGGTCGGCGACGAGCGCTGCGACGACGACCTCGGCGACCTCGGCTGCGGTCTCCCACTGCTGGCCGACGAGCATCTCGTCCCAGCCCTGGCCCTCGACGCCGAACCCGGTGACCGACTGGCTGACCGCCACGCCGCTGACCCCGCCGTTGCGGGCGGTGACCGCCGCGCCGATGGTGCCCGAGTGGTACACCGAGCGCCCGACGTTGGCCCCCGGGTTGATCCCGGACACGACGAGGTCGAACGGGCCACCGAACACGCCGAGCCGGGAGAACATCACGCACAGGGCCGGCGGGCCGTTGACGGCCCACGCCTCCTCGATCCCCTCGACGTACCCGCGGCGGATCTCGGGCTGGATGAGGTGGATCGCCCCGAACGCGGCGCTCGCGCCGGAGTACTCGCCATCGGGAGCGACGACGACGACCTCGCCGAACCGGCGCATCCGGCGGGCCAGCACGTGGAGGCCGATCGAGTCGATCCCGTCGTCGTTGGTCAGCAGCAGGCGCATGCCGCCAGTCTGACCGCCTCGGGTGAACGGCGCCTGAACGCCCGATGGTCGGTACGTCCGGGAGAGAATGGCGCGGTGCCCTCGCACCCGTACCTCGACCACGACGGTCCGATCCCCTTCGCCCATCGGGGCGGGGCGAGCGAGGCACCCGAGAACACGCTCCCCGCCTTCGAGTACGCCGTCGGGCTCGGCTACCGCTACCTGGAGACCGACGTCCATGCGACCGCCGACGGCCGGCTCGTGGCGTTCCACGACGCATCGCTCGACCGGGTGACGGATCGCCGGGGCCGGATCGCCGAGCTGCGGTGGTCCGAGGTCGCCCGGGCGATGGTCGACGGCCGGGCCCCGATCCCGCTGCTGACCGACCTGTTCGAGGCGTTCCCGGACGCCCGCATCAACATCGACTGCAAGTCCGACGGCGCCGTCGACCCGCTCGTACGGGCCGTGCGTGCGACGGGGTCGATCGACCGGGTCTGTATCGGGGCCTTCTCCGACCGGCGCCTGGCCCGACTCCGGCGCGAACTCGGTCCCGGGCTGTGTTCGACCATGGGGCCCGGTGAGGTCGCCCGCCTGCGCATCGGTTCGCTCGTCCCCGGCGGCACCGGACTCGTGGGTCGGGCCGCCGCCTGCATCCAGGTGCCGGTGGCGATGGCCGGCATCCCGGTGGTCGACCGTCGCAGCGTGGCCACCGCCGCCCACCTCGGCCTGCCCGTCCACGTCTGGACGATCGACGACGCGACCGAGATGCACCGCCTGCTCGACCTCGGCGTCGCCGGCATCATGACCGACCGGCCGGCGGTGCTGCGCGACGTGCTGCAGGCACGAGGCCACTGGAGGACCTGATGCCGCTGACCCCGACGACCGTCCACGCCCCCGAGGTCCTCGTCGCCACCGCCGACTCCCTCGCCACCCAGGCCGGGCTCGGCGTGCTCGACCGAGGCGGCAACGCCGTCGACGCCGCCATCGCCGCCAATGCAGTCCTCGCCGTGACGTCCCCCCATCTGTGTGGCATGGGCGGCGACCTGTTCGCGCTGGTCCACGCCGCCGACCGCTCGGCGCCGGCATGCCTGACCGCCGTCGGGCGGGCCGGCAGCGGTGCCGATCCCGACCGCCTCCGGGCCGAAGGGGCGACGGTGATGCCCCGCCGCCGCGACGTCCGCTCGGTCACGGTGCCCGGGTGCGTGGACGGCTGGCTGGCGCTCCACGACCGCTACGGCACCGTCGCCCTCGACGACCTCTTCGCGCCGGCGGTGCGCTACGCCGAGCACGGCTTCCCCGCATCACCGCTGCTGGTGGGAACCCTCGGCCGACTCCCGGCCGACGAGCCGGCCGCAGCGGAGCTCGCTGCGCAGGCCCGCAAGCCCGGCGACCTGGTACGCCGGCCCGGGGTGGCCGCCGCCCTGCGCGCGGTCGCCGACCGTGGGCGCGAGGGCTTCTACGGCGGTGCGTTCGGGGCCGGGTTGCTCGCGCTCGGTTGCGGTGAGTTCAGCGCCGGGGACCTCACCGAGACGCTCGCGAGCTGGACCGAACCGGCCCGGCTCGACGTCTGGGGTGCAACCCTGTGGACCCCGCCGCCCCCGTCGCAGGGGTACCTCACGCTCGCGGCGGCGTGGATCGCGCAGGGGCTCCCCCTGCCCGACGACCCCGACCACCCGGCGTGGCCGCACCTCCTCGTCGAGGCCACCACGGCCGCCGCCTACGACCGTCCCGACGTCCTCCACGACGGCGCCGACCCCGCTGCGCTGCTCGCCCTCGACCGACTCGCCGCTCGCCGGGCACTCGTCGACCCGGCCCGGGCCGGCACCCGGCCGGCGCCGGCCGGTCGGGGCGACACGACCTACCTCTGCGTCGTCGACCGGGATCGGCTCGGGGTGTCGCTCATCCAGTCGAACGCCGCCGACTTCGGCAGCCACCTGTTCGAGCCGGCCACGGGGATCAACCTCCACAACCGGGGGCTCGGGTTCAACCTCGTCCCCGGACACCCCGCCGAGTACGGCCCCGGCCGCCGCCCGCCCCACACCCTCGCCCCGGTCCTGGTCACCGATCCGGCGGGCCGTCTCTCGGCGGTCGCCGGGACGATGGGCGGCGATGCGCAGCCCATGATCGTGCTGCAGGTGCTCGCGCGGCTGCTCCGGCACGGGGAGCCTCCGGGCCGGGCGGTCGGGGCGCCCCGGTGGGCGCTCGACGGCACGAGCGCCGGGTTCGACACCTGGACCGCGGCCGAGGGACCGAGCGTCGTCGTGCCCGAGGACGCTCCCGACGGTTGGGCGGACGGGTTGATCGTGCGGCGCCATCGGGTCCGCACGGCGCGACCGAACGACCCGCTGTTCGGCCACGCCCATGCGATCGCCGTCGATGGCCGGGGGGTGCTGGCCGGGGCCAGCGATCACCGCACCGTGGTCGGGGACGCCGCAGGCCGCTGAGCGAGGCAGGGAGCCTCGCTCGGGCTGGTGTGGGGTGGTTCGGTAGCGTCCTCACCCATGTTGCTCCAGGGTGGCGTGCTCGCCGACGGCCGACGGGTGGACGTGCGCATCACGGGCGAGTCCATCGCCGACGTCGCCCCGGGTCTGCGCCCGACGCCCGGCGAACCCACGGTCGCGCTCGACGGCCGACTGCTGCTCCCGGCCGCCTGCGAGCCGCACGCCCACCTCGACAAGGCGCTCACCGCCGATCGCGTCGTCAACCGGACCGGCGACCTCATGGGCGCCGTCGAGGCCTGGCGGGCCTACTGGCCCCGGTTGACCGTGGACGACATCGCCGCCCGGGGCGAGCAGGCCGCGAGGAGGCTCCTCGCCGCCGGCTGCACCGTGATCCGCACCCACGCCGACGTCTCGGCCCTCGTCGGGACCCGCGCCGTCGAGGGCTTGGCCCGGGTGCGCGAGCGCCTGCAGGGCATGGTCGAGATCGAGATCGTGGCGCTCACCGCACCGGGCCAGGACGACCGTGAGGAGGCGGACAACCAGGCCGCGCTGCGCGACGCGCTCGCCGCAGGCGCCGACGTCGTCGGTGGCTGCCCCCATCTGTCCCCGCACCCGTTGCGTCACCTGGAGGCCTGTGCGGAGTTGGCGGCCGAGCTCGGGCGAGCGCTCGACCTGCACATGGACGAGACCCTCGACCCCTCCCATCTCGAACTGCGGGACCTGGCGGCATGGGTTCGCCGAACCGGGTTCGCGCACCCGGTCGCGGCGAGCCATTGCGTCAGCCTGGGCATGCAGGCGCCCGACGTGCAGGATGCCGTCGCCGAGGAGGTCGCGGCGGCCGGCGTCGCCGTGATCACGCTGCCGCAGACCAACCTGTTCCTCCAGGCCCGCGAGCACCGGGTGGGGCCGCCCCGTGGCCTCACCGCGCTCGGTGCGCTCCTCGGCGCCGGCGTCGTCGTCGGCGCCGGCGCCGACAACCTCCAGGACCCGTTCAACACCGTCGGCCGGGCCGACCCGTTCGAGACCGCAGCGCTGCTGGTGATGGCCGGTCATCTGCTCCCCGAGCAGGCCTACGAGGCCGTGAGCGGCGCCGCCCGGCGCGCCACCGGACGCCCGGCCGTGACCGTCGAGCCGGGATCACGGGCCGAGCTGCTCGCCGTGCCCGCCCCGACGGTGCGTGCGGCGGTCGCCGACGGCCCGACCGGGCGCATCGTGGTCCACCGCGGCCGGGTGGTGGCCAGCGGGGAAACCGAGCGTTAACGAGCCGGTTGTGCGAACGGACCGGTCGGATCTTCTACGGTTGGGCCGACCATGACGGACCTCACGACCTCACCTCCCGCCGCTCGGGCTGGCGCGTCGGACGGCTCGCTCGTGTTCGACCGGGTGACGATGGTGTTCCCGGACGGTACGCACGCCCTCACCAACGTGAGCTTCGGCGTCGGGCCCGGCGAGTTCGTCACCGTCGTCGGGCCGTCGGGCTGTGGGAAGAGCACGCTGCTGCGGATCGCGTCCGGCCTCACCGAGCACACGGCGGGCACGGTCAGCGTCGATCGCAGCGGGATCGGCTACGTGTTCCAGGACGCCACGCTCCTACCGTTCCGCAGCGTGCAGCACAACGTCGAGCTGCTCGCCGAACTGCACGGCGTGAACCCGGCCGAGCGCAAGCGGCTCGCCGAGGAGGCGATCTCGCTCGTCGGGCTGCGCGGCCACGAAAAGAAGTACCCCAAGCAGCTGTCCGGCGGGATGCGGATGCGGTGCTCGCTCGCCCGCTCGCTCGTGCTGAAGCCGTCGGTGTTCCTCTTCGACGAACCGTTCGGCGCGCTCGACGAGATCACCCGCGAGCGGCTCAACGACGAGTTGCTGCGCCTCTTCCAGCACGAAGGCTTCGGCTCGTTGTTCATCACGCACTCGATCTACGAGGCCGTGTTCCTGTCCACCCGGGTCCTGGTCATGTCGCAGCGTCCCGGCCGGATCATCGGGGACTTTCGCATCCCGTTCCCCTACCCGCGACCGCACGACCTCCGCTTCGAACCGGCGTTCGCCGAGCTGTCGGGCCAGATCTCCCACGCCTTGCGGGGGGCCCACGAATGACCGACCTCGCCACGCCGGCCGGCAGCGTCGCGATCGGCGACGAGGGAGCGCCGACCCCGGTCACCCGCAAGAGGCGCTCGCTGCTCGACGTGAGCGGCCCGCTCCTGGTGTTCGCCGCATTCCTCGGGGCGTGGTACCTGCTGTCCTACGGGTTGTTCCCGTTGCTCGGTCTACCCGACCAAAAGCAGTTCCTCCTGCCGCCGCCGCACGAGGTCGTGCGCGAGTCGTTCCTCCAGTGGGAGCCGCAGCCGAACCGTGGCCTGGCGCCACTGCTGTCCAAGCTCTGGATCTCCACCCAGCTCGCCTTCGTCGGCCTCGCCATCGCGACCGGCCTCGGCATGTTGATCGGGATCCTGATGTCCCAGGCCCGTTGGATCGAGCGGTCGTCGTGGCCATACCTGGTCGCGCTGCAGTCGATCCCGATCCTCGCCGTGGCCCCGCTGATCGGCAACGTGGTCAACTTCGACTTCGGCGGGAAGCTCATCGTCACGGTGGTGATCGCCCTGTTCCCGGTCGTAGCCAACACGCTGTTCGGGATCAAGAGCGTCGACCGCAGCCTCCACGAGCTGTTCGATCTGCACCAGACGAGCCGATGGACCCGGCTGATGAAGCTCGAACTGCCGATCGCGGCGCCGGCGATCTTCGAAGGCTTCCGGATCTCTGCCGGTCTCGCCGTCATCGGCGCCGTCGTCGGCGACCTGACCATGGGCGAGGGCGAAGGCGGGATCGGCCAGCTCATCCAGGTGTATCGTCAGCGCCTCCGCAATCCCGAGATGATCGGGGCGATCGTCCTGGCCGCCCTGCTCGGCCTGGCGTTCTTCTGGGCCTTCGGGTTCCTGAAGCGCCGGGCCGTGGGCCACTGGTACGACGCCGAGCGATCGCGATGAGCCGTCGCTTTCCAGCTCTCCCTGTCCCCGACCCCAACAAGGAGATTCCCACCCATGCGTAACCGCTCCACCGCTGTCGTGGCCGTTGGCCTAGCCAGCGCCCTGTTCCTCGCCGCCTGCGGCGACGACGACAGCACCTCCGGTGCCACGACCACCGCCGCCGGTGCCACGACCACCGCCGCCGCTGCCACGACCACCGCCGCGGGCGCCACGACCACCGCCGCCGCTGGCGGCGGGGCGCTCGACACGGCGCTCAAGGGCGTCTGCCCCGACACCGTCATCATCCAGACCGACTGGAACCCCGAGGCCGAGCACGGCAACCTCTACCAGCTGGTCGGTGACGGCTACACCGTCGACACCGGCAAGAAGACGGTCACCGGCCCGCTGGTGCTCGGCGGCAAGGACACCGGCGTGAAGATCCAGGTGCGCGCCGGCGGCCCGGCCACCAACTTCCAGGCCGTGTCCGCGGTCATGAAGTCGGACCCGTCGATCCTGCTGGGCTTCATCGCCACCGACGACGCCGTCGCGAACTCGATCGAGTTCCCGACCAAGGCCATCGTGGCGCCGTTCAACCTGAACCCGCAGATCATCATGTGGGATCCGGCCACGTACCCCGACGTCAAGGCAATCAAGGACCTGAAGGCCAAGAACGTGAAGGTGCGGTACTTCAAGAACGCCACCTACATGGACTACCTGGTCCAGTCCGGCCAGCTCTCCAAGGAGCAGATCGACGGCTCCTACGACGGCACCCCGGCCAACTTCGTGGCCGACGGCGGCAAGTCGGCGCAACAGGGCTTCGCGTCGGCCGAGCCGTACTTCTACGAAAAGGAGCTGAAGCAGTGGGCCAAGCCCGTCGCGTTCCAGCTCATCCATGACGCCGGCTGGACCGCCTACGCGCAGTCGCTCGGCGCCGACGCCTCCAAGCTGGCGGCCAACTCGGCCTGCTTCAAGAAGCTCGTGCCGATCATCCAGCAAGCCGCGGTCGACTACGTGAAGTCGCCCGACAAGACCAACAAGCTCATCCTCGAGCTCGTGACCAAGTACAACACCGGCTGGGTGTACACGGAGGGCCAGGCCAAGGCCGGCGTCGAGGCGATGCTCAAGAACAAGTTGGTGGCCAACAGCCCTGACGGCACGCTCGGCAGCTTCGACATCACCCGCGTGACCGACTTCATCGGGAAGGCCAGCCCGCTGCTGAAGGCGGCCGGCTCGAAGGTGAAGGACGGCCTCAAGGCGGAGGACATCGTCACCAACGAGTTCATCAACAAGTCGATCAAGCTCTGATCGAAGACTCCCCGACCGGTGCCCGGCCCCCGTGGGCCGGGCACCGGCGCGTCCGGGCCGACGTTCAGGCCCGGTCGGCCAGGTCGAGCAGCACCTGGAGCAGCACGTTGGCGCCGGCTTCGAGGTCGGCCCGGTCGGTGTGCTCGGCCGGGTTGTGACTCAGGCCCCGGACCGAGGGCGTGAAGATCATCCCGGCCGGGCAGATCCGGGCGAGCATCTGCGCGTCGTGACCGGCGCCCGAGGGCAGCCGCATCGTCGAGCACCCGAGCCGCTCGGCCGTCGCCTCGACCAGGCCGACGACGGCGTCGTCGAACACCACCGGCTCGAACCGGGCCAGGCGACGAGCGCTCACCGTGACGCCCTCGGACTCGGCCAGCTCGGCCAGGAAGCCGGCGAGCCGGCGCTCGGCGAGCTGCAGGCGAGCCTCGTCGGTGTTGCGGAGATCGACGGTGAGCGTGGCCCGAGCTGCCACGACGTTCACGAGGTCGGGCTGCAGGGACAGCGAGCCGACCGTGCCGAGCTGCCCCTCGATCTCGCCCGCCAGGCGCCGGACGAACACGGCCACCTCGGCCGCGGCATAGGCCGCGTCGTGGCGCAACCCCATCGGGGTGGTGCCGGCGTGATTCGACTGGCCCGTGATCGTGAGCTCCTGCCAGGAGATGCCCTGCACCCCGGTCACGGCGCCGATCGTGATGCCTTCGGCCTCGAGGACCGGACCCTGCTCGATGTGCAGCTCCACGAACGCCGCCGGCGGATCGGCCGTCGGCACCGGCCATGGGCCCGCGTAGCCGATGCGCTCGAGTTCGTCGCCGAGCCGGGCGCCGTCGATGGCCCGCACGTCGAGCGCTTCCTCGAGCGCCAGGCCTCCGGCGTGGACCAGGCTCCCGAGCATGTCGGGCGCGAACCGGGCTCCTTCTTCGTTGGTGAAGTAGGCGACGGCCAGCGGGCGCCGGGTCACGATCCCGGCAGCATCGAGCGTCTCGATCACCTCGAGGCCGCCGAGCACGCCGAGCGTGCCGTCGAACCGGCCTCCCGTGCGCACCGTGTCGATGTGGGACCCGGTCATCACCGGGGCCAGGTCGTTGCGCTGCCCGGCCCGCACCCCGAAGACGTTGCCGATCGCATCGACCCGGACCTCGAGACCGAGGTCGACCATCCAGGCGACCACCAGGTCCCGGCCGGCCTTGTCGGCGTCGGTGAGGGCGAGCCGCGCGTTGCCCCGGCTGCCGTCGGGGCCCTCGAAGCCGCCGATCTCGGCCAGCGCCTCGAGGCGGGCCGCAAGGCGGTCCATGTCGATGCGAAGCTGGTCGTGGGGCATGTCCCGCGCTCCTGTGCTCATCGGCCGAAGTCGAACGTGGCCACCTCGGCCATCGCGGCGGCGAGGGTGCGTACCGAGCCGTCGAACAGCTCCTCGCCGAGCCCGGGCGTCGCCGCCGTCGGGTCGCCGATATGGCCGTCGGGGCCGAAATCCCGAGCCAACCAGCCGAAGGCGACCCGACCGCCGAAGCGGACGTGGGAGTTGGCCGCCAGCTTCTCGGGGACGTTCCGGGTGGCCACCGAGAGATCGACGAGGTGCGGGCGCAGGTGCAGCATCACCGACGTCTCCTCGAGGCCGCCGTGGATGCCCATGCCCAGCTCGGCGGCGGGCGACGTGCCGCCCTGATCCGGCGGGACCCCCGGGTGCGTGAGGAACGTGCGCAGTCCGTGGGCGAGCCGCAGCTCCCGGTTCGCCACCTGCAGCAGCGCCGAGTTCCCTCCGTGACCGTTCAGGAACACCAACCGGTCGGCGGGGAGCTGCGCCACCGACCGGCCGAGGTCGTCGAGGACCTTGAGCAGGGTGTCGGCTCCCAGCCAGAAGCTCCCGACGAACCCGGCGTGCTCGTTCGACTTCGTGTACGCGAGCGACGGCAGCAGCCACAGATCGAGATCGGCGCCATGGCGTTCCACGAGCGCCTTGCCCGTCTCCTCGGCGATCACCAGGTCGGTCGACACCGGCAGGTGAGGCCCGTGCTGCTCGACAGCGCCGATCGGGAGCACCAGCACCGAGGACGGCGACAGGCGGCGAGCGATCTGCGGCCACGACAGGTCGGCGAGGTGACGCGAGGCAACGGGCACGGCCCGGCACCCTAACGCCTGTACTTTTCCTGGCCATGGCTGCCGAGCCGTGCACCCCTCCCACCCTTGCCCCACCGGCGGCGGCGTACAGCCACGCCATGATCGTGCCTCCCGGGCAGCGCCTGCTCGTCACGAGCGGCGTGGTGCCCACCCGGGCCGACGGCACGGTCCCGGACTCGCTCGCCGAGCAGGCGGCCACCGTGTGGGACAACCTGCTCACCCTGCTCGACGCCGCCGGGATGACCGTGTCGGACACGGTGTCGGTCACCACCTTCGTCGTCGTCGGTGAGGACCTGCCGGTCGTGATGGCCGCCCGCGACCGGGCCATGGCCGGCCATCGGCCCGCCTCGACGCTCGTGACCGTGCCGGCGCTGGCCCGCCCCGAATGGCGGATGGAGATCGCCCTGATCGCTGCGGCGCCGTGAGCCTCGACGCCGTCGTCGTCGGCGGGGGCCACAACGGCCTGGCCTGCGCGGCGTACCTGGCGCGAGCAGGCCTGCGCACCACCGTCGTCGAGGCCCGAGACACCGTCGGCGGGTGCGCCTCCACCGTCGACGCCCTCGGTGCCCGGGTCAACATCTGCAACTGCGACCACGGGGTCGTGCGCTCGACCCCGATGCTCGACGAGCTCGGCCTCGCGGACCACGGCCTTCGCTATCTCGAGGTCGACCCCTGCCAGGTCTCGCTGTCGTGGGCGGGCGGGCCGGCGTGGCCGATCTTCCACGACGTCGACCGCACGCTCGACGCCCTCGCGCTCACCTACCCGGACCAGGTCGACGGCTACCGGCGGTACCTGGCGGCGGCGCGGCCGGTCGCCGACCTGGCGCTCGCCTGTGCCGCCGTCCCCCCGACCCGGGCACGGCTGCTGCGCCGGGTGCTCGAACGCCACGGGCGTGGCGTGTCGACGCTGTTGCGATGGAGCCGGATGAGCGTCGGCGACGTCCTTCGTTCGTTCTTCACCGAAGAGGCGCTCCTCGCCCCCGCCGTCGTCGTGGGCCCGGCCGTGTGGGGGCTGTCGCCCGAGTTCCCGGGCACCGGGCTGGGCGCCATCACCTACGCGATGAAGCACGCCTCGCCGGTCGGGCGGCCCGTCGGCGGGAGCGGCGCGCTGACCGACGCCCTGCGCGATGCGCTGCTCGCCGCCGGCGGCACGGTGCGGTGCGGCGCTCGGGTCGAGGCGATCACCTGCGAGGGCGAACGGGTGCGAGGCGTCGGGCTGGCCGGTGGCGAGGAGCTGACTGCGCCCATCGTGGTCTCGGCCTGCGACCCGCACTCGACGTTCCTCGCCTGGTTGCGCAACCCGCCGGCCGGTGCGGCACCGGTGATCGAGCGGTGGCGCCGCACCCCGCACCACGAGGGCTACGAGTCCAAGCTCGACGCGGTCGTCGCCGCTCCCCCGCACTTCAGCCAGCTCGACGCCGGCCTCGTGGCCCGCCTCGGGTTCGACCCGGCACACGCCACGACGATCGTCGCCCCCACGCTCGCCGCCATGCACGAGGCCCACGCCGCGATGGGTCGTGGTCAGGTCGCCGACGAGCCGATGCTGTTCGCCAACACACCGTCGGTGCTCGACCCCTCGATGCGGCCCGGCGACGACCACGTGTTCAGCCTCGAGGTGCTCTTCACGCCGTACCGCCTCCAGGGCGGCTGGGCCGGTTCGGCCGAACCGGCCCGCTGGCTCGACGTGCTCGGTCGGCTCGTCGAGCCAGGCTTCCTCGACGGCGTGCGCCGCTGGCGGGCGATGACCCCGGTCGAGTACGAGTCCGAGTTCTCGATGCCCAAGGGGCACGCGACGAGCTTCGCCGGCGGCGCACTCGCCGCATTCCTCGGACGTGTCCCCGAGCTCACCCGGTACCGCACACCGGTCCGCGGTCTCTACCTGACCGGCGCCGCGACGTTCCCGGGTGCCGGGGTGTGGGGCGCCAGCGGCCGCAACACGGCGCTGACGATCCTCGCCGAGCGCGGGTAGGGTCCCCGCCGTGGGGATGCTGCCGTGACCTGGTTGAGCGTCGAAGCCGACGGGCCCACCGCCCTCGAGCGCGTCCTGCGGCTGCGCCCCGATCTGCGCGACCTTTTCGCGGGATACCTGGGCCTGTTGTGGTCCGAGCGTCTCGTCGACCCGGTCGTGCTCGAGCTGTGCCGGTTGCGGATCGCCCAACTCCATGGCGACCGAACCCAGGCGCTGCTCCGCTATGACGCCGCCGTGGCCGCCGGGCTCACCGAGGCACAGGCCGCCGCCGTGGCCTCCTGGTTCGATGCACCGCTGTTCACCGAGCACCAGAAGGCGTGCATCGCGTACGCCGAGGTGTTCGCGATGGACGTGCACGCGCTGACCGACGACATGGCCGACGCCGTGAAGGCGGGTATGGACGACGCCGCCTTCGTGGCGTTCACCGTCGCGCTCGGCATGTTCGACGGCCTCGGCCGATTCCGTCTGGTCCTCGGCGCCGACGAACCGGTCACCGCCCCCGCCACCGTCCCCGCACCCCGTCCCGACGGCGTGCTCCACTGAGCTCGTCCACTCGGAGGTCACCGATGTCCACCACGCCCCGAGCACCGTCCGCCCTCCCCGGCCAGCCGGCGAACCTGCGCACCGTCCTCGCCCACCGTCCCGAGCTCAACGAGGCCTTCGGGCGCCTGTACGGCACCCTGTGGTCGAGGGGGATCGTCTCGCCGGACCTCAAGGAGACGGCCCGCATGCGCAACGCCCGGATCACCGACTGCGGGTTCTGACGCAACGTCCGATTCGACTCGGCCCGTGCGGCCGGTCTCGACGAAGCGATGGTCGGCCTGATCGACGAGGGGTACGAGGCCTCGTCGCTGCCCGACGCCCACAAGGCCGTCCTGGCCTTCGCCGACGCCTTCCTGGGCGACCCGGCCTCGATCCCGCCGGCCACCCGGTCCGCGATGACCGAGCACTACAGCGCCGCGGAGATCACCGAGTTGGCGCTCGCACTCACGCTGTTCCTCGGCATGTCGAAGGTGCTCATCTCGCTCGGCCTCGAACCCGACCAGATGGACACCCTCGTGCTGCCCGCACCGTCGATCTGACGGCCAGCGCGCCGACGGGCGCCGGCCCGCCGATCAGGCGTCCGCGCGGCCGGTGCCGGCCTTTCCGGCAGAGATCGGCTCCTGGTCGGACCACGGGAAGTTGATCCATGCCGAGGTCGTGCACCAGGCGTACTCGCAGCGCACCACCGAACGGGGCTTCTCGTACAGGACGGCCGAGCGCACCTCGGCCACCTTGCCCTGGCAGAACTGCATCACGGCCGCCAACGTGTGGCCGGTGTCGGCGACGTCGTCGGCGATCAGCACCCGGGCTTCCGACACGTCGATGAGATCCGGCACGGGCGGCAGGATCATGGGCACCTCGAGCCGCTCGTCGACCCCGGTGTAGTACTCGACGTTCATCGTGTACAGGTTCTTCACGCTGAGCGCGTAGCCGAGGGCACCGGCGACGAGCAGACCACCACGGGCGATGGCCAGGATCAGATCGGGCTCGTAGCCGTCGTCGTGCACCATCTGCGCCAGCTCGCGCGACGCAGTGCCGAAGCGCTCCCAGGTGAGGATTTCGCGCTCGTCTGACATCGGGGGGACCTCCTGAGACGGCCGGTCCGCCGACGGTACCAGAGGCTCACAGGCACAGGTCCGGAGGCCGCACCGGGGTGCGGTCGATGCTCCGGCCGACCGCGTCGACGATGGCGTTCACGATCGCCGGGGTCACCGAGATGCACGGCGGCTCGCCGACCCCCTTCGCCCCCAACGGGGCCTGCGGGTCGGGTTCCTCGACGAACACGGCATCGACGACCGGTGCGTCGAGGAACGTGGGCAACAGGTAATCCGTGAAGGATGCGTTGCGGATCCGACCGTCGGTGATGACGAGCTCCTCCATCACCGCGAGCCCGAGCCCCTGGGCGATGCCCCCCTCGATCTGGCCGAGTACCGACAGCGGGTTGAGCGCCACCCCGACGTCCTGGGCGGTGGCCACCTGCACCACCTTGACCAGCCCGAGTTCGGGGTCGACGTCGACGACGGCCCGGTGGGCCACGAAGGCGAAGGCCACGTGGCAACGGCCCTGGCCGTTCTCGTCGAGGTCCTCGGTGGGCCGATGGTGGTACTCGACGGTCTCCTCGAACGACACGCCCGCCGTCGCCTCGGCGAGCCCGATGCACCGAGACGGCTCGACGGTGTCGACGACGGTGTCGTCGACGATCGCGAGCCGGACGGGGTCGACGTTCCATCCGGCGGCGACGTGCTCGAAGAGCCGCTCGCGCACCTTGCGGCACGCAGCGTCGACCGCACCACCGGACATCCAGGTCTGACGGGAGGCCGACGTCGAACCCGCCGAGCCGATCCGGGTGTCCATCGGCTCGAGGAGCACGTCGTCGACCCCGAGGATCGTCCGGGCGATCTGCCCGGCGATGGTCACGAATCCCTGGCCGACCTCTGCCGTCGCGAAGTGCAGCGTGGCGACCCCGTCGGCGAGGCGGCAGCGGGCCGTCGAGTAGTCGTCGAAGCCCTCGGAATACATGATGTTCTTGATCGACACCCCCCAGCCGACCCCGCGCCGGATGTGGGTCCGGTCGGCCGTGCGCCCGGCGCCACCCGGGATCGCCATCACGTCGCAGTCCTCGGCCAGGGCCGGCGGCAGCGGGATCGCGGCGGTCTCCCGGATGCACCGCTCGACCGGGGCCACGGACTCGACGGGCTGCCCGGTGATCAACAGGTCGCCGGTGCGCATCGCGTTGCGCAGCCGGAGCTCGACCGGATCGAGCCCGACAGCGGCCGCCAGCTTGTCCATCTGGCGCTCGTGGGCGAAGCACGCCTGCACGACACCGAACCCACGCATCGCCCCGCACGGGGGATTGTTGGTGCGCACCGCCCACCCGTCGACGACGGCGTTGGGGCATCGATAGGGGCCCTGCGCATGGGTGATCGCATTCACCAGCACCGCCGACGACGTCGACGCGTACGCCCCGCCGTCGAACACCATCCGGGTCTCGATCTTCACGATCGTGCCGTCGGCGGCGGCGTGGTGGCGCATCCAGATCCGGGCCGGATGGCGATGCACGTGACCGACGAAGCTCTCCTCCCGGCTGTACTGCATCTTCACCGGGCGCCCCGTTCGCAGCGCGAGCAGGCAGGTGTGGACCTGCAGGCTGATGTCCTCCCGACCGCCGAAGGCCCCGCCGACCCCGCCGAGCACGAGGCGCACCTTGTCCTCGGGCAGGCCCAGACAGGCCGCGATCTGCTTGCGGTCCTCGTGCAGCCATTGGGTCGCGATGTAGAGCTCGACGCCCGCGCCCCCCGGATCGGGGAGGGCGAGCGCCGCCTCGAGACCGAGGAACGCCTGGTCCTGCATGCCGATCTCGTAGGTGCCCTCGACGGTGACGACGCCGGCCGCTTCGGGATCGCCGTGGACGATCCGCTGATGGCGCAGCACGTTGCCGTCGGGATGGATCGGTGGGTGACCGCCGGCGATCGCCACCTCGGGGTCGCTGAGGACCGGCAACGGCTCGTACTCGACGACGATCGCAGCCAGGGCCCGCCGGCACGTCTCGGGATGGTCGGCAGCGACCGCGGCGACGGGTTCACCGACGTAGCGCACGACGTCGCGGGCGAACACCGGCTGATCCGGCGCGATGAGGCCGTAGGTGGGCAGTCCAGGCACGTCGTCGGCGGTGACGACGACCTCCACCCCGGGGATCCGCCACGCTGCGGACACGTCGATGCGCCGGATACGGGCATGGGCGTGCGGCGACCGCAGCGCCATGCCCCACAACATCCCGTCGGCCCACAGGTCCGAGGAGAACGCGAACCGTCCCTGCACCTTGGGCACGCCGTCGGG
>JBILVB010000132.1:0-10384 GCA_044370695.1 Acidimicrobiales bacterium | reverse complement strand
CGCGGAACATCGTCTTGGACCGGTCGAGCGGCACCCGGTCCTGCGGGCGGGACGGTCCGGCGAGCGACGGGCGCACCGTCGACAGGTCGAGTTCGAGCGTCTCGGAGAACTGCGGGGTGGCCGCCGGGTCGTGCCACAGGCCCTGGGCCTTGGCGTAGGCCTCGACGAGGGCGACCTGTTCGTCGCTGCGGCCGGTGAAGCGCAGGTAGGCGAGCGTCTGGTCGTCGATCGGGAAGATCGTGATCGTCGAGCCGTACTCCGGGGACATGTTGCCGATGGTCGCCCGGTTCTCCACCGGCACGTTGCCGACGCCGGGCCCGTAGAACTCGACGAACTTCCCGACGACGCCGTGCTTGCGCAGCATCTCGGTGACGGTGAGGACGAGGTCGGTGGCCGTCGCGCCCTCGGGCAGCTCGCCCGAGATCTTGAACCCGACGACCCGGGGGATCAGCATCGGGATCGGCTGGCCGAGCATCGCCGCCTCGGCCTCGATGCCGCCGACACCCCAGCCCACGACGCCGAGCCCGTTCACCATCGGGGTGTGGCTGTCGGTACCCACCACCGTGTCGGGGTAGGCCATGCCGTCCCGGGTGAACACCGCCTGGGCCAGGTACTCGACGTTGACCTGGTGGCAGATACCGGTGCCAGGCGGCACCACACCGAAGTTCCGGAACCCTTGCTGCCCCCAGCGCAGGAACCGGTAGCGCTCCGTGTTCCGCTGGTACTCGAGCTTGACGTTGAGATCGAACGAGTCGGCGGCGCCGTAATGGTCGACGATCACCGAGTGGTCGATGACCAGGTCGACCGGCACGAGCGGGTTCACCTTGAGCGGGTCGCCTCCGAGCTCGGCCACGGCGTCACGCATCGAGGCCAGGTCGACCACGGCGGGCACACCGGTGAAGTCCTGCATGAGCACCCGGGCCGGCATGAAGGAGATCTCGGTGTCGCTCTCGGCGCCGTCCCAGGTCGCGACCGCGATCACGTCCTGCGCGGTCACGTCGACGCCGTTCTCCTGGCGCAGGAGGTTCTCCAGCAGCACCTTCATCGAATAGGGGAGCCGCGAGACCCGGTAGTCCGCCTCGAGGGCGTCGAGTCGGAAGATGTCATAGCTGCGGTCGCCGACCGAGAGGCTGGCGCGTGCGCCGAAGGAGTTGGAAGCCACGGTCACAGTCTGCCCGGCCGGGGGCCTGCCGTGCCCGCCCGGACGCGGCTCGGCCCGGGTGCGGCTCAGCCCGGCCGCAACGACCCGGGTGGCATGGCCTGGGCGAGCGCCGGCGGGTCGGAGGCGTTGATCCCGTCCACCCCCATCGCGAGCCAGGCCCGATAGCCCTCGACGTCCTCGCCGTTGCCGTTGGGCCACAGCCACAGCACGAGGCCAGCCCGCTTCAAGCGGGCGACGAGATCGGGGTTCACCACCGGCAGGCCCGAGAACGAGGGCGGGAGCTGGTAGATGCGGAAGCCGGGGGCTACTTCGCCGGCGAGCACGAACCGGGCCGACGCCTGCAGCCCGGGGCTGAGCGCGACGGTCGGCGCCTTGCGTCGGAACGCCTCGACCACCTCGTCGTCGAAACTGGTGACCACCGACGACGACTCGCGGCCCAACCGGCGCAGGGCGTCGGCGAGCGTGTCCACGGTGTCGAGCGCCCCCGGAGGGTTGCCCTTGATCTCGATGTTCAGGGGTTTGTCGGGGAAGCGGCGGGCGATCTCCTCGAACGTGGCGATGACGAAGTCGTCGGGGACCGCACCAGCGGGGGCGGGACGCGCTCCGGTGCGCACGCCCCGCAGGACGTACTCGGCCTCCGGGCGGCCGGTGCAGGTGCAACGCGCCGTCCACCAGTGCGCGTTGTCGAGGGCTCGCAGCTCGGCGTAGGACTTGTCGGCGACGCGTCCGGTGCCGTTCGTCGTGCGGTCGACGGTCTCGTCGTGATGCACGACGAGGACGCCGTCCTTGGTGAGCTGTACGTCGAGGTCGAGCACGTCGGTGCCCACCCGGACCGCCGATGCGAAGGCGAACGGCGTCGAGTGCGGGTAGGCGTCGTCGCCACCGGCGTGGGCGAGCGCGATCGGACGCCCGGCCGCGAGCAGGGCGTCGATCGTCGGCGGTGCCGCCGGTCGGCTCGCAGGCGCTGCGGTACTGGCCGGCGTGCCCGTGGTGGAGGGTGGGGTGGTGGGGCTGCTCGACGAGCAGCCGGCCGCCAACGCGACCACAGCGAACGCAGCGCTCAACGGACCGGGGCGCACCGGGCGACCGTAGCCTCGACGGTTCGGACCGGGGGTACCGTGCGCCGCCGTGTCCCTCGCCGAGGCGGTCGCCGTCACCGTCATCGTGTTCGGGGTCACGACCATCACCCGGGTGACAGCCTTCGGGGCTGCGCTGCTCACCGTCCCGCTGCTGTCGCTGCTGATCGACCCGAAGACGGCCGTGGTGTCGTCGATCGCGCTGAGTTTGGTGAACTCGGCGGTGCTTTCGTACGTGCTGAGAGCGGTCGACGACCGGGGTACCTGGCGCCGGCTGTCGGTCGGGGTGCTCGCCGGTCTGGCCCCGGGAGCGGTCCTGCTCGACGTGGTGTCGGATCGGCTGCTCAAGCTGCTGATCGCCGGCGTGGTGCTCGTCGGGGTCGGGCTCTTGGTCCGCCGGCTGCGGCCGGTCGGCCCCTCGGCACGCGTGGACGTCGCCGTGGGGTTCGTCGTCGGCGTGCTCACGACCAGCGTGAGCACCAACGGACCCCCTGCGGTGGTGCTGCTGCAGGCGCGCGGCACGCCGCCGGAGGTGTTTCGGGCGACGCTGGCCCGGGTGTTCCTCGTCGCGAACCTCGTCGGGATCGCTTTGGCCGCCGCCGCCGGCCAGGTGACCTCGACCGTCGTTCGGACCGTGGCGGCCGCACTGCCCGGCCTGCTGGCCGGGCAGTGGGCCGGCCTCGGGCTCGCCGGCCGGGTGCCGGTGGCGCGGTTCCGCCAGCTCGTGCTCGTACTGCTGGTGACGACGGCACTCACGGCTGCGGCGTCCGTGCTCGTGTGACGGCTGTCGGGCGGTGGCTACGCTCCCCGGGGGGAGGTCCTGCCGTGCAACCGATCGACGACGAGGTGGAGGCCGGGCGCCTGCGGTTCCTCTCGAGTGCCCTGCTGGCCGAGCGCAGCGGTGCGGCCGACGTCGCCGCCGAGCTCCTTGCGGGCGGCGCCGACCCTCGGCGCCTGATCACGGAGCTGCTCGCGCCCGTCCAGCAACTCGTGGGTGAGCGCTGGGCCGAGGCCCGGTGCAGCGTCGGCCAGGAGCACGCGGTCACCGCCGTGAGCGACGCCGTGCTGTCGACGTTGACCGTGGGGTTCGAACCGGCCCCCTGGCGCGAGCACGCCGTGGTGGTGTGCGCCGAAGGTGAGGTCCACAGCCTCCCGGGCCGCATGGCTGCGGAATTGCTGCTGCTCGACGGGTTCCGGGTCACCTACCTCGGAGCGCCGTTGTCGGCCGGACACCTCGCTCGCGTGCTCGCCGATCTCGACGCCGACCTCGTCGCCGTCAGCTGCACCCGCGTGGCCAACCTGCCGGGCGCCGCCCGGTCCCTGGCCGCGGCACGAGCGCTCGGGTTCGACACGGCCGTCGGCGGCGGCGCGATCGCCGGCGATCGGCGGCGCGCCGCAACGCTCGGTGCGACCGTGTGGCTCGAGCTCGGCGAGGGACTGCGCCCGTTGCCGCAGGCGGGATCGCTCGATCTCGTGACCTGGGAACCGCTGGAGCTGGCTGCTGGCACGCTCGCCGGTTCTGCGGTCGCAACGCTGTCCGCCCGCGGGCTCGTCGACGCCGACGCGTTCCGGCGCGAGGAGGTGCAGGCCTCGATCGAGGACGGGGTGCGCGTCGTGGCGGCGGCCGGGATGGTCGGTGAGCCGCAACTCGTCGACGAGCACGCCGGCTGGATGACCCGGATGTTCGCCGCCCACGGGTATCCGCCGGCGCTCGTGCCGGCGATCTGGGAAGTGCTCGCCCGGGCCGGTGAGCGTGCCGGTCGAGCGGTTTCCGGGCTGTTCGCCCGGGGTGCGGTCGCCGCCCTCGGCGCGCCGAGCTGATCAGCCTTCGGGCTGCTCCTCGGCGACCTGACGCCGCACCTCGTCCATGTCGAGCGAACGGACCTGCCGGATCAGGTCGTCGAGCGCATGGCGGGGCAGGGCGCCGGGCTGCGCGTAGAGGAGGATCTGCTCGCGGAAGATCATGAGCGTCGGAATCGAGGAGATACCGAGTTGGGCGGCGAGACGCTGTTCGGCCTCGGTGTCGACCTTGGCGAACACGAGATCCGGGTTGTCGAGCGCGGCGGCCTCGAAGATCGGGGCGAAGCTGCGGCAGGGCCCGCACCAGCTCGCCCAGAAATCGACGAGGACCACGTCGTTCGAGGCGATCGTCGGCTCGAACTCGGTGGTGGACAGCGTGCGTGCGGCGGCCATCGTCGGCTCCTCGTGGTCGTGCCTCGTCGCCTCGGCATCCGGACCAACACGCGGTCCGGACCCTCTATTCCCCCGGGGGTATCCGCTCAGCCGGTGGGGAGCCAGGTCGCCGAGCCGCCGAGCGGCCCGTCGGAGCGCACGAGCCCGCGCTGGCGCAGCGACAGCAGGTGGGCGAGGACGGACCGGCCCGCCGCCTTGTGGAGCTTCTCGTCGACGCCGACGTAGAGCAGGGCGACGATCGCCTTCACCTCGCTCACCCCCGAGCGCACGGCGTCGAGCACTTGTGCGTCGCGCTCACGACGGTGCTCGATGAGCTCGCCCACGAGGCGGACGGGATCGGCGATCGCCGGTCCGTGGGTCGGCCGGTAGGTCGTCTCCGGGCGGGCGCGCACCTTGTCGAGACTCCGGAAGTAGGCGTCGATGTCGCCGGCCGGCGGAGCGATGACCGTCGTCGACCACCCCATGACGTGGTCGCCCGAGAACAGGGTCGACTCCTCCCGCAGGGCGAAGCAGAGATGGTTGGCGATGTGGCCCGGGGTCTCGACGGCCTCGAGGGTCCACCCCGGGCCGGTCACGACGTCGCCGTCGACGAGCTGGTCCTGCGGCGTGTGCGCCGAGTCCCACGGCTCCTCGGTGCTCACTTCGGATTCCTCGGCGGTCTCCACGAGACCACCGTCGTCGCTCGGGTGCGGCGCGCAGCCGACGATCGGCGCGCCGGTCCGTTCGGCCACGAGGCGGGCGCCGGGCGAGTGGTCCCGGTGGGTATGGGTGACGAGCACGCAGGCCACCTCTTCGCCCCGCAGGCCGTCGAGCAGCGCATCGAGGTGGGCGGCGTTGTCGGGCCCCGGATCGACCACGGCCACCCGGCCGTGGCCGATCACGTAGGTGCCGGTGCCGCGGAACGTGAACGGTCCGGGGTTCTCGGCGACGATCCGGCGCACGAGCGGGCTGACCGCTTCGAGCACGCCGTAGGGGACGTCGAAGTCTCGGTCGAAGCGGGGGGCCATGGGGCCATGCTGCCCCGGCGAGGCCCTGCGGAGCCAGACTCGGGTGATGGATCGACCGCCGTTGCCCTTGCGACCGTTCGGGAAGACATTCGGTGCCGAGGCGAGCAGCGAGCCCCGGCTGCTCGCCGGTCGGGATTCGCGGACCAAGGAGTTCGCCCGCGTCCTGCGGATCTCGCGCGAGTTCGTCGACGGGTTCCGAGCCCTGCACTTCGTCGGGCCGTGCGTCACGTTCTTCGGATCGGCCCGTTTCGGTGAGGACACGCCGTACTACACGGCGGCGCGGGCGCTCGCCGCCGAGGTGGCCCGCACGGGCTTCAACGTGATGACCGGCGGCGGGCCCGGGCTGATGGAGGCCGCCAATCGGGGGGCCAAGGACGTCGGGGGATACTCGATCGGGGCGACGATCGACATCGCGTCGGAGGAGAAGACGAACCCGTACCTCGACAAGGTCGTTCGCTTCCACTACTTCTTCGCCCGCAAAGTCATCCTCGTCAAGTACTCGTACGGCTTCGTCCTCCTGCCCGGCGGGTACGGCACCCTCGACGAGTTGTTCGAAGCGCTGACGTTGATGCAGACCGGTCGCCTCCACGACTTCCCCGTGGTGTTGTTCGGCGAGGACTATTGGGGCGGGCTGCTCGACTGGGTGACCGGCACGCTGCGCGATCGCGGCGCGATCTCCCCGGCCGACGTCGATCGCCTCACGATCACCGACGACGTCGACCGGGTGGTGGAGGTGCTCGCCGCCGCCGGTGAACGCCTCGAGCTGCCCGGCATCGGCCGGTGACCCCGCAGGAGGGCCGGCGGCACCCGTATCCTCCGGGGCGATGGTCGAGCGCCCGCCTGCCGGAACGATTCCCGACACCCCGGGCTCGTATCAGTTCAAGGACGCCGACGGCCGGGTGATCTACGTCGGCAAGGCGTCCAGCCTGCGGCAGCGCCTGTCGAACTACTTCCAGGACCCCCGGAACCTCCATCCGCGCACCGCGACGATGGTGGCCACGGCGGTCTCGGTGGAGTGGATCGAGGTGCGCAACGAGGTCGAGGCGCTCATGCTCGAGTACAGCCTCATCAAGCAGCACCGGCCGCGCTTCAACGTCCGGCTCCGTGACGACAAGAGCTACCCGTTCCTGGCGGTCACGCTCGACGAGGAGTGGCCCCGGGCCATGGTGGTTCGGGGTCGCAAGCGCAAGGGGGTCCGCTACTTCGGCCCCTACGCGCACGCCTACGCGATCCGGGAGACGCTCGATCTGCTGGTGCGCTCGTTCCCGGTGCGCACGTGCGGTCCGTCGAAGTTCCGCGAACACGAGCGGCTCGGCCGTCCCTGCCTGCTGTTCCACATCGAGAAATGCTCCGGCCCCTGCGTCGGGGAGATCGACCAGGGCGCGTATGCCGGGCTGGTGACCGAGCTCGTCGACTTCCTCGACGGCGAGACCGACCCGATCGTGCGGCGGCTCGAGCAGGAGATGAAGGCGGCGGCCGGCGAGCTCGAGTTCGAGCGTGCGGCGCGCCTGCGCGACCGGCTCGCCGCGGTGCAGCGCGCCGTCGAGCGCCAGCAGATGGTCGGCGAGCGCTCCGAGGATCTCGACGTCGTCGGGATCGCCGACGACGAGCTCGAAGCGGCCGTGCAGGTGTTCTTCGTGCGCAAGGGCCGGGTGGTGGGCCGCAAGGGGTTCGTGCTCGACAAGGTGGAGGCGCTCGACGACGCCGAGCTCGTGGCCCGAGTGCTCGAGGCGCTCTACGGCGACGAGCCGCCCCTCGGCGTGCCCAAGCAGGTGCTCGTCCCGGTCGAGCCGCAGGCGCTCGAGGTGTACGAGGAGTGGCTCGCCGGGCAGCGGGGATCCAAGGTGCAGGTGCGTGTGCCTCAGCGGGGCGACAAGCGCGAGCTCCACGAGACGGTGACCCGCAACGCCAAGGAGGAGTTCACCCGCCACAAGCTGCGCCGGGCGGCCGACCACAACAGCCGCGCCCGGGCGCTCAACGAACTCCAGGACGCGCTCGGCCTGCCCGAGGCCCCGTTGCGCATCGAGTGCTACGACATGGCGCACCTGCACGGCACGGACTACGTGGGCTCGATGGTCGTGTTCGAGGACGGCCTGCCGCGCAAGAGCGAATACCGCCGGTTCAAGGTGCGCACCGTGGCCGGCAACGACGACTTCGCTGCGATGGAGGAGGTCCTGACCCGTCGGCTCACCGCCTATCTCGACGAGCGCGACCGGGATCCGGGTGACCGTCCGGGCCGTTTCGCCTACCCGCCGCAGCTCCTCGTCGTCGATGGTGGCAAGGGGCAGCTCGGGGTGGCCGAGCGGGTGGTGCGCGAGCTCGGACTCGACGACGAGATCCCGCTCGCGTCGTTGGCCAAGCGGTTCGAGGAGGTCTACGTGCCCGGACGGCTCGAACCCGTTCCGGTTCCTCGCCAGTCCGAGGCGCTGTTCCTCCTGCAGCGGCTGCGCGACGAGGCCCATCGCTTCGCCAACTCGTTCCATGCCGAGCTGCGCAACAAGCGGATGACGGTGAGCGCGCTGGACGGGATCGCCGGGCTCGGCCCGACGCGGCAGAAGCGGCTCCTGAAAGAGCTCGGCGGGATCACCAAGGTCCGGTCGGCGAGCCGGGACGATCTTCGGGCGCTGCCCTGGCTGCCCGACGCCGTGGCCGACGCCGTGTTCGCGAAGCTCCACGGAGGTGTGGCGTGACCGACGACGACCTGTGGGAGCGGCACGCCGACTGGTGGCAGGAGGGCTTCACCGACGGCGCCGATCCGGAGTACACCGAGCAGATCCTCCCGCTCGCTGCGGCCGGGCTGGCCGGCGCCCGCGACGTGCTCGACGTCGGGTGCGGCGAGGGCCAGATCGCACGGCTCGCCGTCGACGTGGGCGCCACCCGGGTGGTCGGGGTGGATCCGACGTGGGCCCAGCTCGTGGTGGCGACCGACCGGGCCGGGGGACCCGGCTACGCCCGGGCCGGGGCGAGCGCGCTTCCGTTCGGCGACGCGACGTTCGACGCCGTTGTCGCATGTCTGGTGTTCGAACACATCCGTGAGGTCGACGAAGCCATCGCCGAGGTGGCGAGGGTGCTGCGCCCGGGGGGACGATTCCTGTTCTTCTTGAACCACCCGTTGCTGCAGACGCCGAACTCGGGTTGGATCGACGACCAGATCCTCGACCCGCCCGAGCAGTACTGGCGCATCGGGCCGTACCTCGTCGAGGACGAGTCACTGCAGGAGGTGGAAAAGGGGGTGTTCATCCCGTTCATCCATCGGCCGTTGAGCCGGTACGTCAACGCCATGGCGGCCAACGGTCTCGTGATCGAACGGATGGAGGAGCCGGCCCCGCCACCGGGGTTCCTCGCCCGCGCCGACGAGTACGCCGAGGCGGCGTCGATCCCGCGCCTGCTGCTGTTGAACGCCCGCCGAAGCTTCGGTGAACTCGTGCGTGACGCCGGGTGATCGCAACGTACGATCCTTCTCGATGACCGAGATCCTGGTGATCACGGGGCTCTCGGGAGCGGGCCGCTCCCAGTCCGCTGATGCCCTCGAAGACCTCGGCTGGTTCGTCATCGACAACCTCCCGACCGAGCTCATGGAGAAAGTCGCCGAACTGGCCAACGCCCCCGGGTCGAAGATCGACCGTCTGGCCCTCGTCGTGGGCACCGGGCCCCACACGGCCGACGTCACCGCCGTCGTGAGCCGGCTTCGCTCGGCGGGCAACAGCCTGCGCATCCTGTTCCTCGACGCGTCGGACGGCGTGCTCGTGCAGCGGTACGGCGCGAGCCGGCGGCGGCATCCACTCGCCGGCGACGACGACGCCGGGACGCTGGAGGCGATCGGGCGGGAACGGCGCCGGCTCGAGGCGTTGAAGAACGAGGCCGACCTCGTCGTCGACACGACGAACCTGTCGATCCACCAGCTCAAGGCTCGCCTGGTCGAGGTGTTCGCCCCGGACCAGGTGGCGCGAGGCCCGCAGGTGCGCTTCGTGTCGTTCGGGTTCAAGCACGGCCTGCCCCTCGACGCCGACATGGTGCTGGACTGCCGCTTCCTGCCGAACCCGTACTGGGTCGATCGACTCCGTGACCGGACGGGGCTCGAGCCCGACGTGCGGGAGTACGTGATGCACCAGACCGTCACCGAGGAGTTCCTGGATCGCACCGTCGAGCTGCTCGGGGTGCTGATGCCGGCCTATGCCGCCGAGGGCCGGGCGTATCTGACCGTGGCCGTCGGCTGCACCGGGGGGCAGCACCGGTCCGTCGTCGTCGCCGAGGAACTGGCGCGGCGGATGCGACACCGGGGTGCGGTGCCCAGCGTGGCGCACCGAGAGCTCAGCCGGTCCTGATCGGGGGACCGCTGGCTCCTGGTCCACCGGGACCGTCTCGCTAGGGTTCGCCCGACGACGCGCTGCGGCACCCTTCGGGAAAGGACCCCCAATGACGGTACGAGTGGGCATCAACGGCTTCGGTCGGATCGGCCGGAACTTCTTCCGGGCGGCCAAGAAGGCCGGTGCCGACATCGACTTCGTCGCCGTGAACGACCTCGGTGACCTGGCGACCATGGCCCACCTGCTGAAGTACGACACGGTCCTGGGCACGCTGCCGGCGAACGTGAAGGTCGCCGGGGACGGCATCGCCGTGGACGGCGACGTGCTCAAGGTCCTGCAGGTCCGCGACCCCAAGGCGCTCCCCTGGGGCGAGCTGGGCGTCGACGTCGTCGTCGAATCCACCGGCATCTTCACCGACCGGGACAAGGCCGCGATGCACCTCGATGCCGGTGCCCCGTACGTGATCGTGTCGGCGCCGTCGGCCGGTGCAGATGCCACCTTCGTCTACGGCGTGAACCACAACGACTTCGATCCGAAGGTCCACAAGGTCGTGTCGAATGCGTCGTGCACCACGAACTGCTTCGTCCCGCTGGTCAAGGTGCTCGACGATGCGTTCGGCATCGACCAGGGGTTGATGAC
>JBILVB010000131.1:0-10439 GCA_044370695.1 Acidimicrobiales bacterium | reverse complement strand
GGTGGCGCTCATGACGACCATCCTTGCATGATAATGCTCACCTCTGCATAGTCATTCATGAAGCTCACCGTTGCGGCTCGCCGTCCACGACCACGGCGACACCGCCGAACACCGTGTGGCGGACCTTCCCCCGCAGCCGCCGTCCGGCATACGGGGTGTTGCGGGCCTTGGACGCCAACGCGTTCGCGTCGACGACCCACTCGTGCGCCGGATCGACCACGGCGAGATTGGCGGCTCGACCCGGCGTCACCGGCCCGCCGTGGCGCTCGGCCATGCCGCCGACCGCCGCCGGGCGCCAGCTCATCAGGGCGAGCACCTCCTCGATCGGCAGGGCCAACTCCGTCAGCGCGAGCGCGAGGGCGGTCTCGAGCCCGAGCATCCCCGGCGGCGCCTGGTCGAAGGGCAGTTCCTTGGTGTGCGGCGCATGCGGCGCATGGTCGGTCGCGATGGCGTCGATCGTGCCGTCACCGAGTCCGACCTTCACGGCCGCGACGTCGGCATCGGTGCGCAAGGGCGGGTTCACCTTGAACACCGGGTCGTACGACGCGCACTCGGCGTGGGTCAGCGTGAAGTGGTGGGGGGTCGCCTCGCACGACACCGGCAGCCCGGCGGCACGGGCCTCACGCACGAGCGCCACCGACCGACGGGTCGACAGGTGCTGGAAGTGCACGCGGGCGCCGGTGAGCCGGGCGAGGGCGATGTCCCGCAACACCATCAGCTCCTCGGCCTCGGACGGCTGACCGGGCAGGCCGAGCCGGCTCGACCACTCCCCTTCGTGCATCACGCCGCCGGCGCACAGCGCGTCGTCCTCGCAGTGCTGGGCGAGGGTGACGCCGAGCCCGCTCGCGTACTCGAGCGCCCGACGCATCAACCGGGTGTCCTGCACCCCGTTGCCGTCGTCGGTGAATAACCGCACCCCGAGCGCCGCCATCTCCGCGAGCGGCGCCAGCCGCTCGCCCCCGCGTCCGACGGTGATGGCGCCCGACACGTACACGTCGCACAGCGACGCCCGCCGACCGAGCTCGAGGACGTCGCGCACCATGGCCGCGGAGTCGATCGCCGGGGTGGTGTTGGGCATGGCCAGCACCGCCGTGAACCCGCCGAGCGCCGCGGCCCGGCTCCCGGTCTCGACCGTCTCGGCCTCCTCCTTGCCCGGCTCACGTAGGTGCGTGTGCAGATCGACGAAGCCCGGGCTGACGAGACAGCCGGCCGCGTCGAGCACCCGTGCCCCGGTGGGCGGGCCGAGGTCCGGTCCGACCGCAGCGATCACCCCGTCGACGACCACCACGTCGGCCCGACGCCGGCCGGCCTGATCGACGACGTCGCCGCCCTTGAGTACCAACGTCGTCGACATCACTCCGCCTCCTTGGCGAGATCGGCTCCCGAACCGAGGAGCCAGTACAGGACGGCCATCCGAACGGCGACGCCGTTGGCGACCTGCGCCGTCACCACCGAGCGGGGCGAGTCGGCGACTTCCGGGGCGATCTCGACGCCCCGGTTCATCGGGCCCGGGTGCATCACGAGCGCATGATCGGGCAGACGGCCCGCCCGCTCGGGCGTCAGGCCGAAGCAGGACGTGTACTCCCGCAGCGTCGGCACCAGCGCCTGCTCCTGACGTTCGAGCTGCATCCGCAACACGTAGGCGACGTCGACGGCGTCGGCGCCCCGGGCACCGACGACGGCATCGAGGTCGTGGGACACCTCGACACCCCAGCCGTCCAGGCTCGGGGGCAGCAGCGTCGGCGGGGCCACGAGGGTGACGCGCGCCCCGAGGGCGCGCAACGCCGCAACGTCGGACCGGGCCACCCGGCTGTGCTTGACGTCGCCGACGATGGCGACGTGAAGGTCGTCGAAGCGGCGCCCGGGCAACCGGTCGCGGATCGTGTAGCAGTCCAGCAGCGCCTGCGTTGGGTGGGCGTGCCAGCCGTCGCCGGCGTTGACGATGCTTGCGTCGGTCCAGCGGGCGATCTGCCACGGCACCCCGGACGACTTGTGGCGCACCACGATCGCGTCGATCCCCATGGCGTCGAGCGTCTCGACGGTGTCGCGCAGCGACTCGCCCTTGTTGGCGCTCGAGCTCGACGCGGAGAACGTCATCACGTCGGCCGACAGCCGCTTGGCGGCGGTCTCGAAGCTCAACCGGGTCCGCGTCGAATCCTCGAAGAACAGCGACACGACGGTCTTGCCCCGCAGCGCCGGCACCTTCGGGATCGGCCGTCGGTTCACCTCGGCCATGTGCCCGGCGAGATCGAGCAGGGCCCGGATCCCGTCGACGCCGAGTTCCTCGATCGAACGCAGGTGGCGCCTCACCGCCCACCTCCCCGGCGCTCGATCACCACGCCCTCGGGGTCGACGGTCACGGTCTCCTCCCGGCTCGTCGGCAGGTTCTTGCCGACGAAGTCGGGCCGGATCGGCAGCTCGCGGTGCCCCCGGTCGACGAGCACGGCGAGCTGCACGGCGCGTGGACGGCCGTGATCGTTGAGCGCGTCGAGCGCGGCGCGGATCGTGCGGCCGGTGTACAGCACGTCGTCGACGAGCACCACCACCCGTCCGTCGAGCGCCGGCAACGCGGTCGGCGCCGACGGCACCACCGGCCGCAGGCCGATGTCGTCGCGGTAGAAGCTCACGTCGAGCGTGCCGACCGGCACCATCGCGCCGTCCTCGAACCCGGCGATGGCCGCGCCGAGGCGTTGGGCCAACCACACCCCACCGGTCTGGATCCCGACGAGCACCACCTCGTCGAGGCCCCGGTTCCGCTCGACGATCTCGTGCCCGATCCGGGTGATCGCCCGCCGCACGTCGGCAGCCGACAGCACCTCGGTGGTCGCGCCGATCGGGGCGCGCTCGACGGCATCGCTCATGTGCACCTCGCTTCCGTGCGGGCCTCACGGGACCCGCTTCACGGTCGTAGCGCAACCTAGCGGGCCGCACGGCCCGGCGGTGGCACCGCGCCGGGCCCTCTGCGGTCAGGAGAACGACTCGAGCGCCTCGGCGATCACGCCCAAGGCCTCGGACAACACGGGGGCGGCGTCGATCCCCTCGACGACGAACGAGCCGCCGCCGCCGAGGTCGAGGCCGCAACCAGGCGCGCCACCCAGAGCCGTCCCGGACAGGACAGGCCCCGCCGACGGCATGGACCCGCCGAAGAACGCCTCGAGCGCCGGGTCCGCCGGCGGCCCGACCACGGGCGGCGTGGGCTCGGCACCGGCGCCTCGACGCACGCCGGGCGGGAGGCGGGCCAGCAGGTCGGTGATCGTCGCCGGGGCCGACGGGGCGGCGACCGACGGCGTCGTGGTCGAGGGCTCGAGGCCGCGCCAGCGCAGCAGGACGGTGCCGTCGTCGTCGACGGCGCTCGCGAACGCCAACAGCACGGCGACGGCGTGTTTGCACGGCTCGCCCCAATCCGGACACGTGCAGGAGAACGACACGTCCATCGGCTCGGGCACCACCTCGACGGCGGCCGACACCGCGAGATCGACCAGCCCGGGCCGCACCGTCCCCCGAGCGAACTGGCGGGCCGCCAGCTCGTCGTCGGCCACGACGGCGGCGAGCTCGGCCACCACGCCCGCCGAGGCCGGCCGGCACGAAACCACGACCTCGTAGGGCTCGGGACGGCTGCCCTCGACCTCGGCGGTGACGCTTCCCGCCGTCACCGCGAGCGAACCCACCAGGCCCCGGCGAGCGATCGTCCGCCCTCGACCGAGCCGCGCCCCGTCGGCGACGCGCGCCGCCAGCTCGGCGACGCCGGCACCGGCCGCTCCACGGATCCGGGTCACCGGTGGCCGTCCCCGGGCGGGTCGAGCCGGAACAGGTCGCGCAGCTGCTCGGTGGACAACTCCGTGAGCCATGCCTCCCCGGAGCCGACGACGAGACCGGCGAGGCGTTGTTTGTCCGCGAGCAGCGCGTCGATCCGTTCCTCGAGCGTGCCCTGACACACGAGGGTGTGGACGAACACGGTTCGCTGCTGACCCAGGCGCCAGGCCCGATCGGTCGCCTGCTGCTCCACAGCGGGGTTCCACCAGCGGTCGTAGTGCACGACCCGGCTCGCCGCGGTCAGGTTCAGCCCGGTGCCGCCGGCCTTGAGCGACACGAGCTGCAACGGCGGACCCTGCCCGGCCTGGAACGCGGTGACCATCGCATCGCGACGGGACTTGGGAACCCCGCCGTGCAGGAACGGCACGGCGAGACCCAGTCGTTCCTGGAGGTGCCGCACGAGCAGGTCGCCCATCTCGCGGTACTGGGTGAACACCAGCGCCCGTTCCCCGGCGTCGAGCAACTCGTCGACGAGTTCGTCGAAGCGGGCGAGCTTGCCGCTGCGGCCGCCGAGGCGGGAACCGTCGCCGAGATAGTGGGCCGGGTGGTTGCAGATCTGTTTGAGACGGGTGACCGTGGCCAGGACCAGGCCGCGGCGCCGCATCCCGCCCTCGTCGTCGGCCGCCTCCAGGAAGTCGTCGAGCACGGCCTTGTAGAGCGACGCCTGTTCCCGGGTGAGCGTGGCCCAGCAGTGCTGCTCGACCTTGTCGGGCAGGTCGGGCACGAGGGCGCGATCGGCCTTCGTGCGCCGCAGCAGGAACGGCCCCGACAGCCGGCGGAGTTCGGCGAGCGCCCGCTCGTCGCCGTGCTGCTCGATCGGGGCGGCGAACTGCTCCCGGAACCAGGTGATGCCCCCCAGCATGCCGGGGTTGACCGCGTCGAGGATCGCCCAGAGCTCGGCCAGCCGGTTCTCGATCGGGGTGCCGGTCAGCGCGACCTTCTGGGCGGCGCGCAGGCGTCGAACGGCCCGGGCGGCGTGCGTGTGGTGGTTCTTCACGGCCTGCGCCTCGTCGCACACGACCACCTCCCACGCCACGCCGGCGAAACCGGCCGGGTCACGGCTCAGCGTGCCGTAGGTGGTGATCAGCACGTCGTGCTCCGCGGCCACGAGCGCCAGCTGCTCGCCCCGGGCCCGTTCGGACCCGTGGACGACACCGACCCGCAGCAACGGGGCGAACCGGCCGGCCTCGGCCTCCCAGTTGTGCACCACCGACAGCGGGCAGACCACCAGGCTCGGACGACCGCTGCCGGCGCGAGCGACGAGGTGCGCCAACGTCGTCGGGGTCTTCCCCAAGCCCATGTCGTCGGCCAGGCACCCACCGAGGCCGAGCCGGCGGAGGAAGTCGAACCAGCCGAGCGCCCGACGCTGGTACGGGCGCAGCGACCCGACGAACCCCTCGGGCTCGACGGCCTCGGCGAGGGAGGCGTCGGGCAGGCCGTCGAGCAGCGCACCGAGCCAGTCCCGGGCGCTGACCTCCGTGGGTGTCGCGCCCGGCGCTTCGCTGACGGCGACCTGCGCCGCAAGGCGAAGGAGCCCGGCGGTGTCGACGGTGGCCTCGTGGGCCCGGCGCCGGGCCAGTGCCTCGAGGGCGGCGGCGACCTGCTCGGCGTCGAGGTGCACCCACTCGCCGCGAACCCGCACGACGGTCGCCTTGGCCGCAGCGAGCGCCTCCAACTCGGCGGCATCGAGCGGGTCGTCTCCCAGTGCGAGACCCCAATCGATCTCGACCATCGCCCGGCCGAGGTTCCCGCTCGGACCGCCCGTCTCCGACGGCGTGGCCACACCGGTCACCCGGGCGCGACGCCGGCGCACGAGTCCGGCGGGCACGAGCACCGGCAGCCCGGCTCGCTCGCACACGTCGAGCCCTCCGGTGAGCAGGTGACCGACCCCGACGGCGTCGAGGGCGACGGCCGCCGGGGTGGGCACGGCACGGAGCGCACCGAGGGCGGGAACCTGGGCGCCGACCCGGGCGGCGAGCCGCGACAGCCGCCGCCGCAGGGGCGCGAGCGATCGGCCGGCGGCGAGCGTCGACGCCGCCGGCCCGCCGTGAAGGATCTCGGCCCACGGCACGACCAGGGACGGGTCGAGGTCGTCGAGGACCTCGAGTTCGAGGACCCAGTCGTCGTCGGGCGCCTCGGGCGGCACGAGCCGGGCCCGAGCGGTGACCTCGAGCCCGCCCTCGATGCGATCCCGGGCGTCGGCCAGCGCGGTGGCCCAGGTGGCGACGGCGGCCTCGTGACGCGCCGTGCCACCCCCGATCACGGGCGAGCCGGCCAGCGCATCGCACACCCGGCGGAGCGCGACCACCGGTGCGGAACGACCGGTGCCCAGCGACGGACGCCAGCCCTCGCTGCGCAGCACCCACCGGCACGCGGCGTCGCACAGCGCGGCGACCACCGTGCGAGCGAGCTCGTCGTCGGTGGTGCCGCATGCGCCCACCACGGCGGGGCGCGCCGACTCGAGGGCGGCGATGGCGTCGTCGAGGCCGGCGTCGGCGACGAGCTGCCAACGGGCCCGCCAGGTGAGGCCCACCACGTCGAGATCGGGCAGCACGAGCCCGCGGGCGCCCGCCGCCCCGGCGAGCCGGGCGGCGGCGTGCATCCACCGCAGCGACGGGCTCCACGACCCGTTGGGGTACCGGTCGATCAGCGCGACGAACGCGGCGTCCGGCGGGAGCACCACGAACCCGACCCCCGAGCGCCGCCCGCCGGGGAGATGGACCGTGCCCCGGGCGGCGATCGACTGCTCGAGCGCCAGCGGCCCGAGGACCGCACGGGCCTGCTGGCGGGCGACGTTCCCGTCGGCGGGCGCATCCCCGTTCCACGACCACAGCGCGAGACCCTCCGGGGTCCACGAGCACTGCAGCGACGGCGCTCCCATCGAAGCGACGCTACCGGCGCGGTGCCGCACGGCTGCGGACGTCCGTGACCTCCGACCGGGCGCTGCGCCACGACAGCGGCGCTGCGGGCTGGGACGATGACGGGCATGGGCTCCGTACGTTTCGACGTCATCCACCGGTTCGACGCTCCCGTGCGCCTCGTGTGGGACGAACTCGTCGACTGGGCGGGTCACGCCGAGTGGATCCCGGCGACCCGGGTCGAGGTGGCGCCGGGCGACCCGACGGCTCCCGGGGCCCGCTTCACCGCGTGGACCGGCCTCGGGCGACTCGCACTCGAGGACCGCATGGAGGTCGTCTCCTGCGCTTGGGACGACGCTGCCGGGTCCGGCACGTGCGAGGTGCGCAAGCTCGGCCCGGTGCTCACCGGCACCGCCGGGTTCACGGTGCGGCCCGACGGAGCCGGTGCCGTGGTCGAGTGGCGGGAGGACGTCGTGGTGCCGCTCGTGCCCCGGTTCCTCGCACCGGTGGTGGCTCGGGCGGGCGCCGCCGGGTTCCGCTCGGGGATGAAGCGGCTGGGCAAGCTTCTCGCCCGTCGGCAGCCGGCGTAACGCTCAGAAGCGCCCGCCCGCCGCCGACGGAACGGACCAGTGGCCCACCCCCTGTCGCCGTCGGCCGTCCTGTCCCGGGTCCTGACCGCCCTCGCGCTGCTGGCGGCGTCGGTGGCGTGGGCGGGGTTCGTGTTCCTGCGGACCGTCGGCGACCCCCAACGGTCGTCGAAGGTGGCTCGGGCCGTGCTCGACGATCCTGCGGCCCGAGCCGAGGTCGCCCGCCGACTGTCCGGGGCCGTCGTCGGTGCCGTCGAGGCTGCGGGCCTCCCGGCGGGGGACCCGCGGCTCGCCGGCGTGCTCGACGGGATGCTCGCCGACAAGCGTCTCACCGATGCCCTGCTCGAAGTCGTCTCCTCCGCCCACGCCACGGCGCTCGGGGAGACGCCGACGCGCCCGACCCGGCTCGACAGCGGCGTGGTGACCACCGTGCTGCGCGACCGGCTCGCTGCACTCGATCCCCGACTCGCCGCAGCGGTGCCCGAGATCGCCACCGATCCGATCGAGCTGCCTTCGGTCGAGGTGCCCGGGATCGGAACCGCCCGCTCCGTGCTCGCCGACGCGGTCGGACCCCTCGCCATGGCGGCGCTCGTCGCCGCCGGCGCAGCCTTCGCGCTCGGTGGGCGCGCCCGGGTGTTGCGGCGGGTCGGGGTGTGGGCCATCACCGCCGGGTTGCTGTGGGTCGTCGTGCCGCGGCTCGCGGTCTGGGCGGCCGAGCGGTGGGTCACCGATCTCGCCGCGACCGCCCGAGCCGTCGTCGAGGCCACCTCCGCAGGGGTGACGGGCGCCGCCACCGGCTTGGTCGTGCTCGGGGTGGGCTGCTGGTGGGGCGGGTTCGTGTGGGACCGCGCCGTACGCTCCGGGGCCGTCGCGCTGCGACCGGCCGCCGTGGCCCGCCCCCACCGTTGATCGAGGCGTCCGAGGCCACGACGGCCGAGGGTTAGCGTCGGCGACCATGCTGTCGCCCTACCGGATCGTCGACCTCACCGATGACCGCGGCGCCCTCGCCGGACTGATCCTGGCCCAACTCGGCGCCGACGTCGTCCTCCTCGAACCCGAGGCGGGCAACCGTGCTCGGCGGGTGTCGCCAACGATCGCCGGGACCGGGGCCTGGCACCTCGCCCAGCACCGGGGTAAGCGCTCCGCGCGCCTCGGGGCTGTCGATCTCGACGCCCTGCTCGCGTCCGCCGACGTGGTGCTCGACAACGGCGCGTTCGACCGTGCGAGCGTCGATCTCGAGGCCTGGCGGGGACGCCACCCGCACCTCGTGACCGTCTCGGTGTCCGCCTTCGGTTCCGACGGCCCGAAAGCCTCCTGGCCTGCGACCGATCTGACCGTGCTCGCCGCCGGCTGCCAGCTCGCGCTCACCGGCGATGCCGACCGGGCGCCGGTGCGCATCTCGGTTCCCCAGGCGTTCCAGCACGCCGCCGCCGAGGCTGCGGTCGGCGCCCTCGTCGCGCTGCACCACCGGGCCCAGTGCGGCCTGGGCGGTCACGTCGACGTGTCCGCCCAGCAGTGTGTGCTGCAAGCGACCCAGACCTCGGTGCTGGCCGCCGCCGTCGGTGCTGCGTCCTATCAGCGAGCGGCGGGCGGGATCGCCGTCGGGCCGTACGAACTGCGGTTCGTCTACCCGGCCGCGGACGGCCACGTGTCGATCACGTTCCTGTTCGGGGCCATGGTCGGGCCGTTCACCGCGCGGCTCATGCAGTGGGTGCACGAGGAGGGCTTCTGCACCGCGGACCTCGCCGGGGTCGACTGGCCGGGGCTCTTCGTGCAGATCTTCTCCGGCGCGCTGGCCCCGACGATCCTCGACGACGCCGCTGCTGCGGTCTCGGCGTTCACGGCGACCCGGACCAAGGCCGAGTTGCTCGCCGAGGCGATGCGACGCAAGCTCCTCATCGCGCCGGTCGCCAGCACGGCCGACGTGCTGGCCTCCGAGCAGCTCGCGGCGCGCGGCTTCTGGGACCGCATCGATCTCGGCGACCGCGAGATCGATGCGCCCGGCCCAGCCGCCCGCTCGAGCGTGCCGTTGCGCCGCCTCGGGCGGGCACCGCACCTCGGTGAGCACGAGGCCGAGTTGGCGGCCGAGCTCGCCGTACCCGAGCTCCGACGGCCGACGGCGGAATCGACCGACCCCGCCCGCCTACCGTTCGAGGGGCTCAAGGTGCTGGACCTCAGCTGGGCGGTCGCCGCCCCGATGGCCACCCGTGTGCTCGCCGACTGGGGCGCCACCGTCATCCGGGTCGAGTCCGAAGGCCGCATCGACGCCATCCGCACCGCCGGCCCCTACCTCGCCGGCTCGGCGAACGGGTTGGAGGACACCGCGCAATGGCAGTCGGTGAACGCCGGCAAGCTCGACGTGCAGCTCGACTTGTCGGTGCCCGAGGCGAAGGCGGTCGTGCTCGACCTCGCCCGCTGGGCCGACGTCCTGATCGAATCGTTCAGCCCCGGTGTGCTCGAACGCCTCGGGCTCGCACCGGCCGACCTGAAGGCCCACAACCCGTCGCTGATCACCGTATCGAGCTGCCTGATGGGACAGACCGGGCCGATGGCGACGATGGCCGGATTCGGCAACCTCGCCGGTGCGATCAGCGGGTTCTACGAGATCACCGGGTGGGCCGACCGGGCTCCGGCCGGCCCGTTCCTCGCCTACACCGACTACGTCGCCCCGCGGTTGACCGCCGCCGTCCTGCTGGCTGCGCTCGACCATCGGCGGCGCACCGGCGAGGCCGCATCGATCGACCTGGCCCAGCAGGAAGCTGCCCTGCAGTTCCTTGCGCCGGCGCTCCTCGCGACGGCTGCGGGCCGCGGGCCCGCCCGCCGCATCGGCAACGACGACCCGGACCTCGCCCCCCACGGCGTGTACCCCTGTCTCGGCGAGGACCGCTGGGTCGCCATCGCCTGCCAGGACGACGACGCCTGGCGGGCGCTCGCCGAGCTCATCGGCCGGCCCGCGCTGGGGGCCCTGGGCGCCAACGACCGCGTCTTCGGTCGCCGCGAACTCGACACCGTGGTCACGGCGTGGACCTCGACGCAGTCGGCCGAGGCGGTCGAGGCCGCCTGCATCGCCGCCGGCATCGCGGCCCACCGGGTCCAGAACTCCCCCGAGTGCGTGACCGATCCGCAGCTCGCCCACCGGCGCCACTTCCGTGCCGTACCCCACCGCCTGCACCCGAACGCG
>JBILVB010000276.1:0-2774 GCA_044370695.1 Acidimicrobiales bacterium | reverse complement strand
GACCAGGCCGGACGCGACCTTCAACAGCGTCGACTTCCCGCAGCCGGAGGGGCCGACCACCGACACGAGTTCACCCCGGCCGACGTCGAACGACACCTCGTCGAGCGCGTGGGTGCCGTCGGGGTAGGCGACGCCGACGCCGTCGAAGCGCAACGCCGGGCTACGGGCCGTCGGGCCGGTGTCGAGATCGTCGGCGGTCGTGGTCATCGTGACCTCACAGCAGGTGCAGGGCGCCGGGAACGGTCATTGCGGTGGTGGTCCAGGCCCACGTCGAGACCACCTCGCGTTCGGGGTCGTCGTAGGGATCGCGCCCGTGGGCGACCCGGTAGTTGTCGACACACAACAGCTCGCCGCGCGCCAGCCGGAACCGGGGGACCGATGCCGCAGCCCGAGTGCACGCCTGGGTCCAGGCGGTTGCGAACGCAACGACCTGGGGTGACGCGTCGGGGCCGGCCCACTGGTACGGGTTCTGGCGGACGAAGCACCGGCCCGTCGGCAGCCGCCGAGCGACCGGCCCGACGACGATTCCGTACGCCGGGTCCGAGTGCTCGATCGACGTGGTCCACGCCTGTTCGGCCACCCACGCCGTGGACGGGTCGGACCGCAGCGCGTCGATGAGTGCGAGACCGTCGACGAGCCAGGACGCCCCGCCGGTGGCGCACGGCTGCACGCAGCACAGGAACAGGTGGTCGGGCAGTTCGTCGCCGAAGGCGAAGCCGTCGTTGTGCGGCGGCAACGGCGTCGTGCGGTCGTAGGTGTTGCGTCGCTTGGCCGGAGCATCGTCGGGAAGGGCAGCGAGGTAGGCCTGCAGCTCCTCGGCCCGCCGTTGCGTCGCCCGGAACTGGGCCCGGACGTCGAGCGCGTCGTCCCCGAGCACGGCGCGCGCCCCGGCTTCGGCACCGGCCTCGCTCGGGTCGACCCCGACGAGGACGGCCGCGCCGAACTGCGCTGCGAGCGCCCGCACCTCGCCGGGATCGCTCGAGCGGGACGGCACCACGCCGACCGTCGCCGTCATTGCTTCGCCCCGGCGTACCGGCTGTCGGAGTGGAGCAATCCGTCGGGGACACCGGCTCCGGCGGTGGTCCACACCCAGACCCGCCACATGAGCCGGTCGGGGTCGGCGTAGGCCTCACGGGCGTGGAACACCCGGTAGTTGTCGACCACGACCGCCTCACCCGGAGCCAGCTTGAACCGGGGCGAGAACAGGCTGACGTCGTCGATCAGCTGATGCCACGCGGCGATCATCGCCGCATCGGCGTCCGGAGCCTCGGAGTCGTCGGCGGGGCGCTGGTCGGGGAAGCGACGGAACATTCGTCGCCCGCTGGGGCTGCGACCCACCAACGGACTCGTCGAGCGCCGCATCCCCGTCTCGGTCTGCTCGACGGGCACGGTCTCGAGCCGCCGGGCGAACGAGGCCGTCGCCGGATCGGACAGCAGCCACTCGAACAGGGCGTCGCCGTCCACGAGGAAGCTCTCGCCGCCGTCGGGGGACGACGCCGCACACGCCAACAGGAAGTGGTCCGGGTAGGCGTCGCCGTAGGCGAAGCCGTCGGTGTGGGGACGCAGACGGGTGTGCCGGGACAGCCCGACCGGCCGGCGGTCGTGCACGCCGCCGTCGCGCACCTCGGCCGCCGGTGGCACGGCCACCACCGTCGCGCCGAACACCGCCCGCGGCACCGCCTCGGCGGCGGGCTCGTCACGACCGAGGCCGGTCAGGATGGCGGCGCCGTCACGCCGCACGAGTTCCCGGGCCTCGAGCGGGTCGGCGGTGCGCACCGGTTCGACCCCGAGCGCCGGGAACGGTGGCCGCAACAACACGGTTCCGACCCGGGTCACAGCAGGCTCGTCTTCGATCCGTAGATCTCGTCGAGGACGGTGAGGTCGAGCACCTTGGCCACGTCCGGGAGCCCGGTGACACCGGCCGCCTCGAGCGCTTTGTACATCTCGCCGCCGAACAGCGCCGGGTCGATGCGGAACAGGCCCTTCGACTTCGTGAGGCTCGACTGCATGAGCGGGATCTGCAGTTCGTTCTGCCGGGTCTGCTGCTTGAGATCCAAGCTCAGGTCGACGCCGTACTTCGACACGGCGAGCTGGGCTCCCTTGGCCGGATCCTTCACGTTCGCTTCCCAGCCCTTGATCGTGGCCCGCAGGAACCGCACGACCACGTCCCGGTTCTGCTGCAGGTAGGAGCGCTTGCAGAAGAACAGGTTCGAGTACGACGGCAGGCCGAGCTCGGCCCAGGTCGTCACGAAGAAGTCCTTGTCCTTCACGAGCCCCTTGCCCTCGAGGGTGATCGGCTGGTTCACGGCGAAGCACGAATACGCCTCACCAGCACCCTCGAGCAGCGGATCGGGCGTGAACCCCGCCTTGATGAACGTGTAGTCCTTGGGCAGACCGGCCTTCACCAGGACGGCGTCGATGGTCTTGTCGACGGCCTCCTGACCGAGGAACTTGATCCCGACGAGGTCCTTGGGCGTCTTGACCGGCTTCTTCGCGAGCGACAGCACGGCACCGGGAGAGACCTGGTACTGGGTCGCGACGATCACGAAATCGTTGTCCTTCCCGATGGCCTGCAACAGCGCCTGCATGCTCGCGGCGACACCGATGTCGGCGTCGCCGGCGGCGACCGCCACGGTCGAGGCCGGCGCGTTCGGCCCCCCCTGGCGGTAGTCGACGGTGAGCCCCTCGTCCTTGTAGTACCCGTTCTCGAGGGCCATCCACGAGCCGCCGTACTCGACGTTCTTGATCCAGCCCATGCCGACGGCCACCGTCGC
>JBILVB010000275.1:0-2786 GCA_044370695.1 Acidimicrobiales bacterium | reverse complement strand
CCATGACCCGCCGATCCCGTCGAATCCTGGTGCTTGCCGTGATCCTCGCCGTGCTCGGCGGGGCCGGCGCCTTCGTGGCGTTCGGGATCTTCGGGGTGCACACCCTCGTCATCGACGACAAGGTCGCCGAGAGCGCCCCCGCCACGGCGTCGCAGGTGGTCGCCCGTGGTTCGTGGCGACCGGCCGACAAGGGCGTCGCCGGCACCGTCGCCCTGCTCGGCGCGCCCGGGGCACCGAGCCGGTTCCTCCGGTTCGAGGAGGGCTTCCGGGTCGACAACGGTCCCGATCTGTTCGTCTACCTCGGCACCGGTTCCGGCCGGTACGACGACCCCGGCGAGTACGTGGCGCTGGGGCAGCTCAAGGGGAACATCGGCACCCAGAACTACGAACTCCCGCCCGGCATCGACCTGACCCGCTTCACCACCGTCGCCGTGTGGTGCAAGCGGTTCGACTCCACGTTCGCCGTCGCGACGCTCGCCGCGGTCTGACCCGGGACTGCGTCACCCGCCGGCAGCACCCAGCCGGACGGACGTGACCACGGGTCGCTGCACCGCGACGTCGGCCGGCGGGAAGGTCACCAGCGCGCAGGTGTCGAACCGGTGCGGCGAACCCGAGTACCAGGCGGTCACGTCACCGGCGCTGACGTCGTGCTGCACGTCCCAGTGCCCGAGGGCGACGTAGTCGCGCCCCGTCGCTGCGATCTCGTCGGCGGTGATCAGGTACGAACGCATCCGGTCCTCCGGGTAGCGCACCAGGTGCCCGTGCGCGAGAGCCACCTGCCAGCGCTGCCGGCCCCGGGGTGGAAGGCCCTGCAGCGGCCGGCAGTCGTCGAACGACCGGTGGGGCCGACCCCACAGATCGATGCCGAGTTCGGGCAGTTCGTGGTGGTGGCCGTCGGCCTCGGTGAACACCACGACGTGGTCGGGCAGCGTCATCCGCTCGTAGACACACCCGGCCATGTAGGGGTCGTGGTTGCCGGGCAGGATCACGATCGGCTTGCGAAACCGGTCGACCTGCTCGACGAACAGCTCGAGGCGATGCTGGTGCACCCGGGCGTCGTCGAAGGTGTCGCCCACCATCAACACCAGATCCACGTCGAGCGCGATCGCCGCGTCGATGAGCTGCACCACCCCCTTGGCGCCCTCCGGCCGATTGTCGACGTGCACGTCGGAGGCGTGCAACATCCGGACCGTCATCACGCCCCCACCCGGTGCTCGACCGGTTCGATCCCCGGCCGCGGCACGAGACCCGCTGCGGTGAGCTGGTGGATGCTCGCCCGCACGACCCCGTCGTCGATCTCCAGGAAGCCGATGGTGCCGAGCTGGGTGTTCAGGTTGCGCGGGTAGGTGGGCGATCCCGGGTTGACGCACAACAGGCCGCCGACGTGGTGCACGCCCTCCACATGGGTGTGGCCGAACACGATCACGTCGAGCTCGGTGGTGCGGAACCGACGCTCGCACCACCGCTCGACGGTGAGGTTCGGCGGGATCTCCGGGATGGGCAGGTCATGGGTGAGCCCGACGCGCACCCCGGCCAGCTCGAGCAGCCACGACTCCCGTAGCTGCGGGTGGTTCGGGGTGATGGGCCGGCCGCCCGAACCGTCCTCGCCGTTGCCGCGCGCGGCGTACACGGGAGCGAGGCCCTCGAGGGCTTCGAGGGCCGACAGCTCGTGCAGGTCGCCACCGTGGAGGATGAGGTCCACCCCGTCGAAGGCGTGGAACACCTCGTCCCACAGCGCGGCCCGGGCCTCGGGGATGTGGGTGTCGGAGATCAGCCCGATGCGCAACGGTCCGTCATGGCTCGCCGTGCCGAGCAACCAGTCGAGGTCGTCCATCATCGATCGCTCACGGCCGCAACGTGAAGTGGTCGGCGATGCCGTTGCGAACCGTGGCGAGGTGGCGGCCGTACGCCGGGAACCCCCCGTTGTAGTTGCCGTCCTGGCGGCGGTTCGACTCGCCTTCGAAGTTGTAGTAGCCGGGGGTGCACTCGGCGTTGCGGTTCGTCTTGCCCCGATGGGCGATCACCTCCTGCACCCACCACTCCTCGGCCTCGGCGGTGCAGTCCATCGTGCGGAACCCGTTGCGGCGCAGGTGATCGACGCATGCAGCGATGTGGTCGCCCTGGGCCTGGAGCACGTCGGTGAGGTTGAAGTTGAACGACGCCTGGTACCCACCCATGATGAACAGGTTCGGGTAGCCGTGGGTGTGGATGCCGAGCACGGTGCGGATGCCGTCGGCGTACTTGTCCTGCAGGTCGAGCCCGTCCTCGCCGACGATGCGGTTCCACGTACCGGTCTTCTGCACCTCGAAGCCGGTGGCGTAGATCAGCAGGTCGAGTTCGTACTGCACCCCGTCGAAGATCGGCCCCGGCGCGGTGATCTCCGTGATGCCCTGGCCCCGGGTGTCCACGAGCGTCACGTTGGGGCGGTTGAAGGTGGGCAGGTACTCGTTGTGGAAGCAGGGGCGCTTGCACATGAACATGTACCAGGGCTTGAGCGCATCGGCGGTGGCACGGTCCTCCACGATCGAGTCGATCCGGCGGTGGATCCGCATCATGTAGTCGATGTTCGCCTCCTCCTGGCGACGCACCCGCTCGTCGGGGCTGAGCGTCTCGGCGCCGTCCACCCGGAAGTTGCCGACCGGCGTGCCCTCGAGCATGCGGCGGCGCCGTTCGGCCTGCCAGCCCGGCGCGAGCTTCGCCGCCCACGCCGGGTCGGTCTCCCAGTCGTCGCGGACGTCGATCGACGACGGCGTGCGCTGGAACACGAACAGGTGCTTGGCGTTCTT
>JBILVB010000274.1:0-2787 GCA_044370695.1 Acidimicrobiales bacterium | reverse complement strand
CGGTCGGTTCCGCCAGGCGCAACACGTGCGCCAAGTAGGCGTTGATCACCCCGCCGTGGCACACCACCGCGATCTTGTGCCCCCCGTGCGCCGCGATCAGCTTCTCCACCGAACCCACCACCAACGCCTGGAACTCCTCGGCGCTGATGTCGTCGTACTGCCCGCCGGTGGCCACGATCTCCTTCCAGCGCGGATCGTTGGCCGCCTTCAGCTCCTCCACCGGCACGTAGGTGTCCGAATGCCGGTCGTACTCGGCCACCCCGTCCTCGATCACCACCTCGACCCCCTTGCGGGCCGCAAGGGGCGCCGCGGTCTGGCGGGCCCGCTGCAACGGGCTCGCGTACACCGCATGCAGGTGCTCGGCCGCCAGGTACTCGGCGAGCAGCTCGGCCTGCGCCGCCCCCGCATCGGACAGCTCCGGATCGGCCGGGCCACCGGCGTTCTCCCGGCGCACGGGCAGGGCGTGGCGGATGAGCAGCAACTCCATGCGGCTGCTAGATAACAGCCCATGGCGCGGCGCACGAAACTGGTCGCCACCCTCGGCCCCGCCAGCGAAGCGCCCGACGTGCTCGACGCGCTCCTCGCCGCCGGCGTCGACGTCGTGCGGCTCAACCTCTCGCACTCCACCCTCGACGCCCATCTGCAACGCGTGCGCGACGTACGGGCCGCCGCCGAGCGCGTCGGGCGCACCGTCGCCGTGCTCGCCGACCTCCCCGGCCCCAAGGTGCGCTCCGGGGTGTTCCCCGACGGCGGCGCGTTCCTCGTCGAAGGCGCCACCGTCGCCCTCGTACCCGGCGAGGGCCCCTGCGACGCCGCCACGATCACCGTCGACTACCCGACCCTGCTCGACGACCTGCACCCCGGCGACACCGTCATCCTCGGCGACGGCGCGATCACCCTCGTGGTCGAATCGGTGGACGGCGACCGTGCCGGGGCCCGGGTGCTCACCGGCGGCCGCGCCCAGGGCCGTCCCGGGGTGCACATCCCCGCCGAACGCCTGCGCCTCACCGCCCCCACCGCCGACGACCTCGCACTGCTCGGCCCGATGGTCGCCGCCGGCGTCGACTTCGTCGCCGTCTCCTTCGTGCGCTCCGCCGCCGACCTCGCCGTCGTGCGCGCCGCCATCGGTGGCCCCGTGCCCCGCCTCGTCGCCAAGATCGAGACCGCCCCCGCCGTCGCCGACATCGAGGCCCTGTGCCGGGCCACCGACGCCGTCATGGTCGCCCGCGGCGACCTCGGCATCGAATGCCCGATCGAGGACGTCCCCCACCTGCAGAAGCGCATCATCCGCACCTGCGTCGAAGCCGGCGTCCCCGTCATCACCGCCACCCAGATGCTCGAATCGATGATCCACTCGCCCTCGCCCACCCGGGCCGAGGTGTCCGACGTGGCCAACGCCGTGCTCGACGGCACCGACGCCGTGATGCTCTCGGCCGAGACGGCCATCGGCACCGACCCGGTGAACGTCGTCGAGACGATGGCCCGGGTGTGCGAGCGGGCCGAGGCCGACGCCGCGTACCGCCGCTGGGGGGAGCGCATCGGCCGGCTGCGGCCCCCGGTGGCACCGGACCCGCTCACCCGGATCACCTGGGCGATGAGCCACGCCGCCTGGGAGGCGGCCGGCGACGCCGGCGCTCGGGCCGTGATCTGCTGCACCCGCACCGGTCGCACCGCGCTGGCCATGGCCCGGTTCCGCCCCGAGGCCGAGCTGATCGCGGTCAGCCCCGACCCCGCCACGGCCCGCAGCCTGGCCCTCACCTGGGGCGCCCGCCCGGTGGTCGTCGACACCTACGCCTCGACCGACGAGATGGTGTGGTCCGCCGTCGAGGCCGCCGTACGCCACGGATGGGCGGCTGCCGGCGACGTGGTCGCCGTGCTCGCCGGGGCGCCCGAGGCCGCCGGTGGCGGGGTCGCCCGGGGCGGGGTCGCCGGGGGCGGGGTGGGCGGCGCGGCGACCGACGTGCTGCGCCTGGTCCGCGTGCGGTGAGCGCCCTCCACGTCGTCGAATCCGGGCCGCCCGACGGCCCGCTCGTCGCCCTCGTCCACGGCTCGATGGACCGCGCCGAGGGCTTCGCCAAGGTGGCCCGCCGGCTCGAGGGCGACCACCGGGTCCTGCGCTACGACCGGCGCGGCTACGCCCGCTCGCTGCCCGCCGGCCCGCCGTACACCGCCGAACAGCACGGGCGCGACCTCGTCGAGCTGCTCGCCGGCCGCCCCGCCGTCCTCGTCGGCCACAGCTACGGCGGCCACCCCGTGCTGTGGGCCGCCACCCACCACCCCGAGCTGGTGCGGGCCCTCGTCGTGTTCGAGACCCCGCTGCCGTTCCTCGACTGGTGGCCCACCACCACCGCCGGCGCGTCCGTGTACGCCGACGCCACCCCGCCGCCACCCGCCGACGCCGCCGAACGGTTCCTGCGCCGCATGCTCGGCGACGCCGTGTGGGAACGGCTCCCGGCCCGCACCCGCGAGCAGCGCCGGGCCGAGGGCGAGGCGCTCGTCGGCGAGCTGGGCGACGTCCGGCGCGCCCGGCCGTGGGACCCCGACGCCATCCGGGTGCCCGTCGTCGTCGGCCGGGGCGGGCTCGGCGCCGAGCACCACCGGCGCAGCACCGCCTGGTTCGTCGAGCACCTCCCCGACGCCCGCCTGGTCGAGATCCCCGACGTCGGCCACGGCGCCCACGCCGGCGCCCCCGACGCCTTCACCGACCTGATCCGCCTCGCGCTCGAGCTCGCCTCCGCCTGACCCGTCCGCGGCCGCGGCCGGGCCGCGGCCCGCTCCCACGCCGGC
>JBILVB010000273.1:0-2801 GCA_044370695.1 Acidimicrobiales bacterium | reverse complement strand
TCGGTGGTCGAGACCGGCGTCGATCCGGTGACCTTCCGCTTTTCAGGCGGACGCTCTGCCTACTGAGCTACTCGACCGCGTCCGTGCCCCGAGGGGCACGGTGGCGGTCCCGACGGGATTCGAACCCGCGGCCTCCGGCTTGACAGGCCGGCGTGCACTCCAAGCTGCACCACGGGACCAGACCGTTGCCCACCGCTCGGTGGGACGAGGTGGCAACCTACCGGAGCGGCCGCTGCGGCGACAACCCGTTCCCCGAGGCGGTCCCGGCGGGCGGGTAGGGTCGGGCGCCGATGGGGACCGCCGACGAACCGCGTTACACCCGCTGCTTCGGCTGCGGCGCCGACAACGAGCAGGGCTTGCGCCTCGGTGCCGGCCACGTGGGCCCCGACGGTCGCTACCACCTCCCGGTCGTGCTCGCCGATCACTTCCGCGGTGCCGAAGGCGTCATCCACGGCGGCATCCAGGCCACGGTGCTCGACGAGGTGATCGGGAAGGCGATCCACCACTTCGAGCACACCTCGGACCCGATCGTCACCGCCGACTTCTCCCTGCGCTACCGGCGGCCCGCCCCGATCGGCCGACCGCTCGTGGCGGTGGCCTGGATCGACCGGCGTGAGGGCCCGTGGGTGTGGGGCGGCGCCGAACTGCTCGACGAGGCCGGCACGGTGCTCACCGCAGCGACCGCCCGCTGGAAGATCCTCGACGCACCCACCTGAACCACCGACGGACCCGGAGGCACCCATGGGCAACGTGGTCACGCAGGACGCCGATCCGATCGAGGTCGGGTTCGATCCCGAACGGCTCGACCGGGTCTCGGCCCGACTCACCCGCTACGTGGACGCCGGGCTGCTCCCCGGGTACCAACTGGTGATCGCCCGCGAGGGCCGGGTGTGCCGCAGCGAGGTCGTCGGCCGGCGCGACGTCGAAGCCGGCCTGGCGGTCGAGCACGACACGCTGTTTCGGATCTACTCGATGACCAAGCCCCTCACCGCGGTCGCGGCGCTGATGCTGTGGGAGGAGGGGGCCTTCGAGTTGAAGGACCCGGTCGCCGGGGTGCTGCCGGCCTTCGCCGAGCCCCGGGTGTGGCGCTCGGGGTCGGTCACCAACCCGATGCTGCAGGGCTGCACCGAGCCGATGCGGATGTGGCACCTGTTCACCCACACCGCAGGGCTCACCTACGGCTTCCTCAACGCCCACCCGGTCGACGCCCTCTACCGGGCCGCCGGGTTCGAGTGGGGCGTCCCGGCCGGTGCCGACCTGGCCGAGGTGTGCGACCGGCTCGCGGCGCTGCCGCTGCTGTTCCAGCCGGGCAGCGAATGGAACTACTCGATGTCGATCGACGTGCTCGGCCGGGTGGTCGAGGTCCTGTCCGGGCAACCGCTCGACGAGTTCTTCCGCACCCGGATCTTCGAACCGCTCGGCATGGCCGACACCGGCTTCTTCGTCCCCGAGGCCGACCAGCACCGGCTCGCCGCGCTCTACACCCCGGCGCCGGGCACCCGGGCGCTCGTGCGGGCCGACGCGATGGGTGCCGCCGCACTGCGCCCGCCGGCGGCGCTGCTCGGCGGCGGCGGGTGCGTGTCGAGCGCCCACGACTACCACCGGTTCATGCAGTGCCTGGCCCGCGGCGGTGCCCTCGACGGGGTGCGTCTGCTCGGGCCGCGCACGGTCGACTACCTCGCCACCAACCACCTGCCCGGCGACGCCGACCTCACCGCCTACGGCCGCCCGCTGTTCGCCGAGACCGCGTTCGACGGTGTCGGGTTCGGGCTCGGGGTGTCGGTCACCGTCGACCCGGCGGCGGCCAAGGTGCCCGGCTCGGTCGGCGACTACGGCTGGGGCGGCGCCGCGTCGACCTGGTTCATGATCGACCCGGTCGAGGACCTCACCGTGCTGTTCCTCACGCAGCTGCTGCCGTCGTCGACCCACCCGATCCGCAGCCTGCTCAAGCTCCTCGTCCACCAAGCGCTCGTCGACTGAGCCGGCGCCCGAGCCGGCGCCCGAGCCACCGGCCCGTCGGGCCGGCGGCCACGCCGGCCGTGACCACCCCGACCGCGAGCACCGCCGACGCGTCACGAAGCAGCGTCACGGCCCGCTCGATGTCACCGGGCCCGGGCGGGTCGCCGTCACCGAGCAAGGCCCGGTGCTCGACCCGGTCGCCGTAGCGGTTGGCGCCCCCGAGGCGCACGCCGAGCGCAGCGGCGAACGCCGACTCGACCACCCCGGCGTTGGGCGACGGATGACCGCCGGCGTCGCGCCGCACGATGCGGAGGATCGCACCGGCCCGCGACGGGCGTGCGACGGCGACCGCCAGCGCGCCGACGCGAGCCGGCAGCCAGTTGGCGACGTCGTCGAGCCGGGCCGCCGCCCAGCCGTAGCGCTCGTAGCGCGCCGAGCGGTGACCGACCATCGCATCCATCGTGTTGATCGCCCGGTGCGCGAGCGCGCCCGGAGCACCGGCCAGCGCGCCCCACACCACCGGGGCGGCGACGGCGTCGGCGAAGTTCTCGGCGACGCTCTCCACCACCGCCCGGGTGATCTCTGCCGCGTCGAGCCCGCTCGGATCGCGACCCACGAGCGACGGCAGGCCGGCGCGGGCCGCGTCGAGATCGCCGCGGGCCAGGTCGGCCCCGATTCCCCGGGCGACGTCGCCCAGCATCCGGCCGCCGGTCGCGATCCCCACCGCGAGAGCCGTCGCCGCCCACCGGGGCCGCACGAACCGTTGCAGCGCAACGCCTGCCGCCAGTCCGAGGCCGGCGCCGAGCGCAGCGTGGACGACGCCGCGTGCCCGGTCGTCGCGG
>JBILVB010000272.1:0-2854 GCA_044370695.1 Acidimicrobiales bacterium | reverse complement strand
CATGCGCTGTTCTACGACTACGGGCCGGAGGACCGGCACAAGCGGTATCCGCATCCGGTGCTGTGGTGTTACGGCTCGTACTCCGGCCGCGTGTCGCCGTCGGGGTCGTCCAGCATCCCGAGCGGCAACCCGTTCGTCGAGCAGTTCTCGCGCTACTTCCCCGATCTGCGGGCCCGGTCGATCGCTGCGGGCCACTTCCTCGGCGAGGAGGCACCGGCGACGGTGAACGACCACCTGCTCGCCTTCCTCGGCGAGGGGCACTGACGTCGCACACCGGCCGTTCGCCGGTCAGTCGATGACCTCGGCCACGGTGACGGCTCGGGCTGCGATACCGGGCTGACGCACGGCGACCTTCCAGGCCGTGCCGGTGCGGTCCGGCTGACCCTCCACCTCCGCGCCGCTCGCACAGCGGTACGTGACCCCGGCGGTCGGTACCGGGGCGAGCGTGGTGGTCGGCGCCGTGGTCGTGCTGGTCGTGCCGGTCGTGCTGGTGGACGTGCTGGTGGACGGCGCCGTGGTCGTCGTCGAGGCCGCGGTCGTGCTCGTCGACGTGGTCGTCCCTGGCGCGGTGGTCGTCCCTGGCGTGGCGGTCGTCCCTGGCGTGGTGGTCGTCCCTGGCGTGGTCGGTGCCGGCGTCGTGGTCGTGACGGCCGTCGTGGTCGTGACGGTCGTCGTGGTCGTGACGGCCGTCGTGGTCGTCGTGACGGCCGTGGTCGTCGTGGTCGTCGTGGTCGTCGTGGTCGTCGTGGTCGGGTCCGGGGGCGTGGGCGGTGGCGCGGTCCCGCGAGGCAGCGGTCGGCATCGGTCGCCGCCTGCGAGCACGAGAGCCAGGTGCGGCGGGCCCGGTCGGGCCGGCGCCGCAGCGACCGGGTCAGCGGTGCGCACGAGCCGCACCGGCTGAAGGGGATCGGCCACGCAGGCCACCAGCCGTGGGTCGTACGGCGCAGGCACGCAGGGGTCGAGCACCGGCACCTCGGTGGTGCCGGGCGTCGGGGTCAGGGCGCAGCGCACCCAGCCGGCCCGGCCGAGCAGTACCGAGGAGGACTGGTCGCAGCGAGCATCGGCCGGCGTGCCGGGAAGGACGGGGACGAGCACTGCATCGGGCCCGAACACGGTCAGGGGTCGTACGGCCGTCGCCGGGATCGGGGAGGCCGGGTCCTCCGGGCGGGGTGGCGTGCCTCCGTTGACGCCGTCGCCGGGCGGCCGTTCCGGGGAGGGCAGATCGGCGACGCTGAACCAGCCGGATGCGACGTCCTGGGCGAGTGCCTCGAAGCGGGCGCCCACCACTCGCAGGTACTCGTCGTTGGGGTTGTAGGCGAGGATGGCGCGCACGACCCCGTCGCGGGTGCGCAGGGTCAGCGCGCCGGCTGCGGCACAGAGGTACCGCCCGGCGGCGAGCGACTCGTCGTAGATGTTGTCGATCTCGCTGCGGCCGTCGCCGTTGCCGTCGGCGGCCCACCGCCGCCACGTCGAGGGGATGAACTGCATGGGGCCGACGGCACGATCCACGGCGGCGTCACCGTCGAACTCGCCGCCGTCGGTGTCGCGTCCGATGGGGATGCCCGTGATCTTCGGGCTGGTCATCCCGTTGGCATCGAGGCGCCCCATCCCGTGGTTGGACTCGGTGCGCCCGATCGCGGCCAGCAGCTCCCATCGCAACCCGCACTGGGGTCGCTCGATCGCGAGCGCTGCGCCGGCGCGTCGATAGGCGTCGTAGGCGACGGTGCTCATACCCTCGATCGTCGCCGGGGCGACCCGGGTGACGATCGTGCGCCCCAGTTCGGTCTCGGCCACCCGCAGCAGCGAGCGGGCCCGGGTGAGTTGCTCGGACAGGTTCGTCAGACCGCGCAGCACCTGGTCCCTGGCGCCGAGCGCACGCACGAGCTGCGCCGACGACGAGCCCTGCCGCCGGCGGGCCTCGAGCGCAAGGGCGACGGTCCGCTGGTTGGCGGCCCGCAGGATGCCCAGGCTCCAGGCTGCGTCGTTGCCGTTCGGACGTGCGACCGCAGCGAGGAACGAGACCTCGTTGCCGCCCGAACCGCGCAGGTAACCGGCGACCACCTGACGTTTCGCCGCTGCGATCAGCTCGGAGGCATCCCGTTGGTCGGCCGACACCTGCGCCGTGATCGACGACACCGTCGATTCGGACGCGTTCAGGTCACCGGCGATCGACTGGGCCTGACGTTCGAGCTCGGCCACTTCGGCCGCCGCCGTGCGGACCCGTTCGGTGGCGACGGCGAGCGACGGCGCAGCCTCACCGCTCTGGGCCCCCGCCGTGTTGGCGGTGAGGGCGATCGGAGCGAGCACGACGAGCATGCCGGCGAGCGCCAGCGTCCGCAGCGTGCCCACCCACGGAGCCTATGGGACGACGGTGCGTGGTGGTGCGGCGCCGGGCGCTCAGACGTAGGAGCGGAACAGCACCTCGGCCACGCACGAGGGCTTTGCCGCCCCTTCGACCTCGAAGCTCAACTCGTAGGTGATCTGCACGCCGCCGGCGATGTCCTCGACGGCGAGGTTCTTCACGCCCATCCGCAACCGTGAGCCGACCGGAACGGGGCTGGGGAAACGGACCTTGTTGGCGCCGTAGTTGACGCCCATCGAGAAGCCGCGGACCTGGACGACCTCGGGGAGCAGGCGCGGGCCGAGCGACAACGTGAGGTAGCCGTGGGCGATCGGCGCCTTGAACGGGCCGGCCTTCGCCCGTTCGACGTCGACGTGGATCCACTGGTGGTCACCCGTGGCCTCGGCGAACAGGTTCACCTGGTCCTGGGTGATCTCGATGTAGTCGCTGTAGCCCAGATGCTGGCCGACGGTGGCCTTGAGGCCCTCGGCTCCGTCGATGGTCGTCGTCATA
>JBILVB010000271.1:0-2875 GCA_044370695.1 Acidimicrobiales bacterium | reverse complement strand
GTGGTGATCGAACGCCGCGGTGGGGTCGACCTCGACTCGATCAGCCTCGTCACCCGATTGGTCTCGCGCGAGCTCGACCACGCCGATCCGATCGCCGGGCGCTACACCCTCGAGGTGTCGAGTCCGGGCCTCGAACGCGTGCTGCGCACCCCGGAGCACTTCGCCCGGGTGCTCGGGCGGACCGTCGCGATCCGCACCCATGCGGGGGTCGACGGCGATCGGCGGGTGCACGGCACGCTGCGTACGGCCGACGAGCGCGGCGTCGTCGTCGTGCTCGACGAGCCGCCGCTGGTCGAGCGACGGCTCGCGTACGACGAGATCGAACGGGCCCGCACGGTGTTCGTGTGGGCGGCGGCGCCCAAGCCCGGCAAGGGCCCACGCGCGGCCGGGCCGGCCCGTCGGGTCACGGCTCGGTCGGCGGCGGCGCCGGAGGAGTTGGACGACGACCGGGCAGACGGGATGCCTGACGAGATGGAGGACTGATGGCTGGCAACATCGACATGGCCGAGGCCGTCCGCATGGTGGCGGCCGACAAGGGCATCTCGGTCGAGACCCTGCTCCAGGTGCTCGCCGATGCGCTCGTGTCGGCCTACAAGCGGCGCCCCGGAGCGGCGGCCGAGGCCGAGGTCCAGATCGACGCCGAGACGATGGACATGCGGTTCATCGCCTACGACGTCGACGAGGACGGCAACTGGGTCAACCCCCGCGACGACACGCCGTCCGACCTCGGGCGGATCGCGGCCCAGACCTTCCGTCAGGTGATGAACCAGCGGATCCGCGAGGCCGAGCGCGATCGCAAGTTCGAGGAGTACGCGAACCGCGAGGGCGACATCGTCACCGGCATCGTGCAGCAGACCGACGCCCGCTACACGCTGCTCGATCTCGGACGGGTGGAGGCGTTGCTGCCCAAGGCCGAGCAGGTGGCCTACGAGCACCCCGGTGCCGGCGACCGCCTGAAGGCCTACATCGTCGAGGTGCGCAAGACGGCCAAGGGCCCCCAGATCGTGGTCAGCCGCACGCACCCGGGCCTCATCAAGCGGCTGTTCGAGCTCGAGGTCCCCGAGATCGCGGACGGCATCGTCGAGATCAAGGCCTGCGCTCGCGAGCCCGGGCACCGGACCAAGATCGCGGTGTGGTCCAACGACCACAACGTCGACCCGGTCGGCGCGTGCGTCGGAGCCCGGGGTGGTCGGGTCCGTCAGGTGGTGACCGAACTGCGCGGCGAGAAGATCGACATCGTGCCGTTCTCCGAGATCCAGACCGACTTCGTGGCCAAGGCGCTGTCCCCGGCCAAGGTGAAGGAGGTCCGGATCCACGAGGACACCGGCGTCGCCGAGGTGATCGTGCCCGACCACCAGCTGTCGTTGTCGATCGGCAAGGAGGGCCAGAACGCCCGCCTGGCAGCCCGGCTCACCGGCTGGCGCATCGACATCAAGAGCGAGTCGCAGCTCGCGGCCGAGGAGGCCGGCGGGTACGGCGAACGCGAGGAGGGCGTCGAGTACGCCGAGGGCGAGTGGGTGCGCAACGAGGCGGGCGAGATGGAGTTCCACGCCGCCGACGGCACGATCGTGCCGGCCGCCGCATTCGACCAGCAGCCGAGTGCGGAGGGCGACGACGCCTGAGCGTCCCCCCCGACGCACCTGCGTGGGGTGCCGTGCCCGTCGGGGCCAGCCGGAGCTGCTCCGGCTGGCCGTGCGCGGCGACGAGGTCGTGATCGACCGGGCGGCGCCCGGTCGCGGTGCGTGGTTGTGCGCGGACACGGCGCCGCAGTGTTTCGAGCGGGCCCGTCGCCGGTCGCTCGCCGCCGCGCTCCGCCGATCGCTGCCGGCGGGATCCGTGGAAGCCCTTGGTAGGGTCTTCGCTCCGGTACGTGCGGACGTGCCACACTTAGCCGTTGCCCGGCGAGAGCCGGGCGGCACGATGCCGACGAAAGGTTGACCACACGCGTGGCAGGAAAGATCCGGGTCCACGAGCTCGCCAAGGAGCTCGGCCTCACGAACAAAGAGGCGGTCGACCTCTGCAACGTGTTGGGCATCGGGGTGAAGACCCATTCGTCGAGCATCGAGGAGGCGCAAGCCGACCGGGTGCGCCGGAAAGCCGAACGAGACGGCCTCAAGCGGGACCAGCAGCCCGAGGAACCCATCAAGCCCGCCAAGCCGGGCCCCAAGCCCCGCAAGGGTGATGCCGACGAGCAGGTGGTCATCGAGGCTGCGGCGCCGGTCGTCGAGACCCGGCCCGCCCCGGTCGTCGAGGCGCCGACCCCGGCCGTCGAAACTGCACCGCCGGTCGCCGCACCGCCGGTCGCCGCACCGCCGGTCGCCGCTCGGACCGAACCCGTGCGCACGGCGCCCGAGCCGGTGCGCCCGGCCGCAGAGCCGGTGCTTGCCACGCCCGCGGTCGCGCCGCGTCCGAGCGTCGCCGAGCGCCCGGCACCCGAGCCCGAGCGTCCTACGCCGGTCCGCCCGGCGGCCTCCGCCGAGTCGGGCGAGGGCGACCATCGCGTCATCTCGAGCACCCGGCCCACGCCGCCCCCGGTCGGCCGTCCGCTGCCGCCGGGGATGCCCCCGCGTCCGGCCGGTCCGCCCGCCGGCCGTCCGCTGCCGCCGGGGATGCCCCCGCGTCCGGCGGGTCCGCCCACCGGTGGCCCCCCGGCCGGTGGTGTTCCGCAGCGTCCTGCGGCCGCCGCACCGGCATCGCCGGCGCCGCCGGCGGTGCGCCCGACGCCGCCGGGGATGCCCCCGCGTCCGGCCGGTCCGCCGCCGGCCGGTCCGCCGCCGGCCGGTGGCCGGCCGCTGTCGCCGACGGGCAAGCCCATCCCACCGCCGCCCGTCTCGCGGCCGCTGTCGCCGTCGGGCAAGCCGATCCCGCCGCCTCC
>JBILVB010000129.1:0-10798 GCA_044370695.1 Acidimicrobiales bacterium | reverse complement strand
CGGGGTACCCGTCGATGCCCGCACCCCCGGCTACGGCCTCGACGCCCGCCTCGACGCCGAGCTGAGCGCGCTGTGGGGCCTGCGGTTCCCGGTGATCGCGGCGGTCAACGGTGCGTGCGCCGGGGTCGCTCTCGCCCTCGCCTGCTTCTGCGACCTGCGCTTCGCGGCGGCCGGGGCCAAGCTCACCACGGCGGCACCGAAGCTGGGCCTGCCCGCCGAGTACGGCCTGTCGTGGATCCTGCCCCGCCTCGTCGGCCCGACCCACGCCGCGGACCTCCTGCTGTCGGGTCGCGTCGTCACCGCCGCCGAGGCACCGTACGGGTTGTTCAACGCCGTGCTCCCCGACCCGGAGGCGCTGATCGCCCACGTGCAGGACTATGCCCGAGCGCTCGCCAGCACCGTCGGACCGGCCGCCGTGGCGGCCACCAAGCGCCAGCTCGTCGCCGACCTGTTGCGCCACGACCCGGCGGCGTCGGTGCGAGAGTCCTTGCGCCGCATGGACGCCGCCATGGGAACCGCCGAGTACGCCGAGGGCGTGGCCGCGCTGCGCGAGCGGCGCCCGCCCCGGTTCTGAGCCGTCCGGCACCACGACCGAACCCTCGGGCGGACCCGAGGCGCCGACCGTCGGCCGGAGCTCACAGGGCGGCGACGATCTCCGTGCGGATGCGCTGGTAGGCCTCGGTGCGGGCGGCTGCGGTCGGCCCGAGGGTGAAGTCGGGGACGATGAACTCGTCGACGCCCTGCTCGGCGTACCAGGCGATCTGCTCGACGAGCTGCGCCGGCGTGCCGGCGAAGGACCGATCGCCGGGGGCCTGCGCCAGCACGGCCGGCGCCGCGTCGGGATCGTCCTGCAGGAACAACAGCGCCTGGGCCGACACCCGCAGCGTCGCCGGGTCACGACCCTCCCGCTCGCACGCGGCGAGCAACCGCTCCCGGCGGGCGGTGAACTCGGCGTGGTTTCCCCACGAGTTCCAGTGGTCGGCGAACCGGGCGGTGAGCCGGCACATGCGCGGGCTACCCGTGCCCACCATCAGCTCGAGCCGTCCGACGCCCTTGGGCTCGCACGGCGCGTCGGTGACGCTGAAGTGCTTGCCCGAGAACGTGGTGCGGTCGTTGCGCAGCAGGCCTCGCAGGATCTCCAGCGCCTCCGCGAACCGGTCGACCCGCTCCCCCGGGGGCGGCAGCTCGATGCCGTACGCCCGGTGCTCGTTCACCTGCCAGCCGGCGCCGACGCCGAGCACGAGCCGCCCGCCCGACATCACGTCGATCGTGCACGCTCGCTTGGCCAGGATCGCCGGGTGGTGCACCGTCGTGGGCGACACCAGCGAACCGAGCTGCAGGCGGGGCACGGCGGCCGCCAGGCCGGCCAGCACCGCCCAGCACTCGAGGCCAGCCCCGGCCGACGGGGAGCCGTCCGGCGTGTCGGGCATGTAGTGGTCGGCGTACCAGAGCCCGTGCCAGCCGTCGGCCTCGACGAGGCGGGCGAGATCGAGGACCTCGGCCCACGGCCGCTGGAACGACGGCCACACGGAGAACCGCATGGTCGTGCTCACAGGCCGGGCGAGATGACGATCTTGCCGTAGCTCGCCCGGCTCGACAGCGCCATCAGCGCCTGGGGCGTCTCGGTCATCGTCACCGTCTTCATGATCAGCGGGTCGATGCCGCCGCGTTCCCACAGCTCGCACAGGTCGTCGAACGCCTGGCGCAGCGCCCCCGGGTTGCGGCCCAGCGACGCCCCCCAGTGCACCCCCACCAGCGAGTAGTTCTTCAGCAGCACGTGGTTGGTGGGGCAGTCGGCGATCCGGCCCGAGGTGAACCCGATGATGAGGATCCGGCCGTCCCAGCCGATCACCTTGCGGCTGCGGTCGAACGTGTCGCCGCCGACGGGGTCGTAGATCACGTCGACGCCCTTGCCGCCGGTCAACTCCTTGACCACCTCGACGAAGTCCTCGTTGAGGTAGTCGATGGCGGCGTCGACCCCGAGGCGCTCGAGGATCGCCTTCTTCTCCGGGCCGCCGGCCGTCGCGTACACGGTGGCGCCCATCGCCTTGCCGATCTGGATGGCGGACGAACCGATGCCGCCGGCGCCCGCGTGCACGAGCAGCGTCTCGCCCGCGGCCAGATGGGCCCGATCCCGCAACGCGAACAGCGTGGTGCCGTAGTTGGTCAGCAGCGCCGCCGCCTTGTCGAACGGCATCGAGTCCGGCAGCGGGAACGGTGCGCCGGCGGGTGCGAGCACCCGCTCGGACAGCCCACCGTTGCCCATCCACAGGACCCGGTCGCCGACCGACCAGCCGGTGACCCCTTCGCCGACCGCACCGATCGTGCCGGCGATCTCGCCGCCCGGGGTGAACGGCAGCGGCGGCTTCACCTGGTAGCCGCCCCGGATCTGCAACACGTCGGGGAAGTTCAGGCCGACGGCGCCGACGTCGACGGCCACCTGCCCGGGCCCCGGCTCGGGACGGTCCACCTCCTCCAGCGTGAGGACCTGATCGGGCTCGCCCAACTCGTGCACTCGCCAGCGTCGCATGGTCCGGAACGTAGTCCGGGCCGGGGTGGGGCCTCACGGTCCCTACGCTCGGGGCCGTGAAGGAACTCGTCTTCCCCCGCCTCCTGCTGCCCGCCGCCGACCGCGCCGGGGACACCGGCGGATTCCACGACGACGGCGTCTGGGAGCCCCTCGGGACCCACGTCGAGCGCTCGCTCCGCCTTGCCCACGCCCACCGCCATGCCCTCGGACTCGGCCCCGAGAGCCGGTTCGCAGTGCTCGCCGGCGCCAGCCGCCACTACGTGAACCTGTGGCACGCCGCGCTGCTCGGCGGCGGGGTGCTGAACCCGGTGAACTCGCGCCTGGCCCCGCCGGAGATCGCGTTCATCCTGCGGGACTCCTCCAGCGAGGTCTGCTACGTGGACCGCACCTTCGCCCCGGTCGTCGAGTCGTTGCGGGCGCAACTTCCCGACCTGCGTCAGGTGATCCTGGTCGAGCCCGACGACGCGCACCCGGTCCCGTGCGACACGACCTACGACGAGGTCGCAGCCGCCGGCGATCCGACGTGGGCCCGCCGGGAGCCCGAGGAGGACGACCTGGTGATGTGCATGTACACCGGCGGCACCACCGGCCTGCCCAAGGGCGTGCTGCACACGCAGCGCACGATGACGTTGAACGTGTACCGGATGGCGCAGATGTTCGGGTACTTCCAGCGCCGCATCCGCTACCTCAACGCCACCCCGATGTTCCACGTCGGCGGATCGATGGGCACCATGGGCACACCGGCCGGCGGTGGTGTCGTCGTCGTGCAGCGGGTGTTCGACCCGGCGGGCGCCGTCGAGTTGATCGAGCGCCACGGCATCGACACCACCGGCCTCGTGCCGACGATGGTCAACCTGATCCTGTCGAGCCCGGCATTCAGCCCCGAGCGGCTGCGCACGCTGCGCACGTTGGGCTACGGCGCCTCGCCGATGCCGTCCGGCGTCCTCGACCGGGTGCTGGCCGAGCTGCCGTGGGTCGACGTCCAGCAGACCTACGGCATGACCGAGGCCGCGGCCGTGCTCACCTGCCTGAGCCCCGACGACCACCGCGCCGGCGGGCCCCGACTGCGCTCGGCAGGACGGGCCATGCCCGGCGTGGCGCTCATGATCGCCGACGACGACGGCAACCCGCTGCCCGACGGCGAGGTCGGCGAGGTGTGCGCCCGGGCCGGGTCGTTCATGGTCGGGTACCTCAACCGGCCCGAGGAGACCGCCGCGGTGTTCCGTGACGGCTGGTACCGCACCGGCGATGTCGGCCTGCTCGACACCGAGGGCTACCTGACCCTCGTCGACCGGGCCAAGGACATGATCGTCACCGGGGCCGAGAACGTGTACTCGACCGAAGTGGAGAGCGCCCTGTCGTCGCACCCGGCGGTGCTCGAGGTGGCCGTGATCGGCATCCCGAGCGCCCAGTGGGGCGAGCAGGTCCACGCCGTGGTGGCGGTCCGGCCCGGCACCGCCGTCACCGAAGCCGAGCTGATCGCCCACTGCCGCAACCTGATCGCCGGGTTCAAGGTGCCCAAGTCGGTCGAGCTGCGCGACGAGCCGCTGCCCAAGTCGGGGGCGATGAAGATCCTCAAGCGGGAGTTGCGCGCGCCCTACTGGGAGGGCCGCGACCGCCGGATCGACTGACCGGCACCAGGCGGTACGGTGCGCGTCATGTACACCGTGGACGCCGCATGGCTGGCCCGCACGGTCGAGGACGTCGTCGACCCCGACGCCGAGATCGTCGATCCCCACCACCACCTGTGGGAGCACGAGGGGATGACCCGCTACCTCCTCGACGACCTGCATGCCGACACCGGCGCCGGACACCGGGTGGTCCAGACCGTGTTCGTCGAGTGCGGGTGGGCCTACCGCACCGACGGCCCCCGCCACCTGTCCACCGTCGGCGAGACCGAGTTCGTGGCGGGCCTCGCCGCCGAATCGGCCGCCCGCCCGGGCGCCGCCGAGATCGCCGGCATCGTGTCCACCTGCGACCTGCGCCTCCCGCTCGAGCAGCTCGACGAGGCGCTCGCCGCCCACGAGGCCGCCGGTGCCGGCCGGTTCCGGGGGATCCGGCACCGGGTCGCTCACGAGGCCACCGGCTCGGCGCCGTCGTCACGGGCGGCGTCCACACCGGGCGGGCTGATGGCCGACGCCGAGTTCCGCCGGGGCGTCGTGCGCCTCGGCGAGCGGGGCCACAGCTTCGACGCCTGGCTCTACCACCCGCAGCTCCCGGAGCTCGTCGGCCTCGCCCAGGCCGCGCCGGGCACCACGATCGTGCTGGACCACGTCGGGGGTCCGCTCGGGATCGGCGCCTACGCCGGGCGCAGCGCCGAGAGCCGGGCCTTCGCCCGGGCCCAGTGGCCGGCGCTCGCCGCGTGCCCGAACGTCGTGGTCAAAGTCGGCGGGATCGGCATGACGATCTACGGCGACGGCTGGCCCGAGCGCGCCGCGCCGCCCACCTCCGACGAGGTCGTCACCGTGTGGGGTGACGACCTGCGCGCGGTGATCGACGCCTTCGGGCCCGAGCGGTGCATGTTCGAGTCGAACTTCCCGGTCGACAAGGAGGGCATCGGCTACGTGGTGCTGTGGAACGCGTTCAAGAAAGTCGCCGCCCGGTATTCACCGTCCGAGCGGGCCGATCTCCTCGCCGGGACCGCCCGGCGGGCCTACCGGCTGGGAGGCCAGTGATGGAGTCCCTCTCCGGCAAGGTCGCCGCCATCACCGGCGGGGCGAGCGGCATCGGGCTGGCGCTCGCACGACGGTTCGCCGCCGACGGCATGGCCGTCGCCATCGCCGACGTCCAGCGTGATGCGCTCGACGCCGCCGCGGCGTCGCTGCGGGCCGACGGGGCCCGGGTGCTCGCCGTCACGCTCGACGTCACCGACCCCCAGGCCGTCGCCGACTTCGCTGCGCTCACCGTCGAGGAACTCGGCGGTGCGCACGTCGTGTGCGCCAACGCCGGCGTCGGAGGGGCCGGCGACGCCTGGAACGGACCGCTCAGCAGCTGGGAGTGGGTCGTCAACGTCAACCTGTGGGGTGTCGTCCACACCGTCCGGGCGTTCCTGCCGACCCTCGTCGCCCAGGACGAGGGCCACGTCGTCACCACGGCGTCGATGGCCGGGCTCACCGCGTCGCCGGGCATGGCGCCGTACAACGCCACCAAGCACGCCGTCGTCGGCCTCACCGAATCGCTCTACCACTCGCTGCGGCTGCAGGGCTCGGCGGTCGGCGTGTCGGTGCTGTGCCCGGGCTGGGTGCGCACCCAGATCCTCGACTCCACCCGCAACTGGCCCACGGACGCGCTCGGCACGCTGCCGGCCGCCAACCCGGCCGCGGCCGGGAACTGGGAGCTGTTCCGCTCGATGGCCGAGCAGGCCGTCGCCAACGGCCTCGACCCCGCCGATCTTGCCGTCATGGTGCGAGATGCCGTGCGGGACAAGACGTTCTGGATCCTCACGCACCCCGACATGGCCCCGTTCGCACTCGAACGCATGCGGCGCGCCGTCGCCGGGGAGAACCCGGGCTGATGGCCGGCCCCACCGACCTTTCGGCCCTCGTGGGCACCTGGGAGGGCACCGGCTCGGGCACGTACCCGACGATCGCCCCGTTCGGGTACGTGGAGACGGCGACGTTCGCCGCCGTGCCCGGCAAGCCGTTCCTGGCCTACGAGCAACGCACCCGCGCCGCCGACGACGGCCGGCCGCTGCACCGGGAGACCGGCTACCTGCGCCCCGGCCCCGACGGTGCCGTCGAATGGGTGCTGGCCCAGCCGACCGGCCACGCCGAGCTGTCGACGGGCACGTTCGACGGCACGGTCCTCGACGTCGCCACCACCGCGGTGATCCTGTCCCCGAGCGCGCTCGAGGTGTCCCGACTGCACCGCCGGTACGTGCTCGACGGCGACGTGCTGCGCTACGAGCTCGACATGGCGGCGGTCGGTCAGCCGTTGCAGCGCCACCTCGTCGCCGAACTGCACCGGCAGGCGTAAGGTCGCCGCCATGCTCCGCGTCAGCGTCTTCTACCCGTCCTCCGAGGGCTCGACCTTCGATCACGACTACTACAAGGCCACCCACGTGCCGATGGCCGTCGCCGCCTGGGGCCTGCCGGGCGCACAGATCGACAAGGGCGTCAACGGCCCGTACGTCGCCGCCGTCCACTTCGAGTTCGAGTCGATGGCCGCCATGCAGGCCGCGATGGGTTCGCCCGACACCGCCAAGGTGATGGCCGACGTCCCGAACTACACGAACATCACGCCGGTGATGCAGATCTCCGAGATCGTCGACTGACCGGCTCCGGCCCCGGCTACATCGAACCGGTGACGATCCGTTCGAGCACCCACTCCGGATGCTCGGACTGCAGCCGGTTCAGCCGGTAGGGGTTCTCGAACAAGGCGACCAGGGAACCGTCCTGGCGCTCCAGCACCCGCACACCGCCGATGCCCCGCAGGGCATCGGCGGTGGCGCGATCGGTCGACCGTGCCGCCTGGTAGGGCGCCGGGCTCAGCTCCACCGATGCGTTGAACTCGCCTTCGAGCCGGGCGAGGAACACCTCGAACTGCATGGGGCCGACGGCGGCCAGCACCGGCGCCTGGTCGCCGATGTCGGGATCGCGCAGCACCTGCACCACCCCCTCGTCGCCGAGCTGCGCCAGCCCGGACCGGAACTGCTTGAACCGGCTGGTATCGCGGCTGCGGGCGGTGGCGAAGACCTCGGGCTCGAAGGTGGGGATCGCCGGGAACCGCACCGGGTTCAGGTCGTAGAGCGTGTCGCCGATCTTCAGCTCGCGGGCGTTGACCAGGCCGACGACGTCGCCGGGGAACGCCTCCTCGAGGGTGTCGCGCTCGGAGCCGAGCGTGGACGTGGCGTGCTTGGTCCCGAACCGCTTCCCGCTGGCGGCCACCGTGAGCTGCATGCCGCGCTCGAACCGGCCGGAGCACACCCGCACGAAGGCGATCCGGTCGCGGTGGGCCGGGTCCATGTTCGCCTGCATCTTGAACACGAAGCCGCTGAAGGGCTCGTCGAGGTCGCGCGGTTTGCCGTCGACGTCGGCGCGCGGTGCGGGCGGCGGCGCCAGGTCGACCACGGCGTCGAGCAGCACCCGCACCCCGAAGTTGGTGATGGCCGACCCGACGAACACCGGGGTGGAATCCCCGGCCAGGAACGTGTCCCGGTCGAGGGTGTTGCCGACCTCGTCGAGCAGGCCGACCTCGTCGAGCGCCGACCGCCACGCCGCGCCCTCGAGGTGCTCGGCCTCGGCCGGGTCGAGTTCCTCCTCACCGGCCGCGGTGGCACCGCGAGCCGTGCGGGAGAAGCGGAGGAACCGGCCGGTGCGACGATCGATCACCCCGCGGAAGTCGCCGCCCTCCCCCACCGGCCAGGTGACCGGCGTGGGTTGCAGCACCAGCGTGTTCTCGATCTCGTCGAGCAGTTCGAGCGCCGCTTTGCCCGGGCGGTCCCACTTGTTGAGGAACGTGATGATCGGCAGGCTCCGGGCCCGGCACACCTCGAACAGCTTGCGGGTCTGGCTCTCGATCCCCTTGGCGGCGTCGAGCACCATGACGGCGGCGTCGACCGCGGTGAGCACCCGGTAGGTGTCCTCGCTGAAGTCGCGGTGGCCCGGCGTGTCGAGCAGGTTGAGCCGGTGCCCACGGTGCTCGAACTGCAGGACCGTCGACGAGATCGAGATGCCGCGCTCGCGCTCCATGGCCATCCAGTCCGAGGTGGCCTGGCGGCGCCCGGCGCGGGCCCGCACCTCACCGGCCTGCGTGACCGCCCCGGCGTACAGCAGGAACTTCTCCGTCAGCGTGGTCTTGCCAGCGTCCGGGTGGCTGATGATGGCGAACGTGCGCCGGCGGGCGGCCTCGTCGGTCGGCGTGGTCACGACGGCTCCGTGGTCGGGGGACTCGTCATCGTACCGGGGCGCACCCCGGCGGCACCGTGGTGGCGTCAGGCCTCGCCGCGGACGTCGCGCAGCACCTCGGCGGTGTGCTCGCCGACGGTCGGCACCTGGCGCAGCGGCGGCGTCCACCCGCCGAAGTCGACCGGGCTCGCCACCGCCTTGTACGGCGCCTCGCCCTCACGCGGCACCATGTCGACGAACGCACCGGCCGCGATCGCCTGCGGGTCCTCGATCACCTCGGCGATCGAGTTGACCGGGGCCCACCACACGTCGTGGACGTCGAAGATCGCCGCCCACTCGGCTCGGGGGCGCGACGAGAACACCTCGTCGAGCAGTTCGATGAGCGCTCGGGCGTTCTGCGCGCGATCGCGGTTGGTGCGGAAGCGCTCGTCGTCGGCCAGTTCGGGCCGCTCGATCGCCCGCAGCAACCCCGGCCAGTGCCGGTCGCCCTCGAGGCCGATGAGCCAGAACAGCTTGCCGTCCCCCGCCCGGTAGCACGACAGCAACGGCTCCTTGCGCTCCAGGCGCGGCTTGGTGGACGCGAGGCGGCCGAGCCGCAGCATGATCCCGATGTCCCAACCGAGGACGTAGATCCCGGCCCGCAACAGCGAGGTCGACACCAGCCGGCCGGTGCCGGTGCGCTGCCGTTCCAGCAGCGCAGCGAGGATCCCGGCGGCCAGCGTGACGCCGGTGGTGTGGTCGCCGACGGCGGAGCGGATCGGCGGCGGGTACTCGCCGGGCGGCACGATCGAATGGGCGAGCCCGGACCGGGCCCAGAACGCCCCGATGTCGTAGCCGGGTCGTTGCGACTCCGGGCCCGTGCGGCCGTAGCCGGTGATGTGCGCGTAGACCAGCGCCGGGTGGCGGGCCATCACCTCGTCGGCCCCCAGGCCGAGCCGGGCCAGGGCCTCCGTGCGGTAGTTGGTCACGAGCACGTCGGCGGTGCCGAGCAGCCGTTCCAGGTCGGCCTTGCCCTCGTCGGTGGCGAGGTCGAGCACGACCGATCGCTTCGTGCGGTTGTCGAGCTCGAACGGCGGCACCGCCGGCTGGTCGGCGACGCCGATCGCGCCGAACACCCGTCGTTGCGGATCGCCGCCGGGCGGCTCGATCTTGATGACGTCGGCGCCCCACTCCCCCAACAGCCCGGCGGCCGCAGGCCCCGCGACCCACGCCGTCAGCTCGATCACCCGGTAGCCCTGCAGCACGCCGGTGAGTCTGGCACCTGGCAAGCTCGCCGTTCCCATGTCCGGTCCGTCCCGCCCGATCGCCCCGTACTTGGCGGCGTTCGTGGCGCTCGGCCTGGCGACCACGGTGCTCGGCCCGGCCGTCGGGCAACTGCGCCAGCAGACCGGCGCCACGGTGGCGGCGTTGGCGATCGCGTTCGCCGCCCAATCCTTCGGCTACCTGATCGCGTCGATCCTCGCCGGGCGGCGCTTCGACGCCGACGCCGGGCACCGGTTGCTGGCCGGTGGGCTCGCCGCCCTCGGCCTGTCCGGGTTCGGGTGGGCGCCATCGACGTCGGTCGCTGCGGTCGCCGGGGTCGCCGCCGCCGTCGGCGCGGCGGCGGCCGTCGTCGACGTCGGTGCGAACACGCTCCTGGTGTGGGCCCGCCCCGGCGATCCGGGGCCGGCGCTCAACGCGCTGCATCTGTGTTTCGGCCTCGGCGCGCTCGCCGCCCCGGCGCTCGTCGACCGGTCGATCGCGTGGACCTCGGGGCTGTGGGCGGTGGCCGGCGTGGTCGCCGTGCCGTCGATCGCGGTCGCCGCCGTGCTGGTGCGCCGCCCGGCTCCCGCAGCCCCGCCGCGGCCGGCGTCGGGGCCGAGCGCCGGCGGCCTCACGGCGCGCTGCGGGCTCGCCGCGTTCTACGTGCTCTACATCGGCGCCGAACTCGGCGTCGCCGGATGGATCCACACCTACGCCGGTGCGGTCGGCTTCGGACCGGCAGCCGCGACGGGCGTCACGGCAACGTTCTGGGCCGGGTTCTGCCTCGGTCGGCTGGTCGCCGCCGCCGTCGTGCGCCGGGTCGGCGAGATCCGCCTGCTCGTCGTGTCGTGCGCGCTCGCGGCGCTCGCCGCCGTCGGGCTGCTCGCCGGCGACGGCACCCCGGCTGCAGTGTGGGTGGGGGCCGGGCTGTTCGGGGCGACCGTGTCGCCACAGTTCCCGACGATGATCGCCGTGGCCGACCGCCGGCTCGGTCTCACCGGCTCGATCACGGCGTGGATCATCGCCGGCACCGGGCTGGGCAGCCTCACGCTCCCCTGGCTGATCGGCGTTCTGCTCGACCGGGCCGGCGCCCGGGCCATGCCGGCCACGGTGGCCGTGCTCGCGACCGCATCGCTGGTCTGGGCGGTGGTGCTGACGGCCCGGCTGCTACCCGCAGGCG
>JBILVB010000026.1:0-34111 GCA_044370695.1 Acidimicrobiales bacterium | reverse complement strand
GAAGCTGGCTGCGGCCCGCTGGCTGAGCGAGACCGAGTACCTCTCGCTGTACCGGCCTCGCTGCGAACACCTCGGCGACGTCGTGTGGACCTCCGGCGATGCGGCGCTGCTCGACGAGGCCCGGTCGCTGCTCGGCCCCAGGCCGGACCGGCGCGGCCGCCTTCCCGAGGAGGACGAGATCCGAACGTACGGCCACATCGTCATCGATGAGGTGCAGGACCTCACCCCCATGGAGCTGCGCATGGCCGCCCGGCGGTCGCTCAACGGCTCGATGACCGTGGTCGGCGACATCGCCCAGGCCACCGGCGCACACGCTCCTGCCGACTGGGACGACGTGCTTGCGCATCTCCCCGATCGCCGTGCCCCACGGGTCGCCGAGCTCACCGTGGGCTACCGGATCCCCGGGACCGCCATGGCACTCGCCGCCCGCGTACTGCGCGTCGCAGCTCCACGACTCGCCGCACCCCGGGCAGTGCGCGACGGCGACCGGCCGCCCACGTTCCACCGGGTGGCGCCGGGTGGTGACCTGGGCGGCGAGGTCGCTGCGGCCGTCCGGATGCTGCTCGACGACCTCGGCGAGGGCAACGTCGGCGTGCTCACCCCGGCCGGGCTGCTCCCGGTCGTATCGGAGGCGCTGACCGCCGCGGGGATCGAGCACGGGATGGCCACGCGCTCCGGGCTCGAGCAGACGGTCACCGTGGTACCGGTCGGGCTCGTGAAGGGTCTCGAACTCGACGGCGTGGTGGTCGTCGAGCCGGCGCGCATCGTCACCGACGAGCCGCAAGGGCTCCGGGCGCTGTACGTCGCACTCACCCGCGCGACCCGGCAGTTGTCGATCGTGCACGCCGCCCCCCTCCCCGAAGCGCTCGCCTGAGCCGGCTCGACGCCCCGGACCGGCTGCCCTGCGCGACGATGCCGCCGAGATGTACTGCCTCCACTGCCGTGGGCCGCTGACGCCGGCCGACCGGCGCTGCGAGCGCTGTGGCGCTCGAACGCGTCCGTTGCCGATCCGGACGCTGGTGCGAGTCGCGCTGACGGCGATCCTGCTCGGCGCGACCGTTCTCGCCGCTGAGCGGCTCTGGGCCGCAGCGGAAGACCAGGGCCGTGTCGAGAACGCCCGGCGGGCGATCCCGGACGATCCCAAGCGCGATCGGCTCGATCCCGCGCCGGTCCCGCCCCTGCGACCGCCGAGCGAGACCGGCGTCGACGGCGGTGGTTCACCGGCTACGAGCACATCGGCGCCAGCCCCCGAGCCGCAGCCGGTGAAGGCCGTCGCAGCGATCGCGAGCGCAACGGCGCCGCCGGCCGTGACGGGGTGCAACCGCCCCGTGAGCTACGAGCCGGCGCTCGTCGTCGACGGCGACCCGACGACGGCGTGGCGCGTCCCCGGCGACGGGATCGGCCAGCGGGTGCAGGTCACACTCGAACGACCGACGCGCCTGCTCCAGGTCGGACTGCTCCCCGGGTACGCCCGGGTCGATCCCTGCACCAAGGTCGATCGATTCGTGCAGATGCGGCGCATCAGCCAGGTCCGCTGGATCTTCGACGGCGGCGCAGCGATCCGTCAGAGCTTCGAGGACCGGCCAGCGATGCAGTCGATCGCCGTCGACGTCGTCACCAAGAGCGTGACGGTCGAGGTAGTGGCGACCACGGAAGATCCGGAACTCGACTACACGCCGATCTCGGAGATCCGCCTGGGCGGGCTGGCCGCCTGAGGCTCGGCCGTCAGCCGACAGAACGGGACGGGATCGTGCGCGCGAGCTCGAGCGCGTCCTCGAGCCCGACGCCGGCCCGGGCCGCCAGCCAACACGCGACCGGTGCCGCCTGCCTCGCCGAACCCCGCGCCGCCACCGCCGCCAGTGCGAGCACCGCATCGATCTCCTCGGGCGTCGGAGCGCCGACCCCCAAGCGCTGCGAAAGATCGGCCAACCAGGCCGCAACGGCAGGATCCGGTCCACTCATCGAGCGTCTTCCTACCCGCAACGCACGCTGCCGTCGAACCGGGCGCTCACCCGGGTGCCTGGCCGAACCAGCCCAGGAGATCGATCACGAGGTCCGTGGACCCGGCGCTGTTGAGCAACGACACCGATCCCGAATCCGACAGCGCGACGACGACCAGATTGGCCGACGTACGACCCGGAACGAGGTTGAGATTGGAGACCCACGGTCGACGCGACCCCGCCGGCCAAGCCGTCACGAACGACGCCGCAGTCGGGTCGACGGCGGTCACGTTCATCACCACGGCGTTGGCCGCCCCCGCCGGGACGCCGCCCACCCCGGCGATCGGCAGGTCCACGACATCGCCGGCCCGGACCCGACCGCCCCGCATGCCCAGGCCGACCCGGGTGTCGGCGATCCGCCGGGGTCCGGCGACGGTGAACGTCGCCGTACGACCTTCGGCGAAATAGCCGAACACGTCGACCACGACCTGGGTGTTTCCGGCGGAGTTGTAGATCAGGATCTCCCCGTCGGTACCCACGGGAGCGATCACCAGGTTTGGGACCGTGTCGCCCCGCTGCCAGTTGAGGCTCGATGCCAGCGGGCGCGGGGAGCCGGCATCCCACACGGTGAGGAACCCCGGAGCGGTCGTGTCCGTGACGGTCACGTTCAGTACGACCGAGTCGGCCCCTGCGGGCACGCCGGCGGTCCCGGCGACCCGCAGCGCGGCCGACTCGCGCGGCCCGAGCGCCCGGCGCAGTCCGACGCCGTCGCGCGAATCGCAGACCCGGACGGGGGTCACGGGCGCGAACCCCACCGCCTCGGGACGAACCGGTTCCGGTACGAACCACCCGAGGACGTCGACCACGACGTTGGTCGCACCGTCCGAGTTGCCGAGCACGACATCCCCGGCCGGGCCGACCGGCAGGATCACGGCGTTCGGCACGACGGCCCCGGGCCGGAAGTTCAGGTTGGACGTCGCCGGCCGCTCGCGCCCGCCGGGATACACCGTGAGATGCCCGGGAGCGGTCGCGCTGGCGACGGTGACGTTCAGCGACACGGCGGTCACGCCGGCCGGGACCCCACGGGCCCCGGCCAGGGTCAGCACCCGGGACTCGCCGGGTGCCAACGGACCGGCACCGTCGCGTGAGTCGTGCACCCGGATCGGCGTGGACGATTCGTATGCCGGGCGCATGCGCACCGGTTCCGGGGTGCCCGGTCCGCGCCTGAACAACTCCAGCGCCGGATACCGATGCCCGAGGACCGCTTGTGCGTCGGCGGCCAACCAACGCTCGAGGACGTTCGACCACACCGAGCGGAAGTCGACGTCCATTTTCATGCGGCCGTGCGCGTCGCGGCCGGTGTCGAGCGGGTGCGCGCCGTACACGCCACCGTCCACGTTGTGGCCGAGCACGAACATGGCCCCCGCAGCACCATGGTCGGTGCCGAACGATCCGTTCTCCCCCACGGTCCGACCGAACTCCGAGAACACCGCCACCGTGACCCGGTCGAGGAACCGCGGATGCAACAGCTGGAAGAACCCGGCCAGGGCATCGTCGAGTTCCTTCAGCCGAGCACCGTGATCAGCGAACTGGTTGACGTGCGTGTCGAATCCCCCGTACACCGTGTTGACCACGCGCACACCGAGGTCGGCGTTGAGCAGACGCGCTGCGATGGTGAGCTGCCGGCTGATCGAGCTGCCGGCGGTGGGCGCGGCGTACAGGGGAGCGCTCGCCGTGGTCACGTCGTTCACCGACTTGAAGGCTTTGGTCACGGCGGAGGTGAGACCGGCGGTCCGACCCTCGGCGAAGCGTCCGACCGTGACGTAGGAGGCGAGCGCCTGCGCGTCGGCGCCGAGACCGCGGTCGAGGGCACTCAGCCCGAGCCCGGTCGCTCGGCGCTGAGCGCCGACCAGCGAGAGCGGGATCGTGGAACCCATCGTCACCGCCCGGAACACGTCGCCGTTGCCGGGCAGGCCGTCGAGCCATCGACCGAGCCAGCCGGTCGCGCCCGTCTCCGATCCCGTGCCCGTGAACCACAGCTTGGTCGAGCTGAAATGGCTCAGATTGGGCGGCGTGTAGCCGGCCGCCGGCACGATGGCGAGCCGCTCGGCCGCGAATTCCCCGGCCAGGAAGGACAGGCTCGGGTGGAGGCCGAGACCGCCGGAGAGCGGGTGGACCTCCTCGGCCTTCAACGCGATCGTCGGGCGGGCGGCGACGTACGTGGGGTCGCCGACCTTGACGACGGTGTTGAGCACGTCATTGCCGCCGGCGAGCATCACCAGCACCAGGATCCCATCGGTCGGTCCGATGGGCGGCGCCGCCCACGCCTCGCGCTCCTCGCTCGAGCGCAGGAGGGCCGGGGCAGCCAGCAGTCCGGCGGCACCCAGGGCGGTACCGGCCAGGAACCGGCGGCGGGACAGAGTCGCACGGGTCGGCGGTTCGGGCACCGACAGCGCCCGGAGGATCTCAGGGAACTCGGGATCTGAGGACATCTCGCGCTCTTTCAGGCTTGCTGGAACTCGGGGCTGACCAGGATGAGGTAGGCCAGGCCGCGGGCCTGGTCCCACCCGTGTTGACGTGCATCCGCCAGCCAGACCGACAGCTCGGCGACGGTCCGGTCGGAGGGTTCGAGCACACCGAGTGCTTGGAGAGCTTCGGCCACTGCGGCGGCTACCGTCTTGCCGTTCGGCGAGAAGGGGAACGAGTTCACGGTCCGCATCCGGCGGGCAACCTGACCGGCCCAGGCCATCCGATCCGCCACGAAGTTCGTGGCCAGCCAGTACTCGTTGGCACCCCAGCCGGACACATCGGGCGGGGAGAACGGGACCTGACCCATCGGTCCGAGCCGAGGAAGGGGCGAGAGCCCGGCCATGTCCAGGCCCGTGTGACGGAACGAGGCCACGACGAAGTCGACCGGGCTGCGCAGGAGCCCCGCCTTGACGTCCGGCAGGTAGAACTCGGGTCGGTTGAACAATGCCCGCAACAGCTCCCGCACCTCGAGCCCACCGTCGAGGAACGCCTGGGCGAGGGCCGTGAGGACCGTCGGCGGCGGGACCGTACCTGCGAAGTACCGCCAGAGCTTGCCGGCCAGGTGACGGGCCATCGTCATCCGCTTGGTCGGGTGGTCGCACACGAGGTCGATGACCGCCGGCCCGTTGAACGTCGCCGTCGTGCCGAAGATCGTCTTGGGCGCAGTGTCGTGCCTAGCGGCAACGAACTGGTACGAAGTTCCGACGACGGTGTGCCCGGTCCATGCCCGGGCCGACTCGGCCACGTCGGTCTGGCTGTACTGATCGACGCCGAGCATGAACAACTCGAACAACTCGCGGGCGAAGTTCTCGTTCGGCTTGCCCTTCACGTTGAGGTTGTTGTCGAGGTACACCAGCATCAGGGGTTCGACGCTCACGGCTTTGCACAAGTCGCGGAAGCTCCCGAAGCCCTGGTCGTAGAAGAGCCTCAGCATCCGCAGGTGCCAGACCCGGTTGTAGACCTTGAAGACCTCGGTGGCGAAGTGCCCGTGCCAGAACCAGGTCATCCGCTCGGCGAGCGGCGTCGTAGACGCAACCATCCGATTCAGCCACCAGCGCTGGGCTTCGGGCACCCAGGCGTGGTCGGACGTCGGGGGCGTGGTCACCCAGGCCGGGTCGTCGGGCAACACCGGGGCGAGTGGGGTGGTGAGGACCTGCTCGACGAGGTCCGGGAGCGAAAGGGCGGACGCTGCCACGACCTGGGCCTGCGAGGCGGTGAACCCCGCTCTCCGAAGCAGGTGTGCAGCGTCACTCGTGCTGACGGCCATGGCGAGGACTATCCGGGAATCCGGCCGCCGTGTGCACCAGGTTGAGGATTACCTGATCGAACGCTACGAGTAATTGGCATCACTAAGAGTGAGATCAGGGGAGGCCGTTCGAACTACTGCTTGCGGCTAACCACCACGAGGAGCGCGATGGAATCCCCGCCGAGCACGCAGCGTGCACACACGCCTCGCCTGCGGCCCGCCCGACGAGCGCGCCGCGTCAGCGGTGCGGTCGCCCTTGCGAGCACCGTTGCCGCCACCGCGACGATCGCCCACTTCGACCCGGCAGCCTCGGCGTCCCCGCCTGCGTCGGTGACGGGCACGCCGGCCGGGACGACGCCCGTCGCCACAGCACCAGGTGGCCCGACGAACGAACCGACCAGCCAGCCGACCGGGCCGCGAGTCGATGCGACGACCGTGGCGTCCGTGGCGCCTCCGGCGCCTGTGCCGCCGACCTCCGTGCCGCCGACTCCGGGGCCCGACGCGGTGACCACGACGACGACCCCAACCCCCACTGCGGCACCGACCCCGCCGCCGCGCCCCACCGCGCCGGTGGTCTCGAGCTCGACGCTCGCACCGCCTCGGCCGACCACACCGCCACCGCCTCCACCGCCACCGCCTCCACCGCCGACCACCGCACCACCGCCGCCGACCACCGCACCACCGCCGCCGACCACCGCACCACCGCCGCCGACCACCGCACCACCGCCTCCACCGCCGCCGACCACCGCACCACAAGCCACGACTGCTCCGCCTCGAACCACCACCCCTCGACCGACCACCGCACCGTCATGACCATCACCCGCCATCTCCGATTCCCGGCCATGGGCTCGAGCACCGAAGCGGTCGTGACGGCCGCAAACCCCACCGCTGCTCGGCGGGCCCTGTCGACCATCCGACGTATCGTCTGCGCCCTCGATGCCTCCTGGACCCGGTTCGCCCCCGACTCGAACCTCCTGCGCGCCCACGCCGGGGGCCGGCCGGTCCAGGTCCCACGCCCACTGCTCGAGGTGGTTTCGCTGGCGCTCGCCGCCCGTGTGGCGACCGGCGGCCGCTTCGATCCACTCGTCGGACGCTGCCTCATCGACCTCGGCTACGACGACGACCTTGCGACCGTCCGCAGTCGGGGTCCGATCCGCGCCGTTGTCCGCCCCGCCCCGGCCAACGACGGGTACCCGGGTGTCCGCGTCGATCCGATCGCGGGAACCCTTGCGATCGACCACGGCATCCACCTCGATCTCGGTGGGATCGGCAAGGGGGCCGCGGCTGATCGAGCGGCCGCTGCTGCGCTCGCCCACTGCGGCGTCACATCGGCGTGGGTGTGCGTCGGCGGCGACCTCGCCTACCGCACCGCGAACCCCACCTACGTACCGGTGCTCGTCGACGACCACCCGGTGGGCGGCGCGCCCTCCACGACGATCGCCGTGCTCGGCGGGGGTGTCGCCACCTCGGCGATCGGGCGGCGCCGCTGGCAGACCACCACGGGACCGGTCCATCACATCGTCGATCCCCGAACAGGTGCGCCGGTACGGCCCTCGTTGGTCCAGGTAACGGTGCATGCAGGCACTGGCGCATGGGCCGAGGTCTGCGCCACCCACGTGCTCGTTGCGAGCGCCGAGGTCGGACCCATCGCTGCGCTCGAGGACCTTGCGTTGCTGCAGGCCGTAGGGTTCGGCTACGACGCAACAGGCAGGCGACACGACAGCCCGGGCCTGGCGGCACACCTCCCGGCGGAGGCCGCATGAGCGGGCCCTGGCCGTGGTACGTCGCCCGAGGCACCGGACTGGTCGCCTGGGCAGCGCTGAGTGCATCGATGCTCGTCGGGCTGTCGATCACCGGGCGGCTGCCGGCTCGGCTCGGCAGCGCCTGGAAGACCGACCTGCACCGGTTCCTCGGCGGGGCCGGTTGCCTGCTCGTCGCCGCGCACCTGGTGGCGCTCGCGCTCGACGAGTTCGTCGAGTTCCCCCTCCTGGCCTTCGTCGTACCGGGAGCATCTCCCTGGCGGCCGGCAGCCGTTGCGTTCGGTGTCGTCGCCCTATGGGCGCTCATCGCCGTCGAGGTCACCTCCCTCGCCCGTCGGCGCCTCTCGAGACGCGCCTGGCGCATGGTCCATCAGGCCTCCGCACTGGCTTGGGTCTCGGCCACGATCCACCTGTTCCAGGCCGGTACCGACGTGCGGCACGTCCCGGTACGGGGGGTCGCCACGGCCGTCACGGTCGCCGTCGTCCTGGCCACGATCGGACGGTTCGCTGCGGTCGCCCATCGGCGCCGCCGATCAGCCGTCCAGCCGGCTTCGATCGAACGCTCCCGGCAGCAACTCGCCAAGTGGCCGCACGGTGCCGTCGCCATCGACCAGGCAGTCCGCCCCGCCGTGTTCCCACAGCACCTGCCGGCACCGACCGCAGGGCATTACCGGACGCCCGTCGGCCACCCGCACGGCCACCGCGACCAGGCGACCCCCGCCAGACGAGACGAGCGCCGACACCATGCCGTTCTCGGCGCAGGTGGTGAGGCCGTAGCTCGCGTTCTCCACGTTGCACCCGGTCACCATGCGCCCATCGTCGGCCAGACCCGCCGCCCCGACGCAGAACCCGCTGTACGGGGTGTACGCGTGGGCGGCCACCGCCTGTGCGGCTTCCCGCAACCGAACCCAGTCGACCGAGTCGCTCACCTCGTCGCCCCGGTCGCCGCCCCGGTCACGGCGCCGGCCATCAACAGCCCGAGCCGCTCGCGCGACGCTGCGGCCGCGTCGACCACCTCCACCACCCGGCCGGCGTAGAGGACGGCGATCCGGTCGGCGAGGCCCATCACCTCGTCGAGTTCGGCCGACACCAGCAGCACTGCTGCGCCGGCGTCCCGCGCGGCGACGATCTGGTTGTGGATGAACTCGATCGATCCGACGTCGACACCGCGGGTCGGCTGCGCCGCCACGAGCAGCACCGGCGCCTGGGCGAGCTCGCGCGCCACGATCGCTTTCTGCTTGTTGCCACCCGACAAGCTGGACATCGGGGTCGAGACCGACGGGGTGCGGATGTCGAACCGCTCCACGAGCGCCGCCGCCTCGGACTCGACGGCGTCCAGGCGTCGGATTCCCCGCCGCGCGAAGGGGAGCTCGTCGAAACGGTTCAGCACGAGGTTGTCGGCCACCGAGTAGGCCGCGACGAACCCGTCCTTCTCCCGGTCCTCCGGAACGTGCGACACGCCGAGCGCATGGATCTCGTGGGGGGAGCCGTGCGTCGCATCCGCTCCGGCGATGCGCACCGTGCCGGCCGCCTTCGCCCGCATCCCGCAGAGCGCCTCGACGAGCTCGCGCTGGCCGTTGCCTTCGACCCCGGCGACACCGAGGATCTCGCCCGAACGGAGCTGGAGGGAGACACCCCGAACCGCATCCTGGCCGCGGTCGTCCCGCACGACGAGCCCCTCGACGTCGAGGACGACCGCCCCGGGCGCCGCCGGCGCTTTGTCGACGTGCAGCACGACGGTGCGACCGACCATCAGGTTGGCCAGGCCGGCCTCGTCGGTCTCGGCCGGCGTGGTCTCCCCGGCCACCTTGCCGCCGCGCAGCACCACGACCCGGTCCGCGACGGCCATCATCTCGCGCAACTTGTGGGTGATGAACACCACCGACACCCCTCGCGCTGCGAGGTCGCGCATGATCTGGAGCAGTTCGTCGGTCTCCTGCGGGGTGAGCACGGCGGTCGGCTCGTCGAGGATCAGGATCTCGGCGTCCCGGTACAGCGCCTTGATGATCTCGACGCGCTGCTGGGTGCCCACCGGCAGGTCCTCGACGACGGCATCGGGATCGACGGCGAGGCCGAACCGCTCGGACAGCTCCCGCACGCGCCGGCTGGCGGCACGGAGATCGAGCAGCGGACCGCGCCGGGGCTCGGCACCGAGCACCACGTTCTCGGCCACCGTCATCACCGGGACGAGCTGGAAGTGTTGGTGCACCATCCCCAGACCGCGCCGGATGGCGTCGCCGGGGTTGCGCACCTCGACGACCTCACCCCGGATCCGGACCTCGCCCTCGTCGGGCCGGTACAGACCGAAGAGCATCTTGACCAGGGTCGACTTCCCGGCACCGTTCTCCCCCAACAGTCCGAGGATCTCCCCCCTGCGAAGGCGGACGGTGACGTCGTCGTTGGCCACGACCCCGGGGAAGCGTTTGGTCAGGTGCAGCGCCTCGAGCACGATCTCGGCGTCGGCGGCCACGGTCATCGCCGTCACTCCTTGGTGTAGGGCGTGCCGGCGGCCGCCGGCGGACGGACCCGGGTACCGAGGATCGCCAGCACGGCGATCGTGAGCGCAGGCGCCAGCATGCTGACGAACTGCGGCGGGATGTCGATCACCTTGTCGAACTGCAACTGGTTGGTGAGTCCGAGCAAGAACCCGAAGAACAACGCGCCGGCGAGCGCCCCGAACGGCTTCCACCAACCGAAGATCATGATTGCGAGCGCCGTGAAGCCCAGACCGTTCGACATCCCCCGCTCGAACGTCGAGGCCGACTCGATCGAGAGATGCGCTCCGGCCAATCCCGCCAGGCCTCCGGCGAGCGCGACGTTGAGGTACCGGAGCTTCCACACGCTGACCCCGACGGTGTCGGCAGAGGATGGATGCTCGCCGACGGCCCGACTCCGAAGGCCCCACCGGGTACGGAACAGCAGGACATGGAGCGCGACGGCGGCCAGCGCTGCCGCGTACTGCAACGGTGGGAGGTCGAACAGCACGGGTCCGACGAGCGGTAGGTCGCCGAGCAGCGGGATCTTCCACGGCGAGACGGACGACGGCAGGACCTTCCCCGGCGTGTACAGGTAGGACGTGAGCCCTGTGGCCAGGATCGTGATCACCGTACCGGCGATGATCTGATCGGTTCTCCACGACACGGCACACACGGCGAGGAACGCGCCGAGCAGGATGCCCGAGGCCGCTGCGGCCACCACACCGAACAGGATCGAACCCGTTGCGACGGCGGTGAAGAACCCGACGAAGGCGCCCGTGAGCATCTGACCCTCGATGCCGATGTTGATCACCCCGGTCCGCTCGCCGAGCAGGCCGCACAGGGCCCCGAGCACCAGCGGCGTGGCGAAGCGCACCGACGCCGACAGCACCGAGGAGGTCTTCACGTCGTCGATCCCGTTGTACGCGTAGACCGTCGCCAGGGCGACCAGCGCAACCCCGGCAAGCTTCACGACCGCCGCACGCGACATTCTGCCTCCCGACATCCGCTCTGCCATCACGACCCCCACCCGGCAGTGAGTCGTAGTTCGTCCTGCTGGCGGTCGCTGCGCAACCGCAACAGGGTGCGCAACACGATCGGGGCGGCGACGAGCAGCAGGATCACGGCGAGCAGGACGTCGATGATCTCGGGCTCGACCCGGGTGTCGGCCTGCATCTTCGACGAGCCGGCCCTCAGGATGGCGACCAGGAACGCCGCAGGGATCGCCGAACGCGGGTGCGCCTTGGCCAGCAGGGCGATCGTGATCCCGTCGAAGCCGAGTGAGGCGTTGAACCCCGGCTCGTACCGCCCGATCACGCCCTGGGTCTCGATGGCGCCTCCGAGACCGGCGAGCGCTCCCGACATCGCCATGGCGGCCACCGTGACCCACCGCACGGGGATCCCGGCGTAGTGGGCGGCGTTACGGTTCGAGCCGACCGTTCGGAGCCGGAACCCGAACGTCGTCCGCTCGATCACGAACCACACGACGAACGCAAGGCCGAACGCGACGAAGAAGCCCAGCGGCAGTTCGGCGACCCGGGGGATCGCCGCACTGTCGGCGATCGCCGGCGTTCGGGAGATCGCCTGGCCTTTCTCCTGCCACGGCCCACCGGCCAGCCAGTCGGTGAGGTTCACGAGGATCGCGTTCAGCATGATCGTGACGATCACCTCGTGGGCGCCTCGCCACGCCTTGAGCACCCCGGCGACCACGGCGGGCACCGCACCGAACGCCGCACCCACCAGCAGGCAGAGCGGAATGTGCACCACCGCCGGCAACCCGGTGACCTTCCAGCCCAGATAGGCCGAGAAGATGGCGCCGAGCAGTAACTGCCCTTGGGCGCCGATGTTGAACAGACCGGCCTTCAACCCGACGGTGACGGCGAGACCGGACAGGATCAGCGGCGTCGCTTTCTCCAGCGTCCGCCCGAACTCTTCCCACCCCCCGAACGCGCCGAGAACGAGCGCGCCGTAGGCCCGCAGGGGATTGGCGCCGTCGAGCGCGATGACGATGGCACCCACGACGAGAGCGAGCACCACCGCTGCGAGCGGCAGCAGCGCCGTGGGCCGCACGAGTCGTGCGAGGCGGGCGGAATCAGATCGCATGGGCGACGAACCGGGGGCGGCCGGGGACGACGACGTCGTTCGACACGAACGGCGCCGCCACCCCGGACCGCCCCGGGACGGGCATCAGGGCTTGTAGCCCGTGGGGATCTCGCCCTTGAGGACCTTGGCGGAGATGTCCTTCACCTTGGTCTTCACGTCCGCAGGGATCTTGGCGTCGAAATCGTGGAACGGCGCAAGGCCGACGTCGCCGAAGAAGTTCCCGCCCTTGTTGGTGCCGGCCTTGATCGACTTGGCGATCGACACGATGCCCGGGTTGATCAGCTTCTGGGCCGAGGTGACCAGGCACGGCTGGGCCGCCGGGACGGTGAACCACTGATCGGTGTCGACGCCGACGCAGAACGCACCGGCCTTCTTCGCCACCTCGGTGAGCGCACCGTTGCCGGTGTTGCCGCCAGCGCCGAAGATGATGTCGGCGCCGTTGTCGAGCGCCTGCTTGGCCGTCGACGCACCCCAGGCCGGATCGGTGAAGGCCTTGTCGAGACCACCGGGGTGGAACGTCGAGATCAGCTTCACGTTCGGGTTGGTGTACTTGGCGCCGTTCTCCCAGCCCACCTTGAATGCGACGACCGGCGGGACCTTGTCGGTGCCGAGCACGGCGCCCACGGTGTTGCTCTTGGTCAGCAGACCGGCGAGTGCCCCGGCCATGAACCCGGCCTTGTCCTCGTTGAACACCAGACCGGTCAGGTTCGGGACGACCTCGGCCTGGAAGATGTCGACGCCGATGAACTGGATGCTCGGGTTGGCCTTGGCGGCCTTCGCCGTGGCCTCGCCGAGGGCGAAGCCCACCGTGACGATGATCTTGTTGCCCTTGTCGATCAGCTGCTTGATGTTGGTCTCGTAGTCCTTCGAGTCCTTGGTCTCGATGTACTCGGCCGAACCGCCGATCTCCTTGGCTGCAGCCTGCGCTCCCTCCCACGCCGACTGGTTGAAGGACTTGTCGTCCACTTTGCCCACGTCGGTGACGAGGCCGATCTTCGTGCCCCCACCGGCAGCGGTGGTGGCGCTGCCCGCCGTCGTGGTGGCGCCCGCCTTGGTGGTGGTGCTGCCGGCGCTGTCGTCGTCACCGCATGCGGCGGCGACGAACGCCAGTGCCACCCCCACGCCGACGATTGCGGTCGTGCGTCGAATCATCCGGAGTCTCCCTTGGGTCGTTGGTGATCGGAATGATCACCACCGAGCGTAGCCCCCGACACCACGAGCCCCCGCCGGGGCTCAGGCGAAGCGGACCTTCACTTGGGACCCACGCTTGAGCGACGTGCCGGGCGCCGGCACGATGTCGAGCACCCGCTTGTCCGTCGGACCCTCTGCGGCGAACACCAGACCGGCGTCGGTGACCTGCTTCGCTGCCAACTCCAGCGTGGCGCCGTACACGTTGGGCACCACGACGAGGTCCTGTCCCTTGGACACTGCGACGTTCACGGTGCTGTCACGCGGCACCTCGGCGCCTGCGGACGGCTCCACGATCGCGATCGCTCCGGCCCCGTACCGGTCGCTGAACACGTCGTCGAGCCGTCCGAGCTTCAGTCCGAGCGCGCCCAGGGCCGCCCCCGCCTCCTCGAACGACTTCCCGAGCAGCGCCGGCACCTTGCGGGGCTGGGGCCCCTTGGAGACCACGACGTCGACGACGGTGCCCTTCACCACGGCGGTCCCGGCCACGAGGGACTGGCTGTTGACCGTCCAGGACACCACTGCGCCCGCCGGGACCGCCTCGTCGAAGGACTCGCCCACGACGTTGAGCTTCAGACGTGCGGCATCGAGCAGGCTCTGCGCTTCGGCCTTCGGCTTCAGCTTCACCTCCGGCAAGGGCGACAACGTCGGTCCGCTCGAGACGTACAACACGAGCGTGCGCCCCTCCGCCAGCGCGCCCAGGGCAGGCTCGGTGCGGAACACGGTGCCGGTCGCGACGTCGTCGTTCTTCTGCTCGATCACCTCGATGCGCCACTTGAACGGCGCGACCTGGTTGACCGCGCGGGGTTCCTCCACCCCGACGAGGTTCGGCACCGGGTGCGAGGCAGGATCCCGGGGCCACAGCAGCACCCCACCGACACCGAGCACCGCGGCGACCACCACCGCCACTGCGGTCAACCCCAGCGCCCGACCTCTGCGGCGCCGCCCGCCGAAGAGCTCGTCGTCGAACAGCACGGGCTGGGGCGCCAGCAGCACCTCGTCCGGCACGTCGACCGCCGCCGGTGGTTCGGGGGCAGCGGCGGGCGGGCCGGGCGGCGATGAGGGCATAGCCCTCGCCCCGACGGCGGGGAGTGCGGCGGTCGGGTCGGGGGGCGTGCCCAGCTGGGTCGGCGCCGGGCTCCCGGCCCGAGGATCGACCACGGGCACCGGACCCGTCGCGAACCGATGCTCGGCGGTGCGCAACCACGGACCGGTGAGCACGAGCGGCAGCGGCGCAGGGCGTGCGAGCTTGGACGCCGCCGCGACGAGACCTCGACCGAGCTCCGAGGCGCTCGACCGCTCGGCCGGATCCGGCCGCCCCGCGCGCTCGAGCACCGGCGCCAGCGGACCGAGTTCTGCGGTGACCGGCAGGAGCCGGTCGATGCGATTCATCAGCGTCGCAACGGCCGTGTCGGCCGAGAACGGCACCTGACCCGTCACGGCTTCCACGAGGGTCAACGCGAGCGAATACACGTCGGAGCGACCGTCGACGGGTTCGCCCTTGGCTTGCTCCGGCGAGGCGTAACGAGCCGTGCCGAGCAACACCCCGGCCGGCTCGGTCCAGGCCGCCTCGGCGATGGCCCGGGCCAGACCGAAATCGGCGACGCGCAAGCGGGCGTCCTCGCCGAACAGCAGGTTCGCCGGCTTGATGTCCCGGTGGACCACGCCGGCCCGATGGGCGAAATCGAGCGCCTTGCAGGCCTCGAGGCCCACCATCAGCGCCTGCGACGGGCTGAGGAGCCGGCCTCGTTCGAGGATCGCCCGCAGGCTGCCGCCCCCGAGGTGCTCCATGACGAGGAACGGAACACCGTCGTCCTCGCCCCAGTCGTGCACGGTCACGACGTGGGGATGGCTGAGCCCGGCGGCGACTTGGGCCTCGACCCGGAACCGTCGCAGGAACGTCGCGTCCGCGGCCAGGGCGCCATGGAGCACCTTGACCGCCACCGATCGCTGCAACACGAGGTCCTCGGCTTCGAACACCGTGGCCGAAGCGCCCGAGCCGATGGGTGACGACAACCGGTAGCGGCCCTTGAGCACGCGGGTCGTGGGATCCGGAGCGGTCGCCGACATGTCGACCCGACGCTACCGGTGACGAGCGTCCCGAGCGGGGCAGTCGCCGGGGATCCCGGCAGAATGAGGGCGTGGATCCTCTCGACAGCACCGCAGTCGACGAGCGCGTCGCCGCTGCAACGGCCGAGCACCGGGCCCGCCGGGTGCGCCCGCCCCGGGACCGGGTCCAGGTGCTGCTCAGCGTGCTCATCGCCTTCGGCATCCTGGGTGTCGCCGTCGGGTTCTCCCTCGCGTCACGAGGCGACGGCGATGCCGAACCCCGAGACCCCGTGCTCGAGCGGCTCTACCCCGCCCCCGGCGATCTCGTGCTGCGACAGTCGACCGTCGGCGTCGACCTCGCGTTCGGCTATCGGGGCTACCTCGTCATCGACGGCCAACAGATCCCCACCTACGACATCACCGCCGACGAAGCGGCGCAGGCGGGCAGCACGGTCAACCAGACCTACGACGCTCGATTCGACCGCAACTCGGGGACGCTGTTGTTCACCCCGACGCTCGGAGCGACCGTGGAGAAGTTCGCACCCGGCCCCCACCGGATCACCGTGGTGTACTGGCGCGCCGCGATCGAGACCCCCGAGCAGGGCCGCAGCTACTCGTGGGAGTTCAAGGTCTCCTGACGCCGACCCTCAGGCCCGGGCGAACGTGACCTGCACACCCTCGAGCGGCGGGGAGACGTAGGTGACGGTCATCCGACCGGACTCGCAGGCCAGCGTGCTACCGCTGAGCGGTGAGGTCTGCAGCACTTCTGCCAGCACCGGTCCGGCGTCCACCGTCTGGTCTCCCTCGCGCACCGTCGCCGCGACCTGAACGTCGAGTCCGGATCCGGCGAGCCGGTCGCCCGTTAGCATGAACTGACCGGCCACGTGGCCGTTGAGCTGAGCCGTCCGTCCGGTTCGGTAGTCGATCGCCACGGCGTCGAGGCGGAATCTCGCGTTACCGTCCGCTCGGAGTTCCAGCTCGACGGCACCGAGGGCGCGCGCCGCCGAACCGGTGCGGCGGTTGACCGAGTCGAACAGATCGTCGGCCGGAACCCGCCACGAACCCGGAATGCACGCGCTCGCCCCCGCCGCGGGCACACCGGGAGGCGGTGGGCTCGTCACCGGGGCCAGCGTCGATCCGGGCCCGTTCGGCACAGGGATCCCGGTCCCGGGCGCGGTCGGGCGCGGTCCGGGCGGGACCGGCACCGTCGGCGGGGGCAGCGTCGTGGCCGGCGGTGCGGTGTCGACCGGCGTCGCGCCCGGACCCGTCGGGGCCGTCCCCGCCGTCGACGACGTGGCGGCGGTGCCGTCGGATCCATCGGGGGTCGGCACCGTGGTGGGTGGGGGCGCTGCCACGGCGGCCGGCGCCGTGGGACGGGTCGGCGACGTGGACGGGGTGCCGCCCCCGGCACACGCCGGGAGCAGCGCCAGGACGAGCAGGGCACCGATCCGGCGGGTCACCCGGGGAAGCTACGCGGGTGCCGGCGTCAGCGGTTCGGGAGCTCGCCGGTCTCGAGCAACCCTGCGACGCCCTCGGGTCCGACCACCGGAATGCCCAGCTCGGCGGCACGCACCCGCTTGGACTCACCCGGGTCGTCGCCGAGCACCAGCGCGAACGTCTTCTTCGACACGCTGCCCGGGCTCTTGCCGCCCCGGGCCTTGATCGCCGTTTCGAGGTCCTCCCGGCTCCACCCGGGAACGGTGCCGGTGACCACGACCGCCTTGCCGGCCAACACCTGCGGGAGCACGGATCGCTCGACCTTGCCGAACTCGACCCCGGCCGCCCGGAGCTTGTCGACCAGGGCCCGGTTCCGCGGCGAGGCCGACCATCCGACGATCGACGCGGCGATCGTCGGACCGACACCGTCGACGGTCGCCAGATCGGCTTCGGTCGCCCCCAGCACGGCGTCGAGCGACCCGAAGGCGGCGGCGAGCGCCTCGGCTGCCACCGGACCGAGGTGCTTGATGCCGAGCGCCACGAGCAAGCGGGGCAACGGCCGGTCGCGTGACGCGTCGATCGCTCCGAGCAGGTTGGCGACGCTCGTGTCGCCGAACCCCTCGAAGGCCCGGAGCTGCTCGGCCCCGAGCGAGTAGAGGTCGGCCGGATCGCCGACGAGGCCGGCCTCGGTGAGCAACGCCACCGTCCGCTCGCCCAGACCCTCGATGTCCATGGCGCCCCGGGACACGAAGTGGATGATCCGAGCGTCGCGCTGGAACGGGCAGTCCGGCTCCACGCATCGGGTGTCGGCTTCACCGACGACCCGCACGAGCGGTCGGTGCAGTTCGCACGGGCACTCGGTCGGGAACGGCCACGGGACGGAGCCCTCGGGCCGAAGCGCGAGCACCGGGCCGACGACTTCGGGGATCACGTCACCGGCCTTGCGGACCACCACCGTGTCGCCGGGACGGACGTCTTTCAGCCGAACCTGGTCCTCGTTGTGCAGTGTGGCCATCGACACCGTGGAGCCCCCGACGACGACCGGCGCCAGCATGGCGAACGGCGTCGCACGACCGGTGCGGCCGATCGACACGTGGATGTCGCGCAGCAGCGTCGTGCGCTCCTCGGGCGGCAGCTTGTACGCGATGGCCCAGCGCGGCGCCCGGGAGGTGAACCCGAGGGCCTCGCGCTGTGCGAGCGAGTCGAGCTTCACCACGACGCCGTCGATCTCGTAGGACAGGTCGTGACGGTGTCGCTCCCACCGAGCGGCGAACGCATACACGTCGTCGAGGTCGTCGAACAAGCGGATCTCGGGGTTGACCGGGAATCCGAGCCTCGACAGCCAGCGCAGCGTTTCGAGGTGGGTCTCGAACACCGGGCCGCCCTGCACCTCGCCGAGCTGGTAGCACCACAGGGCGAGGCCGCGGCCGGCGGTGACCGCCGGATCCTTCTGTCGCAACGATCCGGCGCCGGCGTTGCGCGGGTTCGCCGGCACCGGCTCGGGCTTGCGACCGGCGGCGATCCGCTGCGCGTTCTCCACCTGCTTGGCCGTCTTCAGGGCCTCGAACGCCGCGAGCGGCAGGTAGACCTCGCCGCGCACCTCGAGCACGTCGGGCGCCTCCGCCCCGAGCCGTACCGGGAGATCCGCGATGGTGGCGACGTTGGCCGTGACGTCCTCGCCGACCCGCCCGTCGCCCCGGGTGGCGGCCTGCACGAACCGTCCGCGCTCGTACCGCACGGACAGCGCCACGCCGTCGATCTTCAGCTCGCACACGTACCGAGCCGGTGCGCCACCGAGGCCCTTCGCGACCCGCTCCCCCCACGCCTGCAGCTCCGCGGCGTCCATCGCGTTGTCGAGGCTCGTCATCGGCACGCGGTGCCGGACGGGGGCGAACGCGACCGAGACCGGACCGCCGACGGCCCCCGTCGGCGAGTCCTCGACCGCGAGGGCCGGCTCGGCCTCCTCGAGCGCACGCAGTTCACGCACCAGCTCGTCGAACTCGACGTCGCTCAACTCGGGCGCATCGAGCTCGTGGTAGAGGCGGTTGTGACGTGCGATCTCGGCGCGCAACCAGCGGGCCCGGTCGGACGCGGCGGGGGTGGTCATCGGCGGCAACGGTACCCACGGCATGTCCGGGTGAAGCGCCTCGGGCCTAAGGTGCCGGCCCATGGGGGATTCCACACCGATCGGTGTCGCCGACTACGTCGACATCAGCCGTCTCATCAACCGCTATGCCGACGCCGTGGTGCACCGCAACGGGGTGCAGTGGTCGTCGTGCTGGGCGCACGACGCGACCTGGGAGCTCGGGCCGGGCCGCAACGTCGACGGCATCGAAGCGATCACCAAGCTCTGGTACGGGGCGATGACCGGCTTCGCTGCGGTGTTCCACGTGGTCCACAACGGCGAGGTGTGGCAAGGGGCCGACGCCGACCGAGCGAGCGGGCGCTGGTACATCAGCGAGAGCTACCAGCGCGCCGACGGCACCCGGGGTGTGCTGCTCGCCCACTACGACGACACGTACGTGCGTCGGGACGGCCGCTGGTGGATCGCGAGCCGTCGCCTCACGCCGCACTACGCCGGGGCCCAGGATCTGTCGGCAGCGTTCCTGTCGACCAAGGACGCCCTCGTCGCCCGGGGCGTCGCCTCGGACGTCTGAGCGCCGGGTCGACGACCCGGGACGCTGGTCAGCGACCCGGGTTGGTCGGCCGGGCGGCGAGCGCGGCCGGCAGCGCGCGCGCTCGGATCGCACGCCAGGCGTCGACCACCCCGGTGAGCTGCGTCGGCGTCGCCCCATGGAGGATCACGCCGTCGCAACCCTGGGCGAACTGGTCGGCCACCCGTGCGGCGCACTGGGCGGGGGAACCGACGGCGGCCGGCAACCACGACTCCGGGACGAGCGTGGCGATGTGCTCCCACTGCTCGCGCGTCCCGACGGCATCGATGGCTCCCGGGACGGACCGCACCACCTCGTCGGCCCGGAACCGTTCCAGCACCGCCGGATCCCAACCGTTGGTGGCCACGAGCGTGTCGCCGTACACCTGCAGGTAGGTGGCCATCCGGGCGACGAGGTCCTTCAGGTGGTCGTCGGGACGGTCGCACACCGTCGCCAGCACGGACCAGACCTTCACCGCCGCCGGGTCGCGCCCGGCCTCCTGCGCCCCGGCCCGCACCGCAGCCACGCACCGGGCGAGCGCCTCGTCGCTGAAGAACGTGTGCAGGATCACCCCGTCCATCACCCGACCGGCCCAGCGCATCGTGCGCAGGCCGAGCGCCGCCATCATCACCGGCACGTCGACCGGTTCGGCAAAGGGCCCGATCCGCACGGCGCCGAACCGTCCGAGCGGCCCGTCGTGTCCGACGACGGTCTCCCCGCGCCAGAGCCGGCGATAGAGCCCGACGGCGTCCTCCACCACGGCCATCGTCGGGTGCGGCAGACCCCACGCCTTGGAGCGCATGGCGAACCCGCGCCCGAAGCCGAGCGCGAAACGACCCCGCGTGAGCGCCTGCATGGTCGAACCCCAGGCGGCGACGACCGCCGGATGCCTCGTGTCGACGTTGGTGACCCCGGTGGCGATGCCGAGGGTGTCGGTGACCGCGCCCGCCACCCCGGTGATCGTTGCGGCCTCCTTCACGTTGAAGCGCTCCGACAGAAAGCAGGCGCCGAGGCCGAGCGCTTCGGCCTGGCGGCACTCGTCGATGAGCACCCTCGGATCGTCGACGTGGCCGGCGAGGCCGTAGAAACCGAGTTCGGGCAGGACGTCCACGGTCATGACGGTCGCCCTGACCGGACCGGCGCGTACTCGTAACGCCAGTAGTCCTGCCCTTGTGCGTACGCGATCCACACGTCGCCCGCAGCGCCTTCGGCCAAGGCGTGGACCACGGCGCCGGCCAGGTAGGCGGGCGGGGAGAACGAGCTCGCACCCACCCGCTCACGCAGGTCCGACGGCACGATGGCGGTGTCGATCCCGCCGGGGCAGACGGCCTGGATGCGTACGCCACGACGAGCGAGCACTGCGCCCATGCCACGCACCCAGCCCAGCACGGCGTGCTTCGACATCGAGTAGTACGGGTCCTCGGGCTGCGCGAGCAGTCCGGCCACGGACGCCGTGACGACGACGTCGCCGCCCGACGCTTCGAGCGCCGGCAGGCAGGCCATCGTGCCCAGCACCACCCCCTCGACGTTGACGGACATCACCTTGTGGTACCCCTCCGGGGTGAGCCACGGCACGACGTCGTCGAGGAACGGCGCACTGCGCGGCCGGGTCATGACCCCGGCGTTGAGGTGCACGACGTCGAGGCGATCGAGCCCGCCGACGAGCGCAGCCCAGGCGTCCGGTGCCGTGACGTCGAGCGCCACGAAACGCCCGCCGACGGCGTCGGCGACGGCGCGCCCACCCGCTTCGTCCACGTCGGCGACGAGCACCGCCGCCCCGGCTGCGGCGAGTGCGGTCGCCGTCGCTGCTCCGATGCCGTTCGCCGCGCCGGTGACCAGCGCGACCTTCCCCCCGAGGTCCATGGGCGCCGACGGTAGCGTCGTCGCGTGCGGATCCTCACCTGGAACCTCTGGTGGCAGTTCGGACCCTGGGAGCAACGCCTCGACGCAGTGGTGGCCACGCTGCGGCACTGGGCCCCTGACGTGCTGTGCCTGCAGGAGGTGTGGACGCAGGCCGATGGGCGATCGAGCGCCCGGGTGATCGCCGACGCGCTCGGTCATCCGATCCTGGTCGACGAGATCGGATTCACCCTCGGCGAGGTCGGGTTCGGCAACGCCGTCACGAGTCGATTCCCGATCGTCGGCCGCGACGTCGTCGCGCTGCCGACCGGTGGTGAGCACGACGAGCACCGACGGCTCGTCATCGCCGAGCTCGATACCGGCGGCGAGGCGATCACCGTGGCGTGCACCCACCTGAACTGGCGCCCCGATCACGGGCACGTGCGTCGCGCCCAGGTGACGGCGGTCGGCGAGGCACTGGCCCGGCAGCGCCGGGCGGTCACCGTGCTGTGCGGAGATCTGAACGCCGAACCGACGAGCGACGAGGTGCGGGCGCTCACCGGTCAGGCGCCGCTGAGCGCGCCCGGCCTGGTGTTCACCGACGCGTGGGCGGCGGCCGGTCACGGTGCCGGCAACACGTGGGACAACGCCAACCCGTTCGCGGCCACCGAGCGCGAACCCGACCGGCGTATCGACTACGTGCTCGTCGCCTGGCCCTACCCCGCCGGGTACGGACACCCGGTCCGGGCCGAACTCGTCGGCACCGCCCCGGTCGCCGGGGTCTGGCCCTCGGACCACTACGGCGTCGTCGTGGACCTTGCCGACCCGCCGGCGCCGATCAGCGCCCCGTGAAGTTCGCCGGCCGCTTGGCCAGGAACGCCGCGATGCCCTCCTGACCGTCGGCCGTACCGGCGAGCGCAGCGATCGACCGCACCTCGGCGTCCATCGTCGCTTCCAGCGCTGACGACGCGCCCTCCACCAGGAGCCGCTTGGACGCGCCGAACGCGAGCGTCGGGCCCTGCGCGAGCGCCGTCGCGATCGCATGGGCCCGATCCCGCACGTCGGCGTCCGGGACCACCTCGTTGACGAGACCCCAGTCCAGCGCCTCGCGAGCGGCCAGGACGCGGTTCGTGAGCACGAGTTCGGTCGCCCGGCGCAGGCCCACGACCCGGGCCAGGAAGTACGACGACGTGCCGTCGGGGCTGAGACCCACCTTCGTGTAGGCCATCGTGAACTTGGCCGACTCGCCCGCCACGACGAGGTCGCAGGCAGCGACCAGGCTCATGCCGGCGCCACCGCACGTGCCGGTGACCGCCGCCACGACGGGCGCGCCGAGCCGGGCGAGTCGGCTCTGAGCGACGTGCAGGTCGAGCGCCACGTGCTCGAGGTGCACGCCAACCTCGGCCGGGGAGCGGGTGGCGAAGTCCGACAGGTCGCCCCCACCGCAGAACACCTTGCCGTTCGCGCCCAGCACCACGGCACGCACCGAGGGGTCGTGGCTGATCCGGAGCGAGACGTCGCGAAGCTCGGCGGCGAGCGCCCGGTCGATCGTGTTCGCCGCCGCGGGCCGGTCCAGGGTGATCCGCGCCACGCCGTCGGCGAGGTCGAATTGCAGCGAGGTGTACGTCACGGCGCGGACCGTACCCGCACGACGGCGGATCCTGCGACGCGCTCAGGCGCCGAGCGAGAGCCGAGTGGCGACCGCCTGGGTGACCACCCGCTCGGAGAGATCGACGGCGAGGTCGAACACCCGAGCGGCCATCGCCTGGTCGTGATCGGCCAGACCGCACACCGGCGTGACCAGCGACTGCCGGCGGAGGCGGGCGGCATCGCAGCCGCCCTGCACGAGTTCGCACCAGAGCGCCGAGATCTCCCGCCAGTGGCGTTCGGCGGTGAGACCCACCGGGCCGTCGACCGGGATCGCTCCCCACGCGATCACCCCACCGCGCTCCAGGAACCGGGCGAGATAGCCCGCCGAACGGGCAAGACCGGCGTGCACCGGGACCGACACGAGCGCCGGGCCGGCGGCCACGAGCGCGGCCACGTCCGGTTCACTGCAGCAGTGGATCCCCGCGAAGGCGCGTCCTTCGAGAGCGGCCAGTGCACCCGACACGAGATCGAGCGCGGCGTCCGGCGGCAGCGGGAACCCCGGGCACAGCACGGTGCTCATCACCGGCTCGTCGAGGAACACGACCTGCGACGAAGCCGGCAGGGCGGCAGCGACCGCCTCGTGCACCGCCCGGAGGTGCGTGCGCACGGCGCGCACGGCGACGTCGAACGCGACCCCGGGAGGTGCACCACGCCGCATCAGGGCGAGCCCCAGCGTCAGCGGGCCGGTGAACTGCCATTTGACCGGACCGGTCCGGCCTGCGGCCTCCCGCAGGAATGCGCGCAAGGACCCGAACGCGTCGTGGTCGATGTCGGCGACGACCTTGGCGAGCGGGTGCAGACGGCTCGGGTCGACGTCGACAGCACCGTCGCCGTCGATGCGCACCCCCCGGACGCCCACCAACCCTTGCGCCAACGGGTGCTCGGCTTCGGAGGCGTGTGGCAAGGTCGGCACGAACGGCAACTCCGGAAGGCGCTCCAGCACGTAGCAGGCGGCTTCCCGCCGATCGAGATGGGGCAGGCTCCCGATTCCCGTGGCGGCGCCCTGGGGGATCACCGAGCGGGCGGGTTCGTTCACCTGTGCCACCTCCCGTCGCCCCCCGGTCGCACGCCGCGGACCGGGCCGTGAGTCTGCTGCGCCGACCCGTGGGGTTTCCACCTCGGCCGTCACGGTCGGCATCCTTGTGTCATGCGTCGCCGAGAACCGCTGGCCTGGGTCGGGGCGATCGCCGTCGCTGCGCTCCCGGTCCCGCTCGCCCCGGCGCTGTCCGGCGCGCTCGACGGGCGCAGTGCCCCGGTCGTGGCCATCGCTGCCGTCGCCGGATGGACGGCGTGGGGCGTGACCCTTCTGGCTGCGCTCGTGCCGACGACCGTGAGCCTCACGATCCTGCGGCTGCTGACACCGGCTGCACCCCTGGCCGCCGTCGGCAGCGCCCTCGCCGGCGCCCCGTCCCTCGCCGCCGCCGGCGGCGCAGCACTCGGCGCGATCGCCGCCGTGGTGGCGCACTCCGCCGAGGTCGGTCACCGGTACGTGCAGGGATCGGCCTACGGCGACGAGACCCGCTTCGGGTTACGACCTCCGGGTGCCCTGCTGCTGTTGCTCCCCGTGGGCTGGCTCGCCGGGGCTGCGGCACTCGTCGGTGGCGTCGGGCTGATCAGCGCGGATCGGTGGCTCTCGGGCCTGCCGGTGGCCGGACTGGGTGCCGCATGGGCAACGCTGTTCGGGTTGCGCTGCCACCGCCTTTCGCGGCGGTTCCTGGTGTTCGTGCCGGCCGGGTTCGTGATCCACGACCACCTCGTGCTGAGCGACACGGCGCTGTTCCTGCGAGCGCAGGTGGCGGGGTTCGGCCTCGCCCGCGCCGGCACGGGTGCGGCTGACCTGACCGGGGGCGCCTTGGGCAACGCGGTGGAGTTCCGCCTCGTCGAGCCGGGCACGGTCGTGCTGAACGACCGGTCACGGCCCGGTGGGCGAGCCATCCACCTCAGCGCCGGCCTGGTGGCCCCGAGCCGTCCCGGGCGGGTGCTGGCCGAGGCCCGCCGGCGTGGGCTCGCCGTCGATGCCTAGCGATCGGACCGGTCGACCCACTTGGGGGTCGGCACCGGCGGCGGGTGACGCAACGCCACGAGCAGATCGGCGACGGACGCCGTGCGCTGCACCATCGACCGGTGCTCGGGGCTGACGAAGCCCGCCCGCACCGCACCGTCGAGCAGGTCGACGAAGGGCTGCCAGTAGCCCACGACGTCGTGGAGCACGATGGGTTTACCGTGGATCCCGAGCTGCGCCCAGGTGATCACCTCGCACAGCTCGTCGAGGGTTCCCACCCCTCCGGGCAAGGCGACGAACCCGTCGGCGAGATCGGCCATCAGCTCCTTGCGCTTGTGCATCGTGGGCACCACGTAGAGCTCGGTGAGCCCGTGATGGGCGATCTCGGCCTCGACGAGCGACTGCGGGATCACGCCGATCACTCGCCCGCCGGCGGCGAGCGCACCGTCGGCGAGCGCGCCCATGAGCCCGACGCGACCACCGCCGTAGACGATCCCGATCCCTTCGGCCGCCAGCGCGGCACCGACGACGGCGGCGGCGTGCCCGTAAGCCGGATCGTCGCCGAGGCGCGAGCCGCAGTAGATGCCGACACGGTCGAGTGCCACGACCGCATCCTCGCAGCCCGAGCGCGGTGGGGGGGGCCCCCCCCCCCGGGGGGGGGGGGCCCCCCGCCCCCGGGGGGGGGGGCCCCACCACCGTTGGTGGAGACCAGTTCTCGGTTGTAGGTGCACGTCATGGTCCGGAGACCGTGGACCCTGACCTGCGCCCGACCGTTCGGCCGTCGCCACACCCCGGACGAGGGACCCGACGGCGAGCAGACGAAGCGCTGAACCAGGCCTGAACCTCGCAGGGTGGCCGAGCGTCGCTCGTCACCGCGCGGCCCCTGCGCCGCTCCGCCATTCCTCCGACGGGGGCGCCGTCGGTACCCTTGCCGGTCATGGCCGCTCCCGACCTCACGACCGCTGCGTCCGTCATCGACCTCGCCCAGTCCGTGGTCGGCAAAGGCATCCGTACCCTCGCCGCCGCCGGCGGCCCCGACCGGCACCAGGTGCTCGCCTACGACCTGGCCCACGCCGCCGCTGCGGTGGCGACCGCACGGTCGATGCTCGACTACGGCGCGAAGGGCGAACTCGAGGCCAAGCTCACTGCGGCGTTCGTCGCCGACGCCGTCCACGAATTGCACGGCAAGGTCGTCGGGCGCGAGGCCTCTTGGGGTCTCGACCGCGGTTGTCTCGACGGCGCACTCGACTTCGTAGCGGCCTACCGTGATCCGGAGTTCCTCGCCGAGTTGGCCGATCAGCCCGGGCCGCGGCACCTCGACCCCGACTTCGAACTGGTCCAGGACACGTTCCGCCGCTTCGCCGAGGAGCGCATCGCCCCGCACGCCGAGCACGTGCACCGCCACAACCTCGACGTCCCCGAGGAGATCATCTCCGGTCTCTCCGACCTCGGCGCGTTCGGCCTGTCGATCCCCGAGGAGTACGGCGGCTACGCGACCGGCGGCGCCGGCGAGGCGCTCGCCATGGTGGTCGCCACCGAAGAGCTGTCACGGGCGTCGCTCGGCATCGGCGGGTCATTGATCACGCGACCCGAGATCCTCACCCGGGCCCTGCTCAAGGGTGGCACCGAAGCCCAGAAGCACGAGTGGTTGCCCAAGCTCGCCACCACCGAGGTCATGTGCGCCGTTGCCGTGACCGAACCCGACTACGGCTCCGACGTCGCCGGGCTCAAGGTCACGGCCACCCCTGCGGCCGGCGCCGACGGCGCGCCGGGATACGTGATCAACGGGGTGAAGACCTGGTGCACGTTCGGGGCCCGGGCCAACGTGCTCATGCTCCTGGCGCGCACGGACCCGGACCGCTCGAAGACGCACCGCGGCCTGTCGCTGTTCATCGTTCCGAAGCCGATCGCCGACGGGCACGGGTTCACCTTCACCCAGGACGGCACCGGCGGGAAGCTCGAGGGCCGTCCGATCGACACCTTGGGCTACCGGGGCATGCACTCCTACGAGATCGCCTTCGACGGTTGGTGGGTGCCCGAGGCCAACCTGATCGGCGGCACCGACGGGCTCGGCAAGGGCTTCTATCTCCAGATGGAGGGTTTCGAGAACGGGCGCCTGCAGACGGCGGCCCGGGCCGCCGGTGTCATGCAGGCTGCCTACGAAGCTGCGCTCGACTACGCCGTGAACCGCGTCGTGTTCGGTCGATCGATCGCCGAGTACCAACTGACGAGGGTGAAGCTCGCCCGAATGGCGGTGCTCATCCAGGCGAGCCGGCAGTTCATGTACGAAGTCGCCACCCTGCTCGCGAAGGGCCAGGGGGCGATGGAGGCCTCGATGGTCAAGGCCTACGTCTGCAAGGCGGCCGAGTGGGTGACGCGCGAGGCGCTGCAGATCCACGGCGGCTACGGCTACGCCGAGGAGTACCCGGTCAGCCGCCTCTACGTCGACGCCCGCGTGCTGTCGATCTTCGAGGGGGCCGACGAGACCCTGTGCCTCAAGGTGATCGCACGCCGACTGGTGGACGGCGCCGCCTCCTGAGCCTCAGGCCGGGCGCGGCGCCAGGTAGCCGACGAGGTCGTGCAGCGACCGGATCCGGATGCATCCGATCGCGTCGTGATCGTCGTGCGGGTCCAGCAGGAACGGGACCATCCCCGCTGCTCGTGCGCCGCCCACGTCGTTGCGCACGCTGTCACCGACGTAGCCGACGCGGTGCGCCGGCAGGCCGATCGTCGCGAGCGCCGGGGCAAAGATCGCCGGGTCGGGCTTGGCCACACCGACGACCTCGGAGTCGACCACGCAGGCGACCGGGACCCCGCCGCCGGGTCCGACCTGGCACACCCCCTGGTGCGCCAGGGTCGCCTCGACCTGCCCCGACGCATTGGAGACGACGCCGATCGGGACACCGGCCCGATGGAGACGCCAGAGCGCAGCCACCGACTCGAGCAACGGGCGACGCCACAGGAACGGCGAGAACAACCGCCCGAGCGCATCGGCCGCATCGTCGACGGCCGCATCGTCGACACCACAGGCTCTCGCCACGGCACGCCGATACGCCGGCCAGTCGTCCACGTCGGCGCTGGCCGCCGCCTGGGCAGCCATGCCGGCGTAGTGAGCCCGGATGCACCGGGCGTCACCGGGTGACACCCCGAAGGGTTCGAGCTGCTGACGGACGGCCAGCGGGTCGGGGACGATCAACACGCCCCCGGCGTCGAACAGCAGGGCATCGACGGAAACCTCGGTGCCGTCGGCACGACGAGCGGGATCCGGCACAGCGGCGGGCACGACGTCGGGCACGGCGCGCAGGCTAGGCGGAACGTCCCGGGTCCCCGGCTCCGAGCGTCACCACGACGAGCCCGTTGCGAGCACGGCCGCCTGGCCGGTGCACGGGCTCCCCCGGCCGTAGGAGCGCCCGGTCCCGGGCCGCTCGGTGAGGTACCAGCACGTCCCGGTGCCGTCCGGGGCGGCGAGGCCGAGCACATCGGGCGTGACGAACACCGAGACCTCGCCGGGCTCGTCGGCGCCGTCGCCACCATCGAGCAGGGCCGTGACGTCGAACGCCACGCCGGCGAGGGCATCGACGGTCAAGCGGCTTCGGCCCTCGTCCTGTGCCAGGAGCGCAGCGGCTTCGACCAGCCCGACCAGGCGTGCCTGTGCGGCGACCCCGCCGGCCGCCGGCACCTCGGGCGCCGGGCCCACCGGGCCCACCGGGGTCCCCGGAACGTCCGGCTCCGGGAGCACCGTCGGGAGCGTGCGCTCGGGGACGGTCACCCCAGGTGGCAGGAGCGCGGGCCGGTCGTCACGGATCTGCAGGGACATCGACAACGGCAGACCGAGGACCACCAACATCCCGAACGGGATCAACACGACACGGCGGCCCATGACGGGACGCATCGGCTGTTCCGCCCGGCCACTCCAGGATCCGGTCGGCGCGCGTCCGCGGCCGACGTAGGACGATCGCTCAGTCCGGCTACCCGACCGGTTTGGAGTCGTCGACTGCCGCAGGGCCACGGCCCTCGAGCAGGCCGCGCAACAGCGACACCTGGGTGGATGCCCAGATGTCGAGCAGTCGCCCGTCACCGATGCCTCCAGGGCTCTCGCCGAGGAGCCAGATGACGGCGCGAGCATGGAACAGCGGCGCGAACGCGAGGTACACCGCCACCGGGAGATCGAACCCGCCGGTGTCGACGCCCCGCCGACGCAACCAGGCGTCGAACACCTCGGCGACGGCGTCGTAGTTCGACCGGGCGAACTGGTGGGCGAGATCGGCGAGTTCTGGCACCTCGTGACGGCTGACCCCGGCCTCTCGGAGCACCACCGTGGAGGCGTCGGCGACCTCGTCGGCGAAGGCGAGCACGGCCGAACCGAGGGATCGGTAGGCGCCGACCAGATCGCCGCCGTCGAGTGCGGCATCGATGCCGCACACGCCCTGGGTCACCACCGACCGGAAGCTGGTCGCCCGTCCGACGAGCTCGGTGACGCCGTCGGCGAGCAGGCGCCTCTTGCTCGGGAAGTACCGGAACGCGCCGCCGGATCCGGGCGCCAAGCCGGCCGCCCGCTCGATGTCCGCCGTTCGCGTCGCATCGAATCCCTGCCGCGCGAACAGGGCGGTGGCCTCCCGGATCAGGCGCTCGCGTGTCGTGCAGTTCGGCTCGGGTCGCCTGCTCATCGGGCGCGAATCATGCCCGATCGAGCTCCCCCGGCGGGATTCCGAGCAAGGCCTCGCCGCTCGCCGCACTCGACGACCACGAAGGGTCGAGCCGGCTCGTGCGCAGCGTGGCTCCCACGGTCGATTCCCACAGCAGGGCCGGGCGGGCGCCGTGCCAGCGCACGGCGAGTCCGATCGTTCCGGCACCGACCGGGATGCCGTAGGCGTCGAGCGATTGGCCGAACCAGGACGCCGGGAGACCGGCGAGCGCGTCGAGCCCCTCGTCGGTCTGCCGGGCGAGACCTGCGACGACGGCGGCGATCAGGCGGGATCCGCTGAGGCCGTCGAGCCGGTCGGCGGGCGGCGGGGGCGCTCCCGGGGCAAGACGCCGGCGAACAGCCTCGGCGTCGCCGCCGGCACGGTCGTCGCCCACCGAGCGAGCGACGTCTGCGGCTGCGGCCAATGCTGCGTCGACGTCCCACGTCAGCAGCGGATCGCGCCGGTGCCGGCGCGCCAGCCGTTCCGCGACCACGACGACGTCGTCGAGGAGGTCGTCGCCATGCTGACCGAGCCGCACCCACGTCTGCGCGGCGAGCAGGAACCCGACCGGATCGTCTCCGGGTTCCCCCGGGCCGTCCAGCAGCACCGCCGAGCGAGCGCCGACGAGGCGCTCGGAGAGCACCTCGTCGGGCAGGATCAGCCGGGGGCCGCGATCGACCTGGGCGCGCCACCCGCGCGCTACCTGCTCGGCGCTCGACAGCGGACCCGGCAAGGGCCCGCCGATCCGTCCGTCGTGCGCGAGCGCCACGCGCACGGTCGTGCCGTGCCCGACCGGCAACGACATCGAGCCAGCCGGGGCGCCGGTCCCGGCGAGCGCAGCGGGAACCGCCGGCCGGGACGCGAGGAGATCGTCGCGGGAGAACACCACGGCGAAGCTGCGGTTGGACCGGTTCTCGACCTCGATGACGGTCAAGCCGCCGTGGTCGGCCACCGCGTAGACGCGCTCGACGGCATCACCTCCCGGCACTCGGACCGAGGTCTCGATCACCGGGGCACCGAGCAGTCGCCGCTGCCGCACGGCCGAAGTCCCGTCACCGGGGTGGTGCCAGCGGTCCTCGGCCACGACCGCCCAGGAGAGCGTCGCGCTGCCGTCGGAGGTCACGACCGAGCCGTCGGGCCCCACGGCGCCGCGCCACGCGCCGCCCAACACCCCGATCGTGGTCATCGCCCGTTCAGTCACGGCCGATCCGTTCGGCCTTGCGGTCCCGACTCATCAGGGCGACGAGCGCATCGCGTGCGGTCCCGCCCTGGTGACAGACCGCGACGACCTGTTCGGCGATGGGCATCTCGACGCCGCACCGAGCGGCGAGACCCACGACCGACGGCGAACTCTTGACGCCTTCGGCCACCATCCGCATCTCGCCGACCACCTCGGCAATGGTCCGGCCGCGACCCAACTCGAAGCCGACGGTGTTGTTTCGGCTCTGACGGGACGAACACGTGGCGATCAGGTCGCCCATCCCGGCGAGACCGGCGAAGGTGAGTGGGTCACCACCGAGCGCCGCTCCGAGCCGGCTCATCTCCGCGAGGCCTCGGGTGATGATCGTCGCCCGGGTGTTGTCCCCGAATCCCATCCCTTCCGCCATCCCCGCAGCGATGGCGATCACGTTCTTCACGACGCCGGACACCTCGCAGCCGATCAGGTCGTCGTTCGTGTACACCCGAAGGCGGTCGGTGGAGAAGATGCGCTGGAGTTCGGTCGCGATGATGTCGTCGTCGACGGCGACCACCGACGCTGCCGGCTGACCGCTCAGGATCTCCTTGGCCAGGTTCGGTCCGGTGAGCACCGCGACGGGGTGGCCCGGCAGCTCCTCGACCACCACCTCGCTCATTCGCTTCAGCGTGCCCTGCTCGAGACCTTTCGAGAGGCTGACGACCGGCACCCAGGGCCGCACATGGGGTGCAGCCTCGGCCAGCACCGAACGGAAGCCGTGCGAAGGCACGCCCATGACCACGACGTCGGCCCCGACCACGGCCTCCTCCAGCGACGCGGTGGCGCGCAAGGCGTCGGGGAGTTCGAAACCGGGCAGGTAGGCGTCGTTGCGGTGCGAACGGTCGATCGCCTCGGCGAGCTCGCGCCGCCGGGCCCACAGCACCGTGGGCGTGTTGACCGCCGCGAGCGCCGCGACCGTGGTTCCCCACGAGCCTGCCCCGATGACCGCAACCCGTATCGCCATGCCGGCGAGGTTAGGCCGACCGCCCCGCCCGTTCGCCCTTGCCCGTAGGCTCGCCCGGTGCGCGCAGCGGTCCTGATCCCGGTCAAGGACTTCCGTCGCGCGAAAGGACGCCTCGCCGGTGCGCTGAGCGCCGCCGAACGGTCTGCGCTCGCCCGGACGATGGCGTCGGCGGTCGTGCGGGCTGCGGCGCCGTTACCGACCTTCGTCGTCTGCGACGACGACGACGTCGCCGCCTGGGCCGCCTCCGCCGGCGCGGCCGTGTTGTGGCGACCCGGGCTGGGGCTCAACGGGGCCGTCTCCGACGGCGTCGCTGCCCTCGCGTCCTCCGGCTTCGACCGGGTACTCGTTGCGCACAGCGACCTGCCCCTGGCGTCGCAGCTCTCCGGGCTGGCTCCCCTTCCGGGTGTCACCCTCGTGCCGGACCGGCGCGACGACGGCACCAACGTCGTGTGCGTCCCCACTCGGTCGGCGTTCGCCTTCTCCTACGGCCCGGGCTCGTTCCGACGCCATCTCGCACAAGCCCGCACCCTCGGTGTCGCTGTCCGTGTGGTGCGGGATCCTCGGCTCGGCTGGGACGTCGACGTCCCCGACGACCTCGACCATCCGTCACTACGAGGAGGCGCGCCATCGACCCCAACGAGCCCGGGCAACCGGGCATGACCTCCGACGGCCCGGCACTCACGAGGAACCTCGAGGTACCGGCGAGCGCCCTGGCCATCGGCGCCCACCCCGACGACGTCGAGTTCGGTTGCGGCGCCACGCTCGCGAAGTGGGCCGCCGCCGGCTGCGTGGTCCACCATCTGGTGCTCACCGACGGATCGAAGGGCACCTGGGACCCGAAGGCCGACACGGCTGCGCTCGTGCTCACGCGCCAAGCCGAGCAACGTGCTGCTGCCCGGGCACTCGGCGCCCGCGGCGAGGTGGTGTTCCTCGGTTGGCCCGACGGAGAGCTCGACAGCGGTCTGCGGCAACGATGGCAGGTTGCCTATTGGATCCGGGCCCTTCGCCCGCAGGTCGTGCTCGGACACGATCCGTGGAAGCGCTATCGGTTGCATCCCGATCACCGCCACGCCGGTCTCCTCGCATGCGACGGCATCGTCGCCGCCCGCGATCCGCACTTCTTCCCCGAACAGGGCGTCGCGCCGCATCGGCCGTCCACGCTCCTGCTCTGGGAGGCCGACTCGGTGCACCACGCCGAGGACGTCTCGGACTTCGTCGACGCGAAGCTGTCGGCCATCGAGGCGCACGCCAGTCAGTTCGAATCGACGATGCGTGCCGTCGACGAGGCCGGCCTCGAAGCGTTCCGAGTCCGGATCCGGTCCCGGCTCGCCGAGCTCGGTGCGCTCGCCGGTTGCGCTGCGGCCGAGGTCTTCGCCCGGATCGACCGCATCTGATCCGAGACGCGAGCGAGGGGGCCCGACGGGCCCCCTCGCTCGACCGTCCGACCCCGACGGGCCGGTGCGTCACGCCTTCTTCGCCGCCTTCTTGGCCGGCGCTGCGGCCTTCTTCGCCGCCGGAGCCGCCTTCTTCGCGGGAGCAGCGGCCTTCTTCGCCGCCGGAGCCGCCTTCTTCGCGGGAGCAGCGGCCTTCTTCGCCGCCGGAGCCGCCTTCTTCGCGGGAGCAGCGGCCTTCTTCGCCGCCGGAGCCGCCTTCTTCGCGGGTGCAGCGGCCTTCTTCGCCGCCGGTGCCGCCTTCTTCGCGGGTGCTGCGGCCTTCTTCGCCGCCGGTGCCGCCTTCTTCGCTGCTGCCACGGTTCTCCTTCCGGGTGGGGTCGTGTCCCGCCGGCAGAGCCGGCCCAGGACCTGGGTCAGCGACCGTCGCTGACCCCCTTCGCAGTCGACCCCGGCCTCGGCGCCGCCTGCGGATCCGGCGATCGCTCGCCGGCACTTCCGGAGCGAGTACCGGTCACGGGTTTTCTCCCCGAGCCGACGAGCCCGCTCCGTTGCGACTGTGGTTCCGATCCGTTCCTTGCGCTGAACGTCCGATTCCGCCTGCCAATGAGACAACGCCGGAGCGCGAAGGTCAAGCACCATTGTGGTTGCATCCGCAACTATGAGGCGGACCGGTAGCGCGGGGCGGCGAACGGTGTGTTCCGACGGGACAAGATGCACGCCGTGCCTCACTCGATGCCGCTTCGGATCGGCGGCGCTGACGGCTGTCGCCAGGGGTGGACGGTTGCGACCGACCGTGGCGTGATCGCGGTCTCGTCGTTGCAGGACAGCGCCTTCGCCCTCGACATTCTCGGTGTCGACATGCCGATCGGCTTGCCGGACTCCTGGCGCCGTCGCGCCGACGACGCCGCCCGTGCGTTCCTCCCCCCCTCGCGTCGCAGTTCGGTGTTCCCGACGTTGCCTCGC
>JBILVB010000128.1:0-10844 GCA_044370695.1 Acidimicrobiales bacterium | reverse complement strand
AGGACTTGTGGGGTCTTGACGATCAGCGGGGCAGGACGTCGAGCAGGCCGGCGTTGCCCGGGGGCACCTCGGTGAGGTCGAGCCGCTCCCAGTTGCCGATGATGTCCTCGAGGTAGGCGGGCGGGTTGGGAATCGTGCTCGGGTACCGGAAGTGGCTGATCATGCCGGTCGTCGGGATGCCGGCGGACTGGGCGCCCGTCGTCGAGGCCGTCTTCGTGACCAGGGTGCCGGTGAGCGCGAGGATCGGCGGCCCGGTCAACGGGATCGGGGCGGTGTCCCAGCCCGACACGACGAGGTTCCCGTTGCGGCTCATCAGGTTCGCGTCGATCCGCCGGTAGGTGGGGTCGTAGGCGACGGTGATCGCCCCCTCGGCCACGAGCCCGAGGTCGACGTTGGTGCGGCTCGCGGTGGTGGGTGTCAGGTCGCCGGCGACGGTGATGGTGCCCGTCGCGTAGAACGTGACGGCGGCGTCGGTGTTGCCGCTGATCGTGAGGTCGCCCTCGACGCGCACCGCTCGTCCGGCCGGGACGTCCACGATGCTCGAGGTGCCGGCGGCGACGCCCGTCGTCGGGGTCATCGTCAAGGTGGGGCCGGCGAGCACGATGGTGACCGGACCGGTGAGGGTCGTCGCGATCGATGCGCTGGTCGAGGCGAAGGTCGCCGTGCTCAGCGGGAGCGGGAGCACCTGGACCCGGCTGGCGGCCGGGGCCGCGGTCGTGCCGTTGCCGACCGGCTGGACCGGGCAGGTGGCGGTGTCGGCGGCGAGGTAGGCGTCCCCCATCGCCGAGTTCGCCAGCTCCACCGTGCTGTTGAATCGGGGGCCGCCGCAGATGCGCAGCGAGGCGCTGTTCGTGCGGACTCGCCCGGCGAGCACGTCGCCCGTGCGGGACAACTCGACGGTCTTGTTCTCGATCCCCAGGTTGCCCGCAAGGTTCGACCGCAGCTCGAACCAGGTGCCGCCGTTGCGGCGCGCTTCCCAGGTGAGCGACCGGGTGGTCGGGTCGTCGTTGAGCGCGGTGGTCTCGAGCGCCACGATGTCGCCGGCGGCGACGTCCGGGACGGTGAAGGTGTTCGACGTGGCCCACGTCCAGGGCCCGGCGAGCCCGGTGGTGCGCGTCACCCGCCACCGGGTGAGGCTCGCCTCGTCGGCGCCGGCGTTGATCTCGAGCGTGCCGTTGGTCGTGAGGCGGAACTGGGTGGCCGCCCGCCAGGCCGGCGTGGCGGTGTCGAGCTCGCCGAGCCCCTCGGTCGCGTTGGGGTGATAGCGCCGGGGGGTGGCAACCGCAGGGGAGGTGTCGAGGATCCGGACGTCGTCGAGCACGAGCCCGCCGCAGCCGGTGTTGGTCGACGCGAACCGCAGGACCGGCGAGTCGGTCGTCGCCGTGAACGGGTACACGGCGCGGGCCCAGGTGGTGGACGAGGTGGTGAGGGTCGTGTCGAGCGACCCGGCCGTGATGCGGGCGCCGACCGGGCTGACCCCACAGGTCAGGTTGATGTTGCCGGTGTACCGGAAGCTCAACAGGTAGGAGCCGCCGGCGCGCAGCGGGAGGGTCTGGGCGATCGTGCCGCTGTTCGTGCCGTTCAGGTCGAGGGCCTGCACCCCGCTCACGCCCGACGACAGCGCAGCGACGCGGTCCTTGTCGAACAGGTCGACCGTGCCGGCTTCGACCGTCCATGCGCCCACGGCCGCCGGGGCGGTGAGGGTGCCGGGGACGCTGGACGGCGTGTCGGGCACCGGCAGGGCCGTCCCGGGGCGCATCACCCGGAGCGACCCGAGGTCGAGGACGTAGACCGTCCCGTCGTCGGTCGGCAGCACGTCGTGGGTGTGGTTGAACGAGGCGGCCGTTCCGGTGCCGTCGGCGGAGCCGGGGCTCCCGGTCCCGGCGATGGTCGCCACCATCCCGTCCGGGCTCATCGTGCGAACGGAGTGGTAGGCGTAGTCGGCGATGAAGAGGGTGCCGGCCCGGTCGAACGCCAGGCCGATCGGGTTGGAGATCTGCGCGGTCACGCCGGGACCGTCGAGGCGCCCGATCCCGCCGGTGCCGGCCACGGTGGTCACCCACCCGGACGGGCTGATGCGCCGGATCCGGTGCCCCCAGCTGTCGGCCACGAACAGGTTCCCGGCGGCGTCGAACGCCAGGCCGCTCGGGTAGTGGAACGTGGCGGTCGCCGCCGGGCCGTCGGTGCCGCCGGCGGTGCCGGTGCCGGCGAAGGTGGTGACGGTGCCGTCGGGGGTGATGCGCCGGATCCGGTTGTTGGCGGCGTCGGCCACGTACAGGTTGCCGGACCGGTCGAACACCAGATGGTGCGGGGTGTGGAACGACGCCGCCGTGCCGACGCCGTTCGCAGCGCCGGCGGTGCCGGTGCCGGCGAAGGTGGTGACGGCGCCGTCGGGGGTGACCTTGCGGATGCGGTTGCCGGCCGACTCGCTCACGAACAGCGTCCCGGTGGCGTCGAGGGCGAGCCCGGTGGGACGGTCGAACGAGGCGTTGGTGCCGACGCCGTCGGTGCCGCCGGGGACCCCGCTGCCGGCGAGCGTGGTGACGGTGCCCGACGGGGTCACCTTCAGGATCCGGTGGTTGCCGAGTTCGGCCACGTAGAGGTTCCCGGCAGCGTCGCGCTCCACGGCGGTCGCGTAGTTGAGCCCGCTCGCCAGCGTGCTCGTCGTCACCGCCGGAGCGACGATGCGCAGTGCGGCCTGCTGGCCGATGATCAGCGCACCGTCCGCCGGTCGGATCGTCACGCCGGCCGACACCGTGAAGGTGGCCGAGAGCCCCGGGCCGTCGGCGTTGCCGGCCGTACCGGTGCCGGCGATGGTGGTCACCTGGCCCTCGGCCGTGATGCGCCGGATGCGATTGCCCGCTTGATCCGCGACGTACAGCAGGCCGGCGCGGTCGACGGCGATCTGGGTCGGGCCGCTGAAGGTGGCGGCGGTGCCGGTGCCGTCGGTGCCGCCGGCGGTGCCGGAGCCGGCGAGGGTGGTCACCACACCGGCGGGTGTGACGGCGCGGATCCGCTGCCCCGCAGTGTCGGCCACGTACATGATCCCGCCGGGGCCCAGGGCGATCCCGCGGGGGCTGTTGAAGGTGGCGGCGGTGCCGGTGCCGTCGGTGCTGCCGGCGGTGCCCGAGCCGGCGAGGGTGGTGACCACCCCGGTCGGCGTGATGCGCCGGATGCGATTGCCCGCTTGATCCGCGACGTACAGCAGGCCGGCGCGGTCGACGGCGATCTGGGTCGGGCCGCTGAAGGTGGCGGCGGTGCCGGTGCCGTCGGTGCCGCCGGCGGTGCCCGAGCCGGCGAGGGTGGTGACCACCCCGGCCGGCGTGATGCGCCGGATCCGGTGGTTCGACGCGTCGGCGACGTACAGATTGCCCGCCGCGTCGATCGCCAGGCCCCGGGGCGAGCTGAAGCTGGCGGCGGTGCCGGTGCCGTCGGCGAACCCGGCCGTGCCCGACCCGGCGAACGGCGTCGCGATCCCGGCGGGGGTGATGCGGGTGATCTGGTGGTCGGTCTGGACGAACAGGTTGCCGGCGGTGTCGTAGACGGACCGGTAGCTGGCGGTCGGGAACGTGTACGGCGCGGAGTCCGCAAAGGCGTTCACGCCCGTGCCGGCCACCGTCGTGACCACCCCGGTCGGGCTGATGCGCCGGATCCGCCGGTTGTTGATGTCCCCCATGAGGATGTTGCCGGCGCTGTCGACCCATGGATGCGCGGGCTCGTTGAACGATGCCGCTGTGCCGGTGCCGTCGACGTAAGCGGCGGTGCCGGAGCCGGCGAGGGTGGTCACCACCCCGGCCGGCGTGATGCGCCGAACCCGGTTGCCGTACTGCTCGGTCACGATCAGGTTGCCCGACGGGTCGATGGCGACGCCGTTGGGGCCGTTGAACGTGGCGGTGGTTGCGGTGCCGTCGGCGCCGCCGGGGGTGCCCGTCCCGGCGTACGTGGTGACGACCCCGGCCGGCGTGATGCGCCGGATCCGGTGGTTCTCCCGATCGGCGACGAACGCGTTCCCGGTGCCGTCGACGGCCACGTCGTGCGGGGTGTTGAACCGGGCGGCGGTGCCGGTGGCGTCGGCGAACCCGGCGGTGCCCGAGCCGGCGAGGGTGGTGACGACGCCGGCTGGGGTGATGCGCCGCACTCGGTGGCCGTCGTACTCGGTGACGTACAGGGTGCCGGTGGCGTCGATGGCGATCCCGGTCGGGCCGCTGAAGCTGGCGGCGGTGCCGGTGCCGTCGGTGCTGCCGGCGGTGCCCGAGCCGGCGAAGGTGGTGACGACGCCCGCGGGGCTGATCTTGCGGATGCGGTGGCCCCAGTACTCGGTCACGTAGAGCGTGCCGGCGGCGTCGATGGTGATGTCGTGCAGGCCGTTGAAGCTGGCGGCGGTGCCGGTGCCGTCGGTGCCGCCGGCGGTGCCCGAGCCGGCGAAGGTGGTGACGACGCCCGCAGGGCTGATCTTGCGGATGCGGTGCGCATCGGTGACGTAGAGATTGCCGGACGGGTCGGCGACCACGTCGTAGGGGTAGGTGAACGACCCCGTCGTCCACGCCCGTAGGGTGCTGACCTCGTAGCCCGCCGGGGCGGCCGGCTCGAAGCCCGCGTTCGTGACCAGCGACGTGGTCGCCGGTGCGTAGCCCTCGGTGACGATGGTCTGGTCCGGGCGGCTGAGCTGGAACGTGGCGGTGTCATACCCGCCGTAGACCGGGTCGGTGCCGGAGTCGTTGTAGACGAGGTAGTCGATGAACTCGCGCTGCTTCCAGCGCTGCTGGAAGCGGCGGTACACGCAGGTGGCGCTGGCGCCGGTCACGCACCCGGACCGCGTGATCACCTCGACGGCCACGACCGGGCGTTCGCGCCCGGGCAGCCGCTCGACGTCGACGGCGTAGCGGAAGCACGTCGTGCGCAGGTCCGGGCAGGTGGCGAACCGGCCGGCGGCGGCGTCATAGGTGGCCCAGGTGGTCAGGTTCGTCGGCTGCGGGCTCGAAGCGAGGGCCGCCACCCCGGGGATCGAGAAGCTGAGCGCGCCGCCTCCCCCGATCTGGGGCAGCAACCCCTGCCCGGTCGCCTGGCCGAACAGCGCGTTGAACACGGCGTCGGCCGCCGTGCGGGATTCGAGTACCCGTTCGGCCCGCGGCGCCCGGCGCAGGTCGGTCCACACCGAGGAAACGGCGATCGAGGTGAGCATCAGCATGAGCGTCAGCAGGATCGTCACCATGACGAGCGCGTAGCCGCCCTCGTCTCGGTCGCGGCGGCGGCGCCGACGGACCGGTCCTCGCCGGAGCGGTCTCATGCGCCCGCCCGGTAGCTCTGGGGCCGAAGCGCGATCCGGTAGCTGAACCGCTGGGTGTCCGTGCGCACGCCGTCCCAGCGCGACAGCTCGGCCCGGAACCCCACCACGGCGATCTCGCTCAAGGTGGTGGTCGCCGTCCCGTCGGCGCGCTGGTAGGTGAACGGGGTGGCGCCGGACTCGATGGTCCCGAGGGTCCGGGTCAACTGCGGCGTCCCCGTGGTGGCCGTCGTTCCCAGGGCGTAGCCCGTGGTGCTCGGCGGGTAGGACAGCACACGGAACTGGGCGTTGTTGGTGCCGCTCACCTCGAGGCACGTGTAGGCGGGCGCCGTGAGGACGTCACCGGCCGCGAGGGCGACCGAGCGCCGCTGGCTGATGAAGCACAGCCGGCCCGGGGTCGCCTCCGACAGCACCGGAGCACCGTTGTCGACGGGGCGCAGGCAGCGGGCGGTGCCCGAGACGGTCGCGGTCTGACCCGTCGCGCAGGTGGGCAGCGACCGCGCCGATCGCAGCTCGGCGAAGACCTCCTCGACGAGCGGCCGCAGCGCGGTGTTCGCCTCCGAGCGCCACTGCGCCGACATCGACATCCGGTTGAAGGTGAGCACCATCGGCAGGACCATGGCCATCACCACGCCAAGGATCCCCAAGGTGATGGCGACCTCGAGGATGCTGAAGCCGTCCTCGGGGCGCGCCGGGTGGCGGCGTGGTCGGTGCAGGGCGGGTTTCGACGGTCGCACCGCAGCCATGGCGCCTCCGGTCGTCCGATCGGTCGAGTGGACCCCCGCTCCAGGGCGTCCCGGTCGATCTGGACGCACTCTTGAACCCGATCGCACCCGTACGAGCGAGCACCGACCACGATGCGCCGCAGCGCTAACGCCGGCGTCCCGACGGCCGATCGGGGACGGTGATGGCCCGTGTTCGCGCTTGCTCCGTCCGCGTCGGACTCGTCCTCGGCCTCACGGTCGGGTTCGTCGTCGCGGGCCTCGGACCGGCGGCGGCCGACCCGGGCGACATCACCACCGTGGCCGGCAACGGGTCGAACTCGTTCTTCGACGGGGCCGGCGTCGGCGTCACCGGGGTGGGGCAACTCGGCGGGGTCGCCGGCAACGAGCGCAACGGTGCGTACGTCACCTCGACCGAACTCAACCGGGTGCTCGAGTTCGACTCGTCGTCGGGGGTCGTCAACCTCGTGGCCGGGGACGGCACGAGTGGCGGCGGCGGCGACGGGGGCCTGGCGCAGCTCGCCCAACTCAACGCGCCGACGGGGGTCGTCTACGACCGGGCCGGCGGTGCGCTGGTCGTGGCCGACTCCGGCAACCACCGGCTCCGGCGGATCCTGCTCGGTGGCACCCGGGCGATCTCGACGATCGCCGGCTCGGGTACACCGGGCTTCGGCGGCGACGGTGGCCTCGCGACCGGGTCGAGCCTGTCGAACCCGACGGGGATCGCCCTCGCCGCGGACGGAACGATCTACGTGGCCGACACCGGCAACCATCGGGTTCGCGCCATCTCGACGCTCGGCACGATCACCACGATCGCCGGGACCGGTGCGCCGGGCTTCGGCGGCGACGGCGGTCCGGCCACTGCCGCACAACTCGACTCCCCCCGGGCGGTCGCCGTCGGCGGGGACGGGACGATCTACATCGCCGACGCCGGCAACCGCCGGATCCGGGCCGTCACCGGGTCCGGGGCGATCACGACCGTCGCCGGCACCGGCGTCGCCGGTTCCTCGGGCGACGGCGGGCCGGCGAGCGCGGCGACGCTCGACGACCCGATCGCGCTGCTCGTGGACGCGGTCGGCACGCTGTGGGTCGGCGACCGGGCCGGTGCGGTGGTGCGGTCCGTCCAGGCCGGGATGATCTCCCGCCGGGCCGGGGTCGTCGGGTCGTCCTGCTCGTCCTCCAACGGTGACGGGGGCGCGGCCGGCGCAGCGTCGCTGTGCGAGGTCGCTGCCCTCGGCGCTCGCTCCAACGGCGATCTGCTCGTCGCCGAGGCCGGCAACGGGCGGCGGTTGCGCGCGGTGTCCCGAGTGGTGCCCGGCCTGTCCGGCCCGGTGCAGTCGCTGGTGATCACCGGCGGGGTGGGCTCGCTCACCGTGGCGTGGAACGCTCCGGCCGACAGCGGCGGTGCCCCGGTGCTCGACTACCGGGTGCAGGTCCTCGTGGGTGGCTCGACCGTGGTGCAGACCGTGACCGGCACCTCGGCGACGGTGTCGGGCCTGTCGGCCGGGGTCAGCTACGTGGTTTCCGTGTGGCCCCGCACGCTCGCCGGCCTCGGCACCGAGACCCAGGGGGTCGGTACGCCCACGGCCGACTCGCCCACCACGACCGCGCCGCCCACGACGACCCCGTCCGGGTCGACCCTGCCGCCCCCGACCACCGGTGCGCCCGTCCCGGTCGGCGGGCAGCCCACGGGCCCGGGCGGTTCCGGAGGTGGCGGCTCCGGCGGCACGTCTGCCCCGACGCTCGACGGTGCCGCGCCGACCGGCTCGGAGTCGTTGATCACCTTGGGCTTGGGCGTGGTCGCCCTCGGGATCGGGATCGCGCTCGTGCGGGTGGCGTCGGGCGCGCGGCGCACCACCGGTCGCGGGCCGTGGGTCTGAGCCCCGACGGGGCCGGATCGTCGCCGGATCCGCGCCGGATCTGAGCGGGGCCCGGATCCGGGCCTACCATCGCCGCATGACGATGACCGAGCCCGCCCCCGCCAAGGCCGAGCGCTGGACCGCCCAGTGGAAAGAGCTCTACGCCGAGGTCATCACCACCGGCCTGTGCACGGGATGTGCGGGGTGCGTCGTCACCTGCCCCCACGACGTGATCGGCTACGAGCACGAGGAGGGCAAGTACAAGCCGTTCCACCTCGAGGAGGAACTCGGCCTCGACAACTGCATCCACGGCGAGAAGGGCTGCACCACCTGCACGCGGGCCTGCCCCCGGTTCCGGGCGTGGGAACCGGCCGCCGACATGCACCTGTTCGGTCGAGTGCGTGAACCCAACGACATGGCCGGCATCTGGCGCCAGCTGCTGCTCACCCGGGCGGCCAACGACGAGGAGCACACCAAGGGCCAGGACGGCGGATTCGTGTCGGCGATGCTCGTCTGGTTGCTCAACCACGACTACATCGACGGCGCCCTCGTGAGCGGCGTCGAGCCCGACGACGCGTGGAAGGCCAAGCCCGTCGTCGTGCGCAACCGCGAGGAGGTGCTCGCCACCGCCGGCAGCCGCTACACCTACTGTGCCAACCCCCTCGCCCTGCGCGACGCGAAGGAGATGGGCCTGAGCCGCCTGGCGCTCGTCGGCATGGGATGCCAGACGTCGTCGCCGCCGGTGATGTGGGACCGCAAGGCCGGCAAGGTCTCCAAGCCGTTCCTGTTCAACATCGGCCTGCTGTGCTCCAAGACGTTCGACGACGCGATCTTCGAGGAGCTCTTCGAGGCGAAGTACGGCCTGCGCAAGCAGGACATGGTGAAGATGAACATCAAGGGCGTCTTCCAGATCTGGATGAAGGACGGCTCGTACCACGAGATCGACCTGAAGGAGTGCCACAAATGGACGCGCTCGGGCTGCAAGATGTGCCCGGACTTCGCCGCCGAGCACTCCGACATCGCGACCGGCGGCATCGGCAAGGACAACGACTGGACGCTCACCATCGTGCGGACCGAGCTCGGTGAGGAGGTCATCAACCGGATGATCGCCGACGGCACGATCGTCGCGAAGCCCGCCCAGGAGGACGAGGTCGCGATGAAGTTGTTGCGCACCTTGTCGATCGTCAGCCGCCGGCGCTGGCCCGAGTTCGCCGACAAGGCCCCGTCGGTCGGGGTCCCACCGCCGAAGAAGAAGGCCGACGGCGCCGCGCCTGCGGCGCACTGAGGCCGGCGGGCCGCCCGGATCACCCGTGCCGGTCGGCGGCCGGCACCCATAGCTTCCCGGGGTGGACGTCCGGCTCGAACCCGATCGGGCGGCGCGCCCGAGATCGCCGTGGGCCGGTGCGGTGGTGGTGTTCGCAGCCGTGCTCGCAGCGGTCGCCGTGCGCGGGTTGCTCGGCGATGCGCTCGACGGTGCACGGCTGCGGGCGTGGTCGACGGTGTTCGTCGCGATCTGCTTGCAGGCCCTGCCGTTCCTCGCGCTCGGCGTGACGATCTCGGGCGTCATCGCGGCCTTCGTGCCGGCGGGCTGGTTGGCCCGGGTCCTGCCGGCGAAGCCGGCGTTGTCGGTGCCGGTCGCCGCGGTGGCCGGCATGGCCCTGCCCGGGTGCGAGTGCGGCTCGGTGCCGATCGCCGGCCGCCTGGTCGCGCGCGGCGCGCCCACTGCGGCCGCCCTGACGTTCCTGCTCGCCGCACCGGCCGTGAACCCGATCGTGCTCGTGTCCACGGCGGTGGCGTTCCCGGGCCGCCCCGAGGTCGTGGCCGCCCGCCTGCTCGCCTCTCTGATCGCCGCGCTGGTCGTCGGGCTGGTCTGGAGTCGTTGGGGGAACGATGCCTGGCTGTCCCGCCTGCGTCGCGACGGGACCGACACACGGACCCGGCGGGCGGCGTTCGTCGAGACGGCGCAGCACGACCTGTTGCACGCCGGCGGGTTCCTCGTGATCGGCGCCATGGGGGCCGCCGCGCTGCAGACCGTGGTGCCCCGGGCGTTGCTCGCCGAACTCGGCGATCACGGCGTGCTGTCGGTCCTGCTGGTCGGGGTGCTCGCTGTGCTGCTGGCGGTGTGCTCGGAGGCCGACGCCTTCGTCGCCGCCTCCCTGACCGGGTTCTCGGGCCCGGCGCAACTCGCGTTCATGGTGGTCGGCCCGATGGTCGACGTGAAGCTCGTGGCCCTGCAGGCCGGCACCTTCGGACGGTCGTTCGCACAACGGTTCGCGCCGCTGACGTTCGTGACGACGCTCGTGTCGTCCCTCGCAGTCGGGACGTGGTTGCTGTGAGCCGTGTGGCCGGGGGCAGCCTGTCGGTCCTGATCGGCATGTTGTTGCTGCGCGTCGTAGTCGACGGCTCAGCCGTCGACTACGTGCAGCCGGTCATGCAGCCGTTCCTGGTGGTCGCCGGCCTGGTCATCGGCGGTATCGGCCTGTGGACGCTGGCGGACGGACGGGCCTGGGGGGACGGCGCCGGCCACGCCGGCCTTGCGGGCCACGCCGGCCACGCCGGCCACGGGCCCGAGCGGGTCGGTTGGTGGTTGCTGGCCCCGGTGGTCGTGCTGTTCGCCGTCGCGCCCGGGGCGCTCGACGTGACGGCGGTGTCGGCGGACGACACGATGCAGGTGCGCGCCCGCAGGGGCGAGTGGGCCCCGCTCGACGCCAACGGCGTCAACCCGCTGACCCTGTCCGAGTTCGCCGATCGCGCCTTCGACCCCCCGGACGGGGTCGAGTCGATCCGCACGGCGACGGTCCGTCTCGTCGGGTTCGTCGCCAAGGGCGGGCCCGCCGACGGGTTGCGCATCGCACGGTTCACGATCGCCTGCTGCGCCGCCGACGCGCTCGTCGCCAAGGTCGACGTGCTCGACGTTGCGGCACCACCGCCGGTCGGGACCTGGGTGGAGGTCGAGGGCACCTTCGTGCCGGGTGGGAC
>JBILVB010000127.1:0-10871 GCA_044370695.1 Acidimicrobiales bacterium | reverse complement strand
GTCGAGATTCCGGGCTACAACTGGGTGCGCCACGCCGGGGTGCTCAAGTCCCTCGAACAGGCGGCGCTCGCCGGGTTCGCCGAGGCCCGCCCCGTCGCCGAGCGGGGCTGGGAGGCCGCCGACCGGAACCTGTACCGCTACGGCCAACGTGCGGCGCTGGCCGACCCGCCCGGGGAGCTGACCACCGGGGGCACGGCGCTGCTCACCGTCGCGCTGGCCGACCGCCGAGCCGCCACCGGCGACCGGTCCCGCGACACCGATCTCCTCGCCATGGGGCGGTACCTCGCAGGTGCCGTGCGCGCCGACGGCGCCGTGGAGGAAGACGGGGTGATCGCGACCGGCGAGTTGATCCCCGACCGACCCTCCACGTTCACCACCGGCGAGGCGATGTACGCGCTCGCACGCCTCCACGTCGACTTTCCCGACGCCGGGTTCGCCGAACCGGTGCGCCGCATCGGCCGCTACCTCGTCGAACGCCGAGCCGTCGCCGAGGGGTACGTGCCCGACGTCAGCGAGCACTGGGGGTCGTACGGGTTCGCGCTGATCCGGGCCTGGCCCGACCCGTCGCCCAACACCCTCTCGGATCGAGAGGTCGCCTGGATCCGCCGACAGATGGGACTCGGTTCGATCCAGGTCCGCTACGACAGCCAGCGCACCGACGAAGGGCTGTTCCTCCTCCTGCGCGGGCACCGGGCGCCGGCTGCGGGCATGGGGACCGTGGCCGAGGCCCTCGGCGGGTGGTACCGGACCGCGGTGGCCGAACCGCGCCTCGCCGGTGAGGTCGACCGGCTGGCCGAACGCCTGGCCTGCGGTGCCGGTCTGCTCGTCGACCGACAGGTCACTGCGGTCGAGGCGGCGGCGTTCCCGAACCCCGGCATGGTCGAAGGTGCCGTGATCACCTCCGGCGAGGGCCGCATGGACGACCAGCAGCACGCCCTGTCCGGGGTGCTCGCGGCGCGCGACGCCCTCGACGAGCAGGGTGCTCTCGCCGATCCTCCGGGTTCTCGACCGCTGGCGCGCCGGCACCCGGCGCCGGAGTCCTGGCTGCTGGTGATCGTCGCCGCGTTCGCTGCGCTCAACCCGTTCCGGATCGGTCGGGCCACCGGCGCCGTGGCGGGCGGCCCGACCGCAGCGGGGCTCGTCACCGTCGGCGCGCTGGCGGTGCTCGCCGCAGCGCTCGGCGGACCGATCCTCGACGCGCTGTCGCTGTCGGACGGATCGGCGATCGTCGGGGCGGGCGTGGTGCTGATCCTGGGCGGACTCGCGACGATCGGTCCGTGGGCGCTTCGGAGCCAGGCCGGGAACGGCGGGTGGCGCGACGCACTCGTGCCCGTGGCGATCCCGGTCGCGTTGCGAGCCGAGGTGCTCGTACTGGCCGTCGCGTGCGGCGCCGGCGGCCGCGGCTGGCCGTTCTCGCTCGGCGCCGCGCTCGCCGTGGCCACCGCGTGGGCGGTGTCCCGCTGGCGCCCGAGCGAGGGCTCGGCCGGGGACCGGGTGCAGCGCTGGGCCGCGCAGACCGTTGCGCTGGCAACGGTCGCGCTCGGCATCGGCGTGATCGTCGAGGGCGCCTTCACGATCTGACGGTCCGGGGCCCGGCGCCCCGGGCATCACGTCGCCTCAGGCGGTGCGCACCGCAGCGGCGTCCTGGAGGCCGAGGAGCTCCACGGCCGCCTGACGCATCAGGTACTTCTGCACCTTGCCCGTCACCGTCATCGGGAACTCGTCGGCGACGTGCACGTAGCGCGGCACCTTGTAGTGCGCGATGCGGCCCTGGCAGAACGCCCGCACGTCGTCGGTGGTGAGCGCCGCCCCCTCGCGGACCTTCACCCACGCCATGACCTCCTCGCCGTAGCGGACGTCGGGCACGCCGATCACCTGCACGTCGACGATGTCGGGATGCGTGTACAGGAACTCCTCGATCTCCCGGGGGTACACGTTCTCCCCACCCCGGATGATCATGTCCTTGATGCGCCCGACGATGTTGACGTAGCCGTCGTCGTCCATCGTCGCCAGGTCGCCGGTGTGCATCCACCCCGCGGCATCGACCGCCTCGGCGGTGCGCTCCGGGTCGCCCCAGTAGCCGAGCATGACCGAGTACCCCCGCGTGCACAGCTCACCCGACACCCCGCGCGGCACCGTCAGCCCCGTCGCCGGGTCGACCACCTGCACCTCGACGTGCGGATGCACCCGGCCGACGGAGCCGACCCGCTTGTCGATCGGGTCGTCGACCGCGGTCTGGGTGGACACCGGCGAGGTCTCGGTCATGCCGTAGCAGATCGTGATCTCGTCGAGATGCATGGCCGACTGGGCCTGCTTCATCACCTCGACCGGGCACGGCGACCCGGCCATGATCCCGGTCCGCAGGCTCGTCAGGTCGAAGCCGGCGAAGTCCGGGTGGGCGAGTTGCGCGATGAACATCGTCGGCACCCCGTACAGCGAGGTGCAGCGCTCCGCCTCGACCGTGGCGAGCGTGGCCACCGGATCGAACGCCGGAGCCGGGTACACGATCGTGGCCCCGTGGGTGGTGCAGCCGAGGTTGCCCATCACCATCCCGAAGCAGTGGTAGAGCGGCACGGGGATGCACACCCGGTCGGCCTCGGTGTACCGGCACCCCTCCCCCACGAAGAACCCGTTGTTGAGGATGTTGTGGTGGCTGAGCGTCGCACCCTTGGGGAACCCGGTGGTGCCGCTCGTGTACTGGATGTTGATCGGGTCGTCGAAGCCCAACGTCGCCGCGCGGGCCCGCAGGTCGTCGTCCGAGGCCCCCGAGGCGCCGGCGAGCAGGTCGTCCCAACCCGCCGTTCCCAGGAACACGACGTGCTCGAGCGCTGGCAGCTCACCCCGTACCGCCTCGACCATGGCGACGTAGTCCGAGGTCTTGAAGTCGGTGGCGGCCACGAGTCCGCGACAGCCGGACTGGGCCAGCGCGTACTGCACCTCGTGGGTGCGGTACGCCGGGTTGATGTTCACGAGGATCACGCCGATCTTCGCCGTGGCGTACTGCACCAGCGCCCATTCCACGCAGTTGGGCGCCCAGATCCCGACCCGGTCGCCCTTGGCGTAGCCCCGGGCCAGCAGCCCCCGGGCGACGAGGTCGATTCGGGCGTCGAACTCGGCGTAGGTGAGCCGTACCCCCTGGTGCCGGGAGACGATCGCTTCCCGGTCGGGGAACCGGGCCACCGTCGCCTCGAGGTTCGCGCCGATGGTCTGCCCGATCAGCGGCACCGACGACGTGCCGCTCGCGTACGACGACATGACGATCCCCCTTCGCGCCCGGGCCACCGGCCGCGCACCGTGACGCTAGTGCTGCAGGGATCAGTGGGTGCGACCGTCGCGCCAATGGCGCCGGCACAACAGCTCGTAGCGGACCGCGTCGCCGAACAGCGGCCGGTCGGGCGGGTCCTCGGTGTCGCCCACGACCACGACGTCACCCTCGTAGACGACCCGACCGTTCACGAGACGTGCGTTGTGGGTGGCCCGGGCCCCGCACCAGCACCGGGCCTCCACCTGGACCGTCTGGTGTTCGTCCGCGACTTCGAGGAACCGGCGGCTGCCGTCGAACAGCATCCCGCGGAAGTCGGTGAGCAACCCGAACGCGTACACGTCGACACCGAGCTCGTCGACGGCACGAGCGAGCTGATCGGCCTGCGCCGGCTCGAAGAACTGCGCCTCGTCGCACACGAGGTAGTCGAGCCGGTGGGTGGCGGCGGCGAGGTCGTAGAGATCGGTTCCGGGACGCACCTCGACGGCATCGGCCGACACGCCCAACCGGCTCGACACGCGGTTGCCGTCCCGGTCGAGCCGGGTGAGCAGCAGCCCCCGCCGACCGGCCTTGGCCAGGTTGTGGTGGATCTGCAGCGCCAGGGTCGACTTGCCCGAGCCCATCGTGCCGAAGCTGAACCGCAGCACGCCCATCAGTGCACCCGGCCCCGCACCGCGGCGTACACGCCCTGGTCGTAGGAGAACTCGACCACGTTGCCGTCGGGATCCGACAGGGCGCACACGTAACCGACCGGCGGACCGATCTCGACCGGCTCCCACGCCAGGCAACCCTCGATCCGGCCCTGCGCCGCAGCGGCATCGACGCCCGCACGGTCGGGCAGTTCGATGCCCAGGTGCGCGAACGGCCGGAGTTGGGGTTGGGCGGTGCCGGCCTTGGCCGCGAAGCACACGAGCACCAGCACGAACGGGTGAGCGGCAGCATCGGCATCGGCCTCGCCGAGCCAGGCGCTGGTGCCGTTGCTGTCGGCGAACCGGGCCAGCGCGCGCAGCGGCGTGTGGGCCTCGTACCAGGCGATCGAGCGCTCCAGGTCCCCGCACGGCAGTGCCACGTGCGTGAACCGGGCGGTCGACGGGCCCTGCTGGCTCATCCCGTCCTGCGGCACCGCTCGAACCTAGTCTGCGGCCCCGTGGACGTCCTGCGCGCCATCGACAGCTGGGGTGCCGAGCACGCCGCCCTCGCCGTCGTCGACCGAGCGGGACGGCTCCACCACCACGGCCCCACCACCTGGGTCACCCGGATCGCGTCCGTCGCCAAGCTCGTCACCGCCTATGCCGTGCTCGTCGCCGTCGAGGAGGGTTCGGTCGGTCTCGACGACCCCGCCGGACCGCCCGGCGCCACGCTGCGCCATCTGCTGTCCCACGCTGCCGGCTACGGCTTCGACGGCCCCGATCCGATCGCCGCCGTGGGGGTGCGGCGGATCTACTCCAACACGGGCATCGAGACCGCGGCCCGCCACCTCGAGCAGGCCACCGGGATCGGCGCGGCGACCTACCTGGCCGAGGCGGTGTTCGAGCCGCTCGGGATGTCCCGCACCGAGCTGCGCGGCTCCCCGGCGCACGGCATGTGGAGCTGCGTCGAGGATCTGCTCGCCTTCGTCGCCGAGCTTCGGGCACCCCGCCTGCTGACGCCGGCCACGGTGGAGGCGGCGGTCGGCGTGCAGTTCCCCGGTCTGCCCGGGGTCCTGCCCGGCGTCGGCCGGTTCGACCCGCTCGACTGGGGTCTCGGGTTCGAGCGGAACTTCGGCCGGACCGGGCACTGGACGGGCACCACCCGGAGCCGGGCGGCGTTCGGCCACTTCGGTGGTGCCGGCACGTTCCTGTGGGTCGACCCCGCCGACGGCACCGCTGCGGTGTGCCTGACGGACCGGGAGTTCGGCGACTGGGCCATGACGGCGTGGCCGGCATTCCATGAGATACTTCTCGGATTCTTTGACTCGGGAGTAGATCGTGTAGAACCAACGACCCGATGAACGCAGATGCCCTCAACAACCTCGCCGATCCGGCGGTGCTGTTCTTCTTCCTCGGGCTGTTCGTCGGCTTCGTCCGCTCCAACCTGGAGATCCCGGCCCCCGTCGCCAAGTTCCTGTCGCTCTACCTGCTGCTGTCCCTGGGATTCAAGGGCGGCCAGGCGCTGCGGGAGTCCGGCTTCACCGCCGACGGCGCCAAGGTCCTCTCGGCCGCCATCGTGCTCGCCCTCGTCATCCCCGTCGTGGCCTTCAGCGTGTTGCGCCGACGCGTCAGCCCGTACGACGCCGCCGCCATCGCCGCCACCTACGGCTCGGTCAGCGCCGTCACGTTCCTGGCGGCGTCGCAGTTCGTGGCCGACCAGGGCACCCCGGCCGGCGGCTACCTCACCGTCGCCCTCGTACTCATGGAGTCGCCGGCGATCGTGATGGCCGTCGTGCTCGCGACGTGGGTCCGAACCCGCGACCCCGCCGCGGCGACCGCGGGCCACGACAGCCCGCGAGCCAAATCGGTGATCTCGCACGCACTCACCGACGGCGCCAACCTGCTGCTGATCGGCAGCCTCGTCGTCGGGGCGATCACCGGGCCAGACGGCGGTGCGGCGATGAAGCCGTTCGTCGACGGCATCTTCAAGGGCATGCTCGCGTTCTTCCTGCTGGAGATGGGCCTGCTCGTCGCGCGCCAACTCCGCGAGGTGCGCGACATCGGCCCGTTCCTCATCGGTTTCGCGCTCGTCGTCCCGCTGGTGGATGCCGCGCTGGCGCTCGGCCTCGGCGCGGCGCTCGGGCTGTCGGTCGGCGACCTCACCCTGCTCGCCGTCCTCGCGGCCAGCGGCAGCTACATCGTCGTGCCGGCCGTCGTGCGCTTCGCCATCCCCGAGGCCCGGCCGAGCCGCTATCTGACGATGGCCCTGGCCGTCACGTTCCCGTTCAACGTCGTGGTAGGCATCCCGCTCTACCACGCCGTCGCCGAACGGCTCGTCGGGTGAGGGAGGCAAGATGCGTCCGGTGAAGCGGGTCGAACTGGTGGTGCCGGCCCCCGAGGTCACCTCGCTGCTGGCCGACCTCGATGCGCTCGGCATCCACGATTACACGGCGGTGAAGGGCGTCTCGGGGCGGGGTGGCCGCGGCCAGCGCGGCGACGATCCGTTCGGCACGTTCGACAACACCTACGTGCTGATCGCCTGTGAACCCGAGGAGGCCGAGCGAGTGGTCACCCTGGTGCGGCCCGTGCTGTCGAGGCGGGGCGGGATCTGTTTGGTCTCCGACGCGGTGTGGGTGCGCCACTGAGCCCCCGCTAGGGTCGGTCACGACCGCTCGGGGGGAGCGGTCGAGCACCCGTGGAGGTACGCCGTGACCACCAGGACCCTCACCGTCGAGCCGCTCGACGCCACCTTCGGGGCCGTGATCACCGGCCTGCGGCTCGCTGAACTCGACGAGGCCGGGTTCGCCGAGATCCACCGCCACTGGCTCGAGTACGGGCTGCTGGTGTTCCCCGGCCAGCACCTCACCAACGACGAGCAGACGGCGTTCGCGCAGCGCTTCGGCGCGCTCGAGTTCGCCCTCGCCCCCATCAGCAACGTGCGCGCCGACGGCACCGTGCGCATCGAGGACGACGCCGACGACGTCGTGAAGATCCTCAAGGGCAACATGGGCTGGCACCACGACTCGACCTACATGCCGGTGCAGGCCAAGGGCGCCGTGTTCACCGCCCACGTCGTGCCGTCCCACGGGGGCCAGACCGGATGGGCCGACATGCGGGCCGCCTACGACGCCCTCGACGACGACCGGCGGGCCGTCGTCGATCGCCACTCGGCGTTCCATTCCCTCTACCACAGCCAGGCCAAGGCCGGCTTCGGCCCCTCGGGCGACGGCAACCACAAGGGTTACGGCTTCTTCGGCCAGGAGCCGCCGTTGCGCCCGCTGGTGAAGGTGCACCCCGAGACCGGTCGGCGGTCGCTGCTGTTCGGCCGCCACGCCTACGGGATCCCGGGCCTGTCGCCGGAGGAGTCCGAACGGTTCCTCGACGAGCTGCTCATCTGGGCCTGCCAGCCGCCCCGGGTCTACCACCACACCTGGACCCCGGGCGACGCCGTCGTGTGGGACAACCGGTGCCTGCTGCACCAGGCATGCCCGTGGGACATGCGCGAGCCCCGGGTGATGTATCACGCCCGCATCGCCGGCGACCCGGCGAGCGAGTTCGCGGCGCCGGCGCCCGAAGGGGCACCGGCGCCGGGTGCGCTCAGTTCGTGACGCGTGCGTAGGCCGCGGTGATCTCGAACGGCACGATCACGTCGTAGGCCGGACCCTGGCCGTCGTCGGGGCCGGCTTCCCAGCTGTGCCACGGGTAGGTCACCGCGCCGTTGTCCCGCAACACCGGTGCGCCGTCACCGGTGTACTCGAAGAACGGACCGTGCTCTTCGCTCTGCTGGGCCGGCGTGCGGACCCGCTCGGGCGAACCGGGTTCCGGGGTCTCGTACATCCCGCCCTGCCCGGTGCCGTTGTGGAGCACGAGGTGGACCTCGGCGAACGCCGGCCGGCCCGGGCCGGGCGGGTTGCCGTGGTTGTGGGTGACCATGTCGGTGCCCTTGCCACAGATCCACGTCCACACGTAGGCGATCTCCTCGCCGGCGGCGTCGAGCAGGTGCCAACCGGGCGAACCGAACGCGTCGGCGCCGACGTAGGCGGGGAAGTACGCACCGAACCGGTCACCGAAGTTCCACCACGCGAACTCCTCGGTGAGCGGCCCGGCGAAGGGGAGATCGGCCGTTCCGGCGACCGCATCGCCGACCGCCGCCGTCTTGGTGATCAGCGTGACGACCGCCCCGTCGGGGCCCGCCACGATCCGGTCGCCGTCGACCCGGGTGGTGGCCACGGTGCCGACGGCCGGGTAGGCACCCCGGTTGGGTTCGGCCAGCCGGCCCGTGATCACCTTGGCCCACACCTCGCCGCCACCCCGCTCGATCGGCAGCGACTGACCTGCGTCGAGGCGAGCGAAGCGCAACGCCCACCCGCCGACGCTCCACGTGTCGGACAGGATCGGAGCGTCCCCCTCCCCGATGAACACGTCCACACCCGGACGACCCTCTGTGGCAGCGATGCGCGCGATCCCCATGCCCGCAGCGTAGGCCGCCACCGGCGCGACGGTCAGCCGAGGCGCTTGGCGAGGCGCAGGCGCGCGACCGCTTCGGGGGCCGCCAGAGCCGCCGCGGCCACCTCGACGTCGGGGAGCCCGTAGACCTCGCCGTCGTCGGTGATCATCACGAACCGATCGAGTTGCGCGAGGAACGTCCGGTCGTGACTGACGGCGATCACCGTCCCGTCGAAGCCGTCGAGGGCCCGCTCGAGGGCCTCACACGACTCGATGTCGAGATTGTCGGTCGGTTCGTCGAGCAGCAACACGTTGTGCCCCTCGAGCTCGAGGCAGAGGATCTCGAGGCGTGCCTTCTGCCCGCCCGACAAGGTGTGGGACTCCTGGCGGGCGTTGAGCCGCAGGCCGTAGCGGGCGAGGGCCTGCATGGCCTTGAACTCGTCGTGGACCCGCTCGACCACGATCGCCAGGCACGTGCGGCCTCGGAAGTCGGGCCGGTCGTTCACCTGGGTGAACCGGCCGACCGACGTGCGGGGGCCGAATGCGACGGTCCCGGTGTCGGGCTCGCGCTCGCCGGCGAGCACGGCGAGCAGGTGGCTCTTCCCCGTGCCGTTCGGGCCGACCAACCCGACGCGTTCGCCGTGGTGCACGTCGTCGGAGAACGGCTCGAACAACGCGCCCACCGAGACCGCGGTCAAGCGAACCGCCCGCCGCGCGGCGTCTCCGCCACGCAGGCGGACGTGGATGGTCTGCTCGGGGACCGGCGGCGGGGGCGGACCGGCGGCGACGAACCGCTCCCAGCGGGTCTCGGCTGCGTTGGCCTTGGTGGCGTTCTTGAAGTTCTGCGCGGCGCGCTGCTTCATGATCTTCATGTGGTGGAACAGCCGGCGCTCCTCGTCGTTCCACCGCTTCAGATCGTCGCCGAGCTGCTCCTGACGCCGTGCTCGGGCCTCGGGGAACGTGCTGTACGACCCGCCGTGCACCCAGCAGCCGGCTCCTTCGACCGCGATCACCTTGGTCGCCACCCGTTCGAGCAGGGTGCGGTCGTGGCTCACGAGCACGATCGTGGAGCGGCTGGCCTGCAGTTCCTCCTCCAGCCACTGCCGGGTCGGGACGTCGAGCTCGTTGTCGGGTTCGTCGAGTAGGAGGATGTCGGCGCCGGCGTGGAGCAGCACGTCGAGCAGCAGCCGCTTGCGCTCCCCACCCGACAACTCCGCCACCGCCCGCGACGCCGGGTCGTCGATGCCGCCCCGCACGCTGCGCTGCGCCGCGGCCTGCCAGGACGCCTCGAGCTCGTAGCCGCCGAGATCACCCCAGTCGGCGAGCGCAGCGGCGAAGCGCATGCCGTCGTCGCTGCCGTCGGCAAGCGCCCGTTCGGCCGCCACCAGTGCCCGCCCGGCGGCCCGCAGCCCCGGCGGGGCCACCCCGAGCAACAGGTCGCGCACCGTGTCCTCGGGCCGGGCCATGCCGGCGTCCTGGGTCATGCGCAGCACCGTGCCCCCGAGTGCGACCGCACCGTCGTCGGGCTCGAGGTCGCCGGCAAGGATCCGAAGGATCGTCGACTTGCCGACCCCGTTCGGCCCGACGATCGCGGCGCGTTCGCCCGGGGAAACCGTGAACGACACGTCGAAGAAGATCTGGTCCGCGCCCGGCGGGGCGTAGGCCAGCTCCGAGACGACCACGCTGGCCGCGACGCCCGCCACGACGGACCCTCAGCCCCGCAGCTCGTGGGCCACCGAGGCGAGGACCCCGTTGACGAACCGGCCCGACTCGTCGGTACCACCGAATCGTTTGGCCAGCTCCACGGCCTCGTCGAGCACCACCGCGACCGGGGTGTCGGCCCGCACGAGCAGTTCGGCGATCGCGATGCGCAGCACGGCCCGGTCGAGCGCGGGCATCCTTACGATCGTCCAGCCCCGGGCGAACCGGGTGATCAGTTCGTCGATGCGTTCGGCGTGGTCGTCGACGGCTTCGACGAGGGCAACGGCGAGCTCGTCGGGTTCGACGGGCAAGGTGGTGAGCAGCGCACGGCCACTGACGCCCTTGGTCTCGGCCTCGTAGCGCAGGGCCATGGCCCGCTCGCGGGCCTCCGATCGCGGGTCGTCGTCGTAGCGGTCGCGTGTCCGCCGGTCGGCCGCCACCGGCTCAGACCTTCGAGATGTACTCGCCCGTCCGGGTGTCGACCCGCACCTTCTCGCCCGGGTTCAAGAACAGCGGCACCTGGACCACCTTGCCCGTCTCGAGCGTGGCCGGCTTCTTCGCCCCCGACACCCGGTCGCCCTGCACGCCCGGCTCGGTCTGGGCGATCGTGAGTTCGACCGCCGAGGGCAGTTCCACCGACACGATCTCGCCCTTGTACTGAGCGATCGCTGCGATCATGCCCTCGATCAGGTAGTCGGCGGCGTCGCCGAGCGCCCGGGCGGGCACGTTCTGCTGCTCGTAGGTGTCGGTGTCCATGAACACGTAGTCGTCGGCGTCCATGTAGAGGAACTGCATGTCGGCCTTGTCGAGGATCGCCTGCTCGACCTTGATCC
>JBILVB010000025.1:0-34554 GCA_044370695.1 Acidimicrobiales bacterium | reverse complement strand
CACCTCCTCGCGGTACACCCTGCTGCTCGCTGCGGTCGGCGTCGGCCCGGCGTCGCTGCTGCTCGGCGCAGCGTTCCCGATCGGGGCCCGCCTCTACGCCGAGGGGCGGGAGCACACCGGCGACGCCGTCGGCCGGTTCTACGGCGGCAACACACTCGGGGCGATCGTGGGCTCGCTGACCGCCGGGTTCGTCCTGCTCCCGGCATTCGGCAGCCGGGTGACCGTCGCGATCCCTGCGCTCGCCCTCGTGGCCACCAGCCTGGCGCTGCTGTGGCGGTCCCCGCTGCCGCGTCCGGTGGTGCCCGGCGCCGCCCTCGTCGCCGTGGCCGTCGTCGCGGTCGGACTGCCCGATCCGTCCGATGCCGCACTGGCCCAACGATTCCCCGGCTCGACGCTCGTCGCGGTCGAGGAAGGGCGCCAGGGCACCACCTGGGTGATCGACCAGGTCGACACCGGGGCCCGGCACCTGTACGTGGACGGACTGCACCAGGCCTCGTCCGAGCCCGGGGTGCTGCGGATCCACGAGCAGATCGCGCTGATCCCGATGGCGATCCATCCGGCGCCGGCGCGTGCTCTGGTGATCGGTCTCGGGGGCGGGGTCACCTCGGGCGCGCTGTCCTCGGTCCGGGGCGTCGAGGTCGACGTCGTCGAGCTGTCCCCCGAGGTGGTTCGAGCCGCCCGGTGGTTCGGTGCGTGGAACGACGACGTCGTCGACAAGCCGAACGTACGGATCCGCTCCGACGACGGCCGCAACCGGCTCCTCGTGTCCGACGAGCGGTACGACGTGATCACCGCCGACATCATCCAGCCCCGCTCCCCGGGTGCCGGCAAGCTCTGGTCGATCGACTACTGGCGCCTCGTGCGCGAGGCGTTGGCCCCCGGGGGCATCGCGCTGCAGTGGGTCGGCGCAGCTCGCAACGAAGTCGAGTACGGGCTCATCGTGCGCTCGTTCCTGCAGGTGTTCCCCGAGGCCACGTTGTGGGTCGGCGGGCAGGTCCTCGTCGGCACGGTCGAGCCGCTCCGACTCGACCGCGGGGCGATCGAGCGCAAGCTGGCCGACCCGGCCGATCGCGCCCTGTTCTGCACGGTGGGCGTGTGCTCGTTCGACGACCTGCTGGCCCAGTACGCCGCCGGACCCGACGACCTGCGCAACTTCGTCGGGCCCGGACCGGTCCTCGACGACGACTTCCCGCGCATCGAGTACTGGCGGTCCCTCGGCGTTGCGAGCGACGCCCCGTTCGTGAACCTCGATCCCCTGCTCGCCCGACGCGATCCGTCGGTGTTGCTGAGGCCCTGACGGGTCAGCCGGTGCGGTAGCGCTCCAGCGCGTCGAAGTCCGGCTCGACACCGAGGCCCGGTCCGGCCGGCGCCGCGATCGTGCCGTCCGGCGCCATCTCGACGGTGGCGGGCAGCAACCAATCCCGCCGCGAGGTCGGCAGCGCCGGCGGGTCGTAGGGCACCTCGAGATAGGGCCCGGCGCCGAACGCCAGCGCGGCGTGGAGGTTGGCGACGAGGCCGTACCCGTTCGACCAGGTGTGCGGGGTCCAGGATCGACCGTGGAGTTCGGCCAGCGCCGCAAGGCGTCGGCAGCCACCGATGCCGCCGGTGAGCACCACGTCGGCCTGCACGACGTCGAGCCCGCCCCGCACGATCAGCTCACGCGCCTCGTGCAACTGGCGCACCATCTCCCCCGCCGCGAGGCGCAGGCTGGTGAGCCGGCGCAGCGCCGCGTAGCCGTCGACGTCCGCGGTCGGCAGCGCCTCTTCCAACCAGTAGACGCCGAGCGGCTCGAGCGCACGGGCCACCTGCGCCGCCGTCGCGACGTCCCAGCGGGGCGTGGTGTCCCCCGGCATCCGCCAGCCCTGGTTGGCGTCGACCATCAGATCGACCCCGGCGCCGACCACGTCGCGGACGTGCTCCACGACGGCGACGTCACGACGCCAGTCCGGGTCGTGGAAGCGGATCTTGAACGCCCGGATCCCGGCGGCTGCCTGTGACGCGATGCGCTCGGCCCGCTCGGCCGGCGCAACGCGTTCGGCGTTGGAGGCGTAAGCGAACAGCGTCTCGTGGCGGCCACCGAGCAACCGGTGCAACGGCATCGAAGCCGCTTTGCCGACGAGATCCCAGACCGCGACCTCGGCGGTCCAGGGTCGGCCGCCGTGGAAGTCGATCGTGTCGATCACCTCGCGCACGACCTCGGTGCGCAACGGGTCGAGCCCGACGAGGAACCGCTCGACGACCGCCCGGTCGGGCAGGAAGTCGCCGCTCGCGTGACCCGAGAGCCCCTCGTCGGTGTGGACCGACACGATGCAGGCATCCTGGTGGGTGCGCGGGACCGGATCCCACGCAGCGTGCAGCGGCGGGTCCCACGGCATTCGGTAGGTGCGCGCCTCGACGGCGGTGATGCGCATCGGCGGCACGATAGGTCCCGACCGGGACCGTTTCGACGACGGCACCCCTGCAGAGGTGCCACACTGGCGCCCCTTCGGCGAGGAGGAGGCAGCCGGGTGGCTTCACAACGACGGACGGATCACACGGGCGCCCCGGTCGGCCTCCGGGCGCGGGTCCGCTACCGGTTCGACAATGCGATCTCGCGTGGCACTTCGGTGGTGATGCTGTGGCTCGGCCTGCTCACCCTGGCGGTAGTGGCCGTGGCTGCGGTGGCCCTCACCTTCTTGCATCTGACCGGCGTCGGCGGGGAGGACGAGGAACTCGACTTCTTCGAGGCGTTCTGGCAGTCCCTGCTGCGCACGCTCGATCCCGGCACGTTCTCCGACGACGCCGGCTGGACCCGACCCTTCGGCCTCCTGGTCACCCTGGCCGGCATCTTCCTCGCCGGTGCGCTGATCGGTCTCATCGCGAACGCGCTCGACCAGCGGGTCGAGGAGTTGCGCCGGGGCCGCAGCCTCGTGCTCGAGAAGGACCACACCCTGATCCTCGGGTGGTCCGACCGCGTTCCCGAGATCGTCAGCGAGCTGGTGCTCGCCAACGAGAGCCGGTCGAGCGCAGCGGTGGTGGTGCTCGCCGACGAGGACAAGACGACGATGGAGGAGGTGTTGCGCGACCGTGTGGCCGACCTGCGCACCACCCGCATCGTGTGCCGGCGAGGGAGCACCTCGGCGCTCGTCGACCTCGCCCGGGTGAACCTGGCCGGCGCCCGCAGCGTCGTGGTCGTCGGGGGCGGGTCGGGGGACGCGGCGGCGGTGAAGACGCTGCTGGCCGTGCGCGCCGCGTCGGGCACCGCCCCGATCGTGGTCGAGGTGAACGACCGCGAGACGTCCGACTCGGTGCGAGCACTGTTCGGCGAGCGGGTGGTCGTGGTCAACTCCGACGCCGTGGTGGCCGAGCTCACCGCCCAGGCGTGCCGCCAGCACGGCTTGAGCCAGGTGTTCCGCGACCTGCTCGACTTCGAGGGCGACGAGATCTACTTCGCCCCGTTCCCTGCGCTGGCGGGGCGGACGTACGCGGAGGCGCAGCTCGCGTTCGAGTCCTGCAGCCTGATGGGGGTGCTCAACGCAGGGCAGGTCCGGCTCAACCCCGAACCGACGACGGTGCTCGGCGCCGGTGACGAACTGATCGGGATCGCATCCGACGACAGCACCTTCGTGAGCTCCGGGGTCCGGCCCACCCCGCCGGTGCCCCTGCCGGTTCCGCCACCGACCACGCCGACGCAACGGCGGATCGTCGTGATCGGCTGGAGCCAGCTCGGGCCCCGCGTGATCGCCGAGATCGACGAGTTCCTCGGGTCCGAGACCACCGTCGAAATCGTGGTCGATCCCGGCGTCCACGACCCCGACGAGATCCTCGGCGGGGTCACTGCGCAGCACGTGCGCCTCGAGGTTTCCACCCATCAAGGTGGCCCGCTCGAGGTCGCGTTGCACGCCGCCCGCCTTGCGCTGCACGAGGTGATCATCCTCGGCCGACGCGACGGCGTGCCCCCCGAGGAGGCCGACGCCGCCACGCTCATGCTCCTGCTCGCGCTCAACCAGCTCACCTCCGCAGGACGGCTCGGGCCGGTCCGTATCGTCACCGAACTGCTCGAGCAACGGCACGCCCCGCTCGCCATGGCCACCGGCGTCGACGACTTCGTGGTCAGCGACGAGCTGACCAGCAAGATGATCGCCCAGCTCTCCGAACGCTGGGAGCTCGACCAGGTGTTCCGGGACCTGTTCGACGCCACCGGGTGCCGCATCGAGCTCGTGTTGGCCGACCGGTACGGCGCTGCGTCGTGCACGTCGTTCGCACAGGTGGTGGCGGCGGCATCGGCCCAGGGCCACAGCGCGATCGGCTACCGGCGTGCGTCCGACGGCGTGGTGCTCCTCAACCCGGTGAAGTCCGCTCCCCTGGCGCTCGACAGCGCCGACGAGGTGCTCGTGCTGCGTTGAGGCTCAGCGCAGCACGACGACGGCCGTGCCGGTGACGACCACCTCGTCACCGCGCACGAGGCGCAGTTGGCAGGTCGCTCGTCGCTCGCCCGCCACCTCGTCGACGGCGAGCACCGTGCCCTGCGCGACGACGGCCTCCTCGTCGAGCACGGGACGACCGAACGACACCGTGAGGCGGCGCACGCAGCCCGGGCCCATCCAGGCGTGGAGCATGTTGACGAGGTAGCCGAGGTTCAACGGGCCCTGGTTCACCACGCGGCCGGGCAGGCCGATGCGGGCGTTGGCCTCCCGGTCCCAGTGGACCGGGTACGGATCGCGCAGGATCGCCGCCATGGTCTTCATCCGGGCCGGGTCGACGCGGGGCATGACCCATGCGGGGATCTCGGTCCCCGCTTCGATCCGGTCGTCGCTCATGCCGCCCTCCGGAAGCGCCAGCGGTTGGTGATCCGAGCGACCGGAGCACTCGGATCGGCCCCCGCATCGTCGAACAACTCGATCGTGAACGCGACGGCGTCGTACACCTGCCCGCTGTCGGAGGTGCGGCGTTCGGCGCTCACGATCCCGCCCTCGATGCGGTAGTCGACGTCTTCGCGCAGCGGGGCCAGGTATTCCCAGTCGTACCCCTCGAGGCCGACCGAGCCGGCACCGTCGGCCTGACCCAGCGCGAACAACTCGGTGATCGAGGTGCCGGCGCCCAGGATCGGCACGTGGAACAGCGCGATCGGGTGGACCAGGCCGTCGGGCAGCGGCTCGGCACCGGTGCAGTCGGTCAGCAGCCAGTTCTCCCAGTGCTGGATCCGGTAGCGCCCGCCGGGGAACCGGTGGCCGACCAGAGCCTGCACCTCCTCCTGCGGGACCATGCCGACCTCCTTGCGCCGGGACCCTAGCGGCGGACCGGTCGCGAGGTCGGCCGGGCACGCCGCCGACGAGAACCGGCCGCTAGCGTCGGCGCATCAGCGATCCGGAGGTTGAACCATGGCCCTGACGGTTGGCAGTGAAGTGCCCGACGTCCAGTTGCACGTGCTCGGCGAGAACGGCATGCCGGCACCGGTGTCGAGCCGCGAGGTGCTCGGCACGGGCAAGGTCGTGCTGTTCGCCGTGCCCGGCGCGTTCACCCCGGGCTGCTCGCGGGTGCACCTGCCCGGCTTCGTGCAGGGTCAGGCCGAACTGCGCGGCAAGGGCGTCGACGTCGTCGCCTGCATCTCGGTGAACGACCCGTGGGTGATGAAGGCATGGGCCGACTCGCAAGGCGCCGAGGGCATCCTCATGCTGTCCGACGGCAGCGGCGCGTTCGCGCAGGCGATGGGGCTCACGATGGACGGCTCGGGCTTCGGCCTCGGTGCACGCTCGCAGCGTTACGCCGCCGTCATCGAGAACGGCGTGTTCACCAGCCTCGACGTCGAGCCCGGCCCGGGCATCGACGTGAGCACCTGCTCGGCGGTCATCGGCCGGTTGTGACCGTCCGGTCCTGAACCGGTGCGGACGGCCGGCTCAGCCGCCCACACCGGTTCAGGACACGACACCTGCCGTGTCAGGGCAACGGGGGGCCGTAGACCTCGCGGGTCGTTGCCCCCGCATCGAACCGGGCCTGGAGCGCCTCCATCGAGGCGACCGCCGCCGGGGTGGCGCTGAACGACTGGAAGATGCGCTGGTCGTTGAGCACCGCCTCGTTCACCCGGTAGAGCTCGTCGCTCTCGAGCAGCATCCGCTTCATGCCGGCCACCGCCGCCGCCGGCCGTGCAGCCAGCAGGTCGGCCCAGTCGAGGGCGACCGGCAGGGCCCGGCCCGCCGGCACGACACGGTTGAGGCCACCGAGTTCGTACAGCCGTCGGGCGGTGAACGGAGCGCCGAGCAGCACGAGCTCGGCCGTCGCCGTCCGCCCGATCAGGGTGCGCAAGCGGGACGTGCCGCCGATGCCCGTGCCGACGCCGATGCCCACCTCGGGCTGGCCGAACAGGACCTGCTCCTCGGCGATGCGCAGATCGCACGCCCAGCCGAGTTCGCAACCGCCGCCCGAGGTGTCGCCGGAGATGGCGGCGATCGACACCACGTCGGTGGCGTTCAGCTCGTGCAGGCACCGGAACCACGCACCGCCGTCGCCGGTGGTGGGGCGACCGGTGAAGGTGTTGGCGAGGTCGCGAAGCCAGGCGTGCTCGAACCAGTGGCCCGGCACCCCCGACGCGAGCACCGATACGCGCGCCCCCGCCGCACGGGCGGCGGCGAGCGCGTCGGCCAACTCCCCGATCGCCGCCCACGATCCGAAGTTGGCGATCGCCGGGTTGGTCATCGTGATGAGCGCCACCCCGTCGGACGGCCACTCCAGCGCGACGAACGTTCCCATGCTCGGATCCCCCCCTCGGCCCCGCGGCCCGAACCCTTCGGCCCCGCCCGCAGCGTAGGGGCTCCTCCGTTACGACTCGAACAGGTCGACGACATCCACCTGGGAGGCGGCCACGCTCACGGCGCCGACGACGGGCGGACCCGATCAGCGCGGCCTGAACGGGTCGACGTAGACGTCGTCGATCCCCCAGGTGGCCGCCGTGCCGCGGGTGGAGAACTTGAAGGTGAGCTGCTGCGTCCCGTTTTTGCCCCACATGGCCGGCACGCCCATGCGGGGCGTCGCCCGCCAACCCTTGAGCTTCGGATCGCCATTGACGTCGAAGGCCTGGACGCTCTCCCAACCGTTGTCGGTGTTCCGGATCACGACCTCGACGTGCAGGATCGCCCCGCCCACGCCGGGATGGTTCACGAGGAGCCGGATGCCCTCCTCGCCCTTGGTGATGCAGATCGTGCGCGACTCGACCTTGGCCCCGTTGGGGATCCGGAGGCTCTTCGAGCCGCTCTTGAACACCGTGTTGTTGCCGGACACGACGGTGGCGCCGCCTTGCAACTGCCATTCGCCGGCACCCGACTCGAAACCACCGTTGGGCATGAGGAAGTAGTCGAACTGATCGCCGTCGACCGGCTGGAACACCTTCGACTCGGCCCGCGTCGAGCACGGCACCGCCGTGCCGAACGCGTGTGCCGTCCCGGACCCGGCCGCCAGCACCGTCGCCGCCGCCACCGCCAGCCCCACTTTGCGGGCGAATCCCCTGGATCGAGCCGAGCCCGATCCCTCAGCCGCCATCCCGCTGTTCCTGAGATCTGTCATGGGGTACTGGTCGACGACCTGCGCCCCGGTCGGAGCGTCGTTCACTGATCCTGAGGTTTCTTGTCGGAGTCGAGCCGATCCGGACGTCGTCGTGACGGTCGGTCCGCCACCGGCCGGCGATCCAGGCCGCCACGGCGCGACCGGACCCCGACGACGATCCCTGGCGGGCAAGGGCACCCGCGCCGACGGCGAACACGGCGAAGAAGCACGCCAGTACCGCACCGGGGTCGAAGATCAGTTCCTCGGGGTCGACCGTCTCGACGAACGGCACCAGCACCAGCGCGACCCCCGCGGCCGCGGCCGCGGCCGTCCACCACACCCGTGCGGTGACCGGCCGGCGGCCACCGACCGCGCCCGACAGCAGGGCGAAGAGCAGGCACGCCTCGATCACCAGATAGAAGACCGAGGGGTTGACCTGCCCGCAGACGAGGAACACCAGGTTCAGAGTCATCGCCGCGGCCAGCGCGATGCGCAACGCCACGCCCGCCAGCAGCGCCAGCCCGCACAGCACCTCGGTGATGCCGACCACCCAGGCCACCAGCACGACGTGCCGGCCGGCGGCGTCGAGGATCCACAGCGCGAACGGCAAGGCCACCACGTCCTGGTTCACGGAGAAGCGCTGGACGAGATCCCCTTTGCGCCACAGCGGTGACGAGAGATTCGCGATCCCGACCCGGAGCCAGGCGACACCCATGAACAACCGCAGCGGCAGGACCAGCAGGGCTGCGTCGACCCGTCGGGGTGCGACGCTCGGGGTCACGGGCGGGCCGGTCGGCTCGTCAGCCGGCTCAGCGGTCGATGTCATCACGCCTCCGCGGTTCGCTCGGGGTGGCGAGGCTAGGCGCACCGGGCGGCCGGATCCCCTTACCCCAGCACCGTTCCTGCGTCGTCCCGCAGAGTGAACCAGGACTTCTACGCCCTGCCGTAGGTCGCGGATGCGGACAACAGCAAGCCGCCGGTGTGGGTGTGGGTGCCTGGCCGGCGACCCAGTTCAGGTTCGACGTACCCGGCCACGGCGTCCCGGCCGGGTACAACGACAACCAGCCCGGCGCGGACGGGGCCACGATCGTGACGTTCATGGCGACCCCGGCGACACCGGCGGGCAGCACGCAGTTCCCGTTCGTACCCGTGACCTGCACCGTGTACGGCGGCCCGCCGTCCAACGCGGTGCCGCGCGGCCCGACCTGGGATTCACGGCCGCGGGTGTCCATCAACCGGCACGGCGTGACCGGCACGAACGTCGACTCCCCGGCGCCCGGCAACGCGCCGGCCCGCCCGGCGTTCAACCACCACGCCAACACGACGGCAGCCACCATCCCAGCCGCGAACCACCCGACCGACCGCAACCGCACCGTCACCGTCATCACACACCCCTGATCCCGATACCCGATGAAAACCGGCACGCGCGAGATGGCCCATTGACATCCACACCCGTCCCCACCGCGGGATGACCCGGCCGCTGCGGGCGGTGCGGTGCTCCGGGGGTGGCGGCACACCCGTACAACGCAGTGCACCAGCCGAGGTCCCGGGTGCTCACCGACGGCGCCGCATCGTCCGGGTGTCGCGATGATCGGACGAATCCGCCCGAGAACCGCAGTCGATAGCGGGTCAGTCGTCACCGCGCCGCGCGAACCACCTCCGAGCGTGGCCACCAGCGCTGAGATGTCTCCATGAATTGACTGGAATGTCTCCAGCCCAAGGTGGGCGCTGCGGGGCTCGAACCCACGACCCCTTCCTTGTAAGGGAAGTGCTCTGACCAGCTGAGCTAAGCGCCCGAGGGAGCCATCACCCTACCGCTCGGGGCCACGGCGCCGGCGCCCGGGAATCCGCGCTGGTGCGCGGGCGCCCGGCTACGGTGCGCAGCGATGGTGTTCCCGGCCGACCCTCAGGGTGACCGCGACGACGCGCTCAGTCCTTACGAGGTGACCGTCCGCGAGCTCGAACGGGTCATCCTCGAACGTCGCCTCGACCGCCTCAATCCTCGGGACCGCTGGCTCGCAGCCGAGGCCCTCGGTGCGACCGAGCTTGGCGGTCAGCGGCCCGACACACTCGACGACCATGAACCCGACGACGTCGACGAACTCCGTGAGCAGGCCGTCACCAAGCTGCGCCACCCGAGCGTCGCTCGCCTCTGGCGCCACCAGCCCCGACCGCCGACCGGGGCCTGATCGGCGTCACACCGCGGCGCCGGCGGCCCGCAAGGTCTCGAGCGCACGCTGCGCCTCCCGGTGCAACACGGGCAACGCGCCGGGGGGGAACCATCCCACCTCGAGGATCTCCGGGGGCACGGCCCGGGGCACCAAGGTCTCGTCCACCAGCCGGGCCGGGTAGACGAGGTGCAGGTCTCGCCGGTCCGGGTAGGCCACCACGGCGGGCGGCCCGGTCAACTCGATCGCCACCCCGATCTCCTCCAACGCCTCCCTCCGACCGGCATCGGCCGGCGCCTCGCGCCGGTCGAGCGACCCGCCGACGAAGGTCCAGTCGGGCCGGTAGCTCTGGCGCACCAACAGCAGCTCGCCCCGGTCGCTCACCACGACGCAGATCGCACCGACCGTGTACGTCGGCGCGACGAGGCGGAGCAGCCGCAGGCGGGCCCGCTCCGGCAGCCGTGCGTACACGGCGACCACGAGCCGGTGCAGGCGGCCGGTCACGACGAGCCCCGTCGCCGATGTGCCAGCAGCGCTGCGGCCAACGGGCCGGTGGCGCCCGCCACCGGCGTGCGGCGGGCCTGGTGCTCGGCGACGACCAACTCGCGGTCGAACGCATCCACGACGACCGCACCCGCTTCCCGGCACACCAGCAGTCCACCGAGGTAGTCCCACGGGCCGTGGGCGTCCACGGAACAGTCGACCCACCCGTCGAGCACGCCACAGGCGACCGCGCACAGGTCGAGCGCAGCGGCACCCAGCGCCCGATACTGGGCCCAGCCGTAGTGGTGCGAGGGCAGGCCGGACAATCCGACGATCGCCTCGTCGAGCCGTTCGCACGCCCGCGGGCGGATCGGGTGCCCGTCCCGACGGGCACCCTCGCCTCGAACCGCCTCGAACCGGGTGCCACGAGCCAGGTCGACGACCAGCGCCGCCGACGCACCCGCCTCGTCGAGGGCGCACAGCGACAAGGCGAACCACGGCACGCCCCGCGCGGCGTTCGTCGAACCGTCGAGCGGATCGACGACCACCACCGTCGCACCGGCCGGGTGCTCGCCGCTCTCCTCCGACACCACGGCGAGCCCGTTGCGGCGCAACACCTCGAGCGCCGCCGCATCGGCGGCGAGGTCCGAGCGGTGCTGCCCGTCCCGGGTGCCCGCCAGTCCCCAGTCGCGCTCCTGGGCGAGTGCGTCGCGCACCGCCTCCTCGACCGCCCGGAACACGGTCAGCAGCGCCCGGGGGTCCTCGCCCATCGACGGGACGCTAGCGGGCACTACGCTCCTCATCCCGGCGAGCACCCTCCGGTGCCGTCGAGCACGGGAGGATCGTGGCCGCCATCGACGTCGCCGGGTTCGTGTCGGACCTCAAGGACCACGCCGCCGAGCACCACTTCCACGTCCACGACGAACGCCACCTCGTCGAGACCTACTCGTTGCGCCAGGTCTGGGAGGTGGACCTCCACCCGGAGGAGGCGTGCAACGGCCCGATCGATCTCCATCTCGCACTCGACGTCGATCCCCGGGTGCTGCTGTCGTTCGAGGACGCCGTCGCCCGCCTCGACGACGTCGACGACGCCCCTCCCGACGAGTTCCACTTCCCGCTCGTGTTCACCTGGACGTTGCCGCCGCTCACCCGGCCGCCCGACCTGCTCGTGCTCGCCACCGAGCTCGCCGGGATCGGCGGGGTCGAGTTGCCCGTCGAGGTGTCGGCCATCGACTCCATCCCGTCGGTCACCGACGCGCCGGAACGCAGCCTCAGCATCACCGCACGGGTGGAGGTGTCCCTCGCCAAGGTGTACCTGAGCGAGGAGATCCTGTGCGGCGAGCTCGATCGCTGCCGGGAGGTCAGCCTCTACCTGCTCGAACAGGCGCCGCGCTGGCTCGAAGAGATCTGACCGCCCCCGGCCCGGCCGCGACCGACTACGTTCGGCCCGCCGGCCCGGTGAAAGGACCACCCGTGAACGTTGGGGAACTGATCGAGATCCTGAAGGGCTACGACGCCGCCACGGAGGTCGAACTCGCCGTCGTGGCGGCCGTCGGCGATGCCGACGAGGAGATCGCCGTGGACCGCTACGTCGTCGACGGCGTCTGGCTGTGGCCGGGCGACGAGGACGACGACGACGACAACGGCCCTGCGCTGTGGCTCATCGGCGGCGAGGAAGAAGACGTCGAGGCGTTCATGGACGCCATCGAGAACGACGAGGACGCCGGCTGACCCCTCGGGGCGATCGACCGCCGCCCGATCGCCGCCTGCCTCCGGGGCTGGCGGCGCAGCTCGCCGGCCCGTCCCACGAGGGGCCGGCGACGTTCGCGCAGCGGCCCCTGCTCACCGAGCCGGAGGACCTCGATCGCTGGCAGCCCGACGTCGCTGTCGTCGGGGCCCCGTTCGACATCTCGACCACCAACCGACCGGGTGCCCGCTTCGGCCCGCGCGCCCTGCGGGCCGACGCCTACGGACCGGGCACCTACCACCTCGATCTCGACATCGAGATCTTCGACTGGCTCGAGGTCGTCGACTTCGGCGACGCCCATTGCCCGCACGGCCAGACCGAGGCGGGGCATGCAGCCATTCGGGCCCGGGTCCACGAGGTGGCCAAGCGGGGGATCGTCCCGGTCATCCTCGGCGGGGACCACTCGATCACCTGGCCGGCGGCCACGGCGGTGGCCGAGGCCGTCGGCTGGGGCGAGGTGGGCATCGTGCACTTCGACGCCCACGCCGACACCGCCGACCGCCTCGACGGCAACCTGGCGAGTCACGGCACGCCGATGCGTCGGCTCATCGAGTCCGGTGCGGTCCTGGGTCGCAACTTCGTCCAGGTGGGTCTGCGCGGCTATTGGCCGCCGGCGGAGACCTTCGCCTGGATGCAGGCCCAAGGGATGCGTTGGCACCGCATGCAGGAACTCTGGGAGCGAGGCATCCACGCCGTGCTCGCGGACGCCGTCGCCGAAGCCCTCGACGGCGCCCGTCACCTCTACGTCAGCGTCGACATCGACGTCCTCGACCCGGGGTTCGCGCCCGGTACCGGCACCCCCGAGCCGGGAGGCATGGCTCCGGTCGACCTGCTACGGATGGTCCGGGCGTTGGCCCAGCGGGCCGAGTTGGTCGGGCTCGACGTCGTCGAGGTCGCCCCGCCCTACGACTGGGCCGACCAGACCGTCAACGTCGCCCACCGGGTGGTGCTCGAGGCCTTCGCCGGCATGGCCTGGCGCCGCCGAGAAGCCGCCCAGTCCTGACGCAGCGAGGCGTTCGCCACCGAGTGCGCCGACCGCGCGGCGCAGCCCGCGTCGGCACCGGTGCTCGACGTCGAACGGATCGAGCGGATCGACCAGCGCCGGTGCGAGATGCGGCAGGGCCCACGACAGCAGCGCGTCCACGACGACGTCGATCCCGAAACGTCCGTCGGTGAGCCGGGCCGAGAGCAGCTCGTCCAAGGTTCCACGCACGATGCTGGTGTCCCGGAACGGTCCGAGTGGCGCCCGCCAGTCCGTGTCCTCGGTCAACGGCTCTCCGGCGGCGAGCCGATCGCCGAGCACACCGGCCGGCCCGCCCGGCCGGGTGGGTGCTCCGAGGCCGCCGAGCGCCGTGACGACGGCGGCATCGAGCCGGCGGCGACCCTCCGGTCCGGCCAGCAGAGGCCGGGCGTCCGGCTCGCGCACCCTCGTCAGCTCCGCGGGGGCAGCGTCCGGATCCCGAGCTCGTCGAGCTGCTTGGACTCGACCGGGGTCGGGGCGTTGGTCATCGGGTCCGTGCCCGACTGCGTCTTGGGGAACGCGATCACCTCGCGGATGTTCTCCTCACCGGCGAGGATGGCCACGAGGCGGTCGATCCCGAACGCGAACCCGCCGTGGGGCGGGGCGCCGAACCGGAACGGGTTGAGGAAGAACCCGAAGCGGCGCTGCGCGGATTCGGGATCGATACCGAGCTTGTCGAACACCCGCTGCTGCAAGGCGGGGTCGTGGATCCGGATCGAACCCGAACCGAGCTCCCAGCCGTTGAGTACGAGGTCGTACGCCTTGGCCCGCACCGACAACGGGTCGGAGTCGAGACGGTCGAGGTCCTCGTCGCGCGGGTGGCAGAACGGGTGGTGGCCGGGTCGCGGCCGGCCGGTCGATTCGTCGATCGAGACGAACAGCGGGAAGTCGACGACCCACAAGAACCGGTAGGGCCCCTCGTGGACGGGCGGACGGCCGAGGTCGTTGCGCAGCGTCCCGAGCACCTCGCAGGCGCGCATCCACTGATCGGCCACGAGCAGCAGCAGGTCGCCTTCGTTCGCCTCGAGACGGGCGAGCAGACCCCTACGCTCGTCGTCGGAGAGGAACTTCGTCACGGGCGAGTCGATCGCCCCGTCGGCACCGACCTTCATCCACACCAGACCCTTGGCGCCGAGCTTGCGGGCCCGGTCGGTGAGCGCGTCGAGCTTGTTGCGGCCGAACTCCGCGGCCCGCCCCACCGCGTTGATCCCCTTGATGCACGGGGCCTTGAACGCGTTGAACCCCGTCGCCGCGAACACCTCGGTCAGATCGACGAGTTCCATGCCGAACCGCAGGTCCGGCTTGTCGATCCCGAAGCGGTCCATCGCCTCGTGCCACGTGATGCGATCGATGGGCGCCTCGGGCCGGACGCCGGTCGCCGCCTCGGCGGCATCCAGCACGGCCTCGGAGATCGCGGCGAGCACGTCGTCGACGTCGACGAAGGACATCTCCGCGTCGAGTTGCATGAACTCGTACTGGCGATCGGCGCGCAGATCCTCGTCGCGCAGGCACCGGGCGATCTGGTAGTAGCGGTCGAGGCCGGCGACCATCAGCAACTGCTTGAACAACTGCGGACTCTGCGGGAGCGCGTAGAACGCGCCGGGCGTCTGGCGGGACGGCACCAGGAACTCCCGGGCCCCTTCCGGGGTCGAGGGCACGAGCATCGGTGTCTCCACCTCGACGAATCCCTGGCGCTCCATGGAGCGCCGGATCGCCGAGTTGACCGTGGCCCGCATCCGAAGGTTGCGCTGCATGCGCTCGCGCCGCAGGTCGAGGTAGCGATGCCGAAGGCGCGTCGTCTCCTCGACGTCGTCGGCGCGGGCGTCGATCGGGAACGCCGGCGGCTCGGCCGAGTTCAGGACCTCGACCGTGCAGTCGCCGATCTCCACGTCGCCGGTCGCCAGGTTCGGGTTCGTGGTGCCCTCGGGACGGTGCCGGACGGTGCCAGTCACCCGGATCACGTACTCGCTGCGGGCGTCCACCGAGCCGTCGACCACCACCTGCACGATCCCGGAATGGTCGCGCAGGTCGACGAAGGCCAACTTCTCGCCGTGCTCGCGTCGGCGCGCCACCCAGCCGCAGACGGTCACCACCGCACCGACGTCGGCCGGGCGCAGGTCCCCGCACAGGTGGGTCCGCATCGTCGTTGCGCTCATCCGATCACCTTCCGTACCTCGTCGATCACGTCGGCCCGGGACACCGTGCGCTGCTCGCCGCCCCCGCGCAATGGCCGCAGCACGACCGTGCCTGCGGCCACCTCGTCGGACCCGACGATCAGCGCAACGGCCGCCCCGGAGCGGTCCGCCGCTTTCATCTGGGACTTCATGCTGCGCCCGTCGAAGGCCCGTTCGGCCGAGATGGCGTTGCGGCGCAACGCATCGGTGAGCTCGAGCGCCTCGGCACCGCCCGTGGTGTCGACCACGAAGGCTGACACCATCGACCCGGGCGGGGCGAACACGCCCTCGGCGTCACAGGCGAGCAGCGTGCGGTCGAGCCCGAGCGCGAACCCGATGCCCGGGGTGGGCGGGCCGCCGAGATCCTCCACGAGCCCGTCGTAGCGTCCGCCACCGCCGACCGCATTCTGGGCTGCGTCGAGTGCCTCCGCAGCGAATTCGAACGTGGTCCGCCGGTAGTAGTCGAGCCCGCGGACCAACCGCAGCGCGGCGATGAACGGGACGCCGAGCGCCCGCAGGCCGCCCTGCACGGTGGCGAAGTGCGCGGCGGCGGCCTCGCTCCAGAACGCATCGATGGTCGGTGCTGCCGCAACGAGTTCGGCGTCGGCCGGGCGTTTGGAGTCGAGCACCCGCAAGGGGTTCCGCCGCAGGGTCTCCCGGCTCTCGGGCGACAACGCGTCGAGGTTCGCAGCGAAGTGGGAACGCAACGCCTCGACGTAGCGGGACCGGTCAGCAGGTTCACCGAGGCTGTTGAGCAGCAGGGTGACGCGGCGCAGGCCGAGCGCCTCGTAGAACCGCCAGGCCAGGGCGATCACCTCGACGTCGGCGTACGGGTCCTCGACGCCGAGCACCTCGATGCCGACCTGGTCGAACTGCCGGTAGCGACCTTTCTGCGCCGACTCGTACCGGAAGTTCGGCCCCGCGTACCACGATTTCCACGGCGTCGTCGGCCGGTGTTGGACGAAGGCCCGGCACACCGATGCGGTCTGCTCGGGCCGCAGCGCGAGGTGACGCCCACCTTTGTCCTCGAAGTCGTACATCTCCTTGGTGACCACGTCGGTGGCCTCACCCAGCCGGTGGAACACGCCGATGTCCTCGAACATCGGCGGGATCACCTGCCCGTAGCCGGCCGCTTCGACCACGCCAGCGAACACCTCGACGAACCGCCGCCAGCGACCCGACTCGGGGAACAGGATGTCCCGGGTGCCGGGGGCGGTCTGGAACTCGGGCACGGGTTGCGATCGTACCGGGTGCCCTCGGCCCGACCGCAGTGTTCGGTGGTCCCGGTCGAGATCACGAGGTCCGCCGGGCCGACGGTTCAGTGGGCGCCACCCCCGGGCACGATCCGGTAGGCGTCGTATACCGCGTCGATCTGCTTGACCACACGGATGACGGTGTCGAGGTGACCAGGGTCGGCCATCTCGAACTCGAACCGCATGCGGGCGATGCGATCGGCGCCCGTGTGGGTCGAGCACCCGATCACGTTGACCCGTAGGTCCGACAGGGCGTTCGACACGTCCCGCAGCAGCTTGGTGCGGTCGTAGGCCTTCACCTCGATCGAGGCGACGAACACCGCCTGGCCCCGGTCGCCGTCCCATTCGACGTCGATGAGGCGGGCGGCCTGGGCCGACGCCAGGGACACGGCGTTGGCACAGTCGGCGCGGTGCACGCTCACCCCGCGGCCACGGGTGACGAAGCCCATGATCTCGTCGCCCGGCACCGGCGTGCAGCACCGGGCCAGCCGGACGAGCACTTCCTCGAAGCCTTCGACGTGCACCCCGACCGTGCCACCCGGCGACCGGCGCCGCGGGCGGCGAGCCAGGAACGCCTCGTCGTCTTCGGGCTCGTCACCCGAACGAAGCCGCCGCTGCAGCCGCTGCACGATCGAACGACCCGAGACATGGTGCTCACCGACGGCGACGAGCAGCGCGTCGATGTCGACGTACCCCACCTCGGTGGCCACCGCCTCGAGCTCGGGGGAACGGAGCAACTGCTGGATCGGCAGGCCCTCACGGCGCAGCTCACGCTGGACTTCCTCACGGCCGGCGTCGAGTGCGTCCTCCCGCCGTTCCCGGCTGAACCACTGCCGGATCTTGGTGCGCGCCCGTGGCGACTCGACGGTCTGGAGCCAGTCGCGGCTGGGCCCGGCACCGGCCACTTTCGAGGTGATGATCTCGCAGGTGTCCCCCGACGCGAGGGTGTGGTCGAGCGGGACGAGGCTGCCGTTGACCCGGGCGCCGATGCAGGCGTGCCCGACCTCGGTGTGGACCGCATAGGCGAAGTCGATCGTGGTCGCCGCCCGAGGGAGTGTCACGACCCTTCCCTTGGGCGTGAACACGAAGATCTCGCCGGGCTCGAGATCCGACTTGAGGTTCTCCATGAACAGCGCCGGGTCCGAGGCTTCCCGTTCGAGATCGATGATCCGGTTGAGCCAGTCGATGTCGCCGCCGCTCGAGTTGCCGTTCGAGTTGCCGTTCGACACGCCCGCCGACGGCCCGAGCTTGTAGATCCAGTGCGCTGCGACGCCGCGCTCGGCCCGCACGTGCATCTCCCGGGTGCGGATCTGCACCTCGATCACCTTGCCCCCGGGCCCGATCACCGTGGTGTGGAGGGACTGGTACAGGTTGAACTTCGGCATGGCGATGTAGTCCTTGAACCGACCCGGCACGGGCATCCACGTGCCGTGGATGCAGCCGAGCGCCGCGTAGCAGTCCTTCACCCCCTCGACGATCACCCGGATGCCCAACAGGTCGTAGATGTCGTCGAACTCCTTGGCCTTGACCTGCATCTTCTCGTAGATCGAATACAGGTGCTTGCCCCGGCCGCTCACGTCGGCGTCGATGCGCAGATCGCCCAAGCGTGACTGCACCTCGGCGAGCACCCGGGCCAGATAGGACTCCCGTTCCGGCTGACGCTCGGCGACCATGTGGTCGATCTCGGCGTAGCGCTTGGGATGCAGCGACGCGAACGCGAGGTCTTCGAGTTCGGTCTTGAGTTCCTGCATCCCGAGGCGGTTGGCCAAGGGCGCGTAGATGTCGAGCGTCTCCTGGGCGATCCGCCGCTGCTTGTCGCGCGCCATCGCCGCGAGCGTCCGCATGTTGTGCAGCCGATCGGCGAGCTTCACGGCCAGGACCCGGATGTCCTTGGCCATCGCCACGAGCATCTTGCGCATCGTGGCGGCCTGCTGCTCCTCTTTTGACTCGAAGTGGATGCGGTCGAGCTTGGTGACGCCGTCGACCAGCGTCGCCACCTCGGCGCCGAAGAGCCGTTCGATGTCCGAGAGCGACACGTCGGTGTCCTCCACGACGTCGTGCAGGAGCGCGCCGACGATCGTCGGTTCGTCCATGCCGAGTCGGGCGCAGATCGACGCCACGGCGAGCGGGTGGTTGATATAGGACTCGCCCGAGCCTCGCCGTTGTGGCGCATGGGCTTCGGCCGCAACCTCGAACGCCTGCACGATGCGGGTCACCGGCGCTTTGTTGCGCTGCGGATGGTTCGCCCGGAATGCGTCGAGGAGCGGGACCACCTCTTCGGACGGCATCGCGTGGCGCCGCCAGGGCAACACTCGGGTCACCGTCGCCACGTCGTGCCCCTCAGACCGTCAGGACGCTGACCAGGTCGTAGCCCTCGAGGCGGCGGCGTCCGCCGAGCGCTGCGAGCTCCATGACGAACGCGAGGCCGGCGACGACACCGCCGAGCCCCTCGACGAGCCGGATCGCCGCGGCTGCCGTGCCACCCGTCGCGAGCACGTCGTCGACGATCACGACCCGCTCCCCCGGCGGGATCGCATCACGGTGGATCTCGAGCCGGTCGGTGCCGTACTCGAGCGTGTACTCCTCGCGCGCGACGGCCCACGGCAGCTTGCCGGCCTTGCGGACCGGGACGAACCCGGCACCGAGGTGGTGTGCGACCGGAGCGGCCACGATGAAGCCGCGCGCCTCGATGCCCAGGACCCGGTCGACCCCGTGGTCGGCGACGTGCCCGGACAGGGCGTGGATGACCTGACCGAACGCCGGACCGTCGGCCAGCAGTGGCGTGATGTCACGGAAGGTGACTCCGACCGTCGGGTAGTCGGGGATGTCGCGCACCAGGGACCGCAGACGGGCCGCGTCGAGCGCCATCGCCGGAGCCTACCGCCGAGCGCCCGTCAGCGGCGCTTCCGCTTGCGCGGCCGAGGCGGATGGGTGAGCGCGCCAGCCGTGGGGCGAACCGTCGCCGGACCGCCGGCCGGCACCTCGACCACGCCCGCGGCCGCCGAGCGGTCGACGTCGGCCGGGGCCTCGCCGAACGTGGCGCGCACGCTGTCGAGCCCCGAGGTCGGCCGGCCGAGCCGCTCGGCGATCGCCCGGTAGCGGGGTTCGCGCTCTTTCAGCAGCGCAAGGATCGGCGTTGCCACGAAGATCGACGAGTAGGAACCGATGAGCAACCCGACGAGCAAGGCCAGGGCGAAATCCTGCAGCGCGACCGCGCCGAGGATCCCGGATCCGACGACCAGCAGCGACAGCACCGGGAGCACCGCGGCGAGGCTGGTGTTGAGCGACCGCATCAGGACCTGATTCATCGACAGGTTGACGACGTCGCCGTAGGTGACCCGCCCGGCGGCGAGCCGCCGCGTGTTCTCGTGGACCTTGTCGAACACGACGATCGTGTCGTAGAGCGAGAACCCGAGGATCGTGAGGAAGGCGATCACCGTGGACGGCGTGACCTCGAAGCCGAGCACCGAGTAGACGCCTACCGAGATGACGACGTCGTGGACCACGGCGACCAGCGCACCCACGGCCATCTTCCATTCGAACCGGAGCGAGATGTAGACCGCGATCGCCGCCAGGAAGATGACGAGCGCATTGCGGGCCTTGGCCGTGATCTCCGAGCCCCAGGTGGCGCTCACCGAGGTGAGGCTCACGTCCTGCGGGTCGACGCCGGCCGCGGTGGCGAGATCGTTGCGCACGGCCGTGCGCACCTCCGCCGTCTGGTCGGGCACCTGGATACGGAGGCGCTCGCCGCCGCTCGGGCTGGCGAGCGTCTGGATCTTGGTGTCGTTCGGGCGGATCCCTCGGTCGGCCAGGATCCGCTCCACCCCGTCGCTGTCGAGCCCGTTCCCGACCGACACCTCCCACGCCACACCGCCTTCGAAGTCGAGGCCGAGGTTGAGACCCCGGGTGAACAGCGACCCGAAGGTGATCAGCACGAGCACCCCGGAGATGATGAAGCCGATTCGGCGACGGCCGACGAAGTCGTAGTTCGTCTCGCCGTGGTACAGCCGTTTCCACAGCGACCGGCTCGGCCGCGGCTCGACGGCGGGTTCGGTCATCGGGCACCTCCTGCGAGGTTGCGTTCACCTTGCACGACGCCGAGCACCGACGAGCCCGCGAACCAACGCGACGAGCCGAGCACCTGCACCATCGGCCGGGTGAAGAAGTAGGCCACGACCATGTCGATGAGGGTCGACAGGCCGAGGAAGAAGGCGAATCCCCGAACCGAACCGACCGTGAGCCAGTAGAGCAACGCCGCGCCGATCAGCGACACGATGTCGGCGGCGAGGATCGTCCGCCACGCGCCGGCGAACCCGCGTTGCACCGACGAGCGCAGCGACCGGCCCGATCGGACGTCGTCTTTCAGCCGCTCGAAGTACACGACGTAGGAGTCCACGGTGACACCGATCGACACGATGATGCCCGTCGCCCCCGACAAGGTGAGCACGGCACCGAACCAGGACACGATCGTCCACAGGATCGCCGCCGACACCAGCAGACCGAGGAGCACCACGACGGCGAGCCAGCGGTAGTAGGCGAGCATGAACACGACGACGAGGGCGACGCCGAACACGCCGGCGATCACCCCGGCTCGCAGCGAATCCTTGCCCAGCGTGGCCGAGACGGTCTGCACGGCCTGAGGCTCCAGCTTGATCGGGAGCGCTCCTGCGTTCAGGAGCTTGGCCAGGTCTCGGGCCTCGGCCTCCTTGAAACCGGTCTGTCCACCGCCGGTGATCGAGATCTCGTTGCGGGAGAAGAAGTCCGTCTGGAACGCTGGCGCCGAGATCACCACGGAGTCGAGCACGAACGACATCTGGTTCGTCGGGCAGGTGGCCTGCTGCTGGCGGCAGGTCCGGGCCCACTGGTTCCAGGTGTCGAGGCCTTCCGCGCCGTCTTTCAGGGTCAGCTCGACGATCCACTGACCCTGGGGCAGTGCGGCGCGTGCCGACGAGATGGCGTTGCCCGTCAGCACCGCCGGTCCGAGCTGGTACAGCCGGCGGATCTTGCCATCGGGATCCCGCTCGGGGAGTGTGACGGGGAGGTCCGGCTCGTCCTGCTCGGGAGGAGTCTGCTGGTTCGGTGCCGGGAGGTTGGGTCCGGTCGGCTGCCCCTCGGGGATCGTCGTCGGCGGCGGGACGGTGACGAGCGGCTCCGCCGGCACGATCGTGCTCGACGTCGTGGTGGCTCCGGTCGTCGTCCCGGTGTCCGTCTGGCGAGGCAGCGAGCGCCCCGCCGTCGCCGCTGCGGCCGTCGTGGCCGCAGGCGCCGTCGTCGAGGTCGCCGCTGCGGCCGTCGTGGCCGCAGGCGCCGTCGTCGAGGTCGCCGCCGGTTCGAGGTCCGGCCCGGGCAAGATGCCCAGCACCGGTCGGAATCGCAGTTCGGCGGTCCGACCGATCAGGGCGAGCGCACGGTCCTGATCGGTGACGCCCGGCAGGTTCACCACGATCGCATCGCTCTGGCGGACGATCTCGGGCTCGGCCACACCGAGGGCGTCGACCCGGTCCCGGATCACCCGCTCGGCGACGTCGAGCGCACCCTCACGGATCTCGCCTTTGGCCTGCAGCGTCACGGATGCGCCGCCCTGCAGGTCGAGCCCGAGCACCGGGCCGTACCCCAGCGAGAGCACCGTCACCAGCGCGCCGAACGCGGCGAGCACGGTGACGGCAACGGTGACGATGGCGCGTCGGCGCATGCGCTCAGCGGGTCTCGTCGCCGGAGGAGTCACCGGCACGATGGCCGGTGGCGTCCTCGGCCTTCGCGTCCTCGGCCTGCGCGCCGTCGGCCTGCGCGCCGTCGTCGCTCGCGGTCGATGCCTCGGCCGGGATGCGCTTGGCCACGGCGGCGCGGGCGAGGCGGACCTCGACGCCGTCCGAGATCTCCACCCAGAGCACGTCGCCGTCGACGGCGGTCACGTATCCGTACAGCCCGGCAGTGGTGACGATCTCGTCGCCCTCGCCGACCGCAGCCAGGAGGGCCTGCTGCTCACGCACGCGCTTCTGCTGCGGCCGGATCAGCATGAAATACATGAGGGGGAACAACAACAGGATGGGCAACAAGCCGGCCATGGCGGGCTCCCGGGGTCGAGGGGACGGGCGCGAAGCGGTTGGACACTAGCCCCAGGCAGCGAGAACCCGGCGTCGCAGCGAGTCGAACGTGCCGGCCTCGATCGCCGCCCGCATCTCGTCGACGAGCTGGAACGTCCAGGCGATGTTGTGCAGCGACACCAGCCGGGCGGCGGTCGGCTCGCCCACCTGGAACAGGTGACGCAGGTAGCCCCGCGAATGCCGGGCGCAGACCTCGCAGCGGCACGAGGCGTCGAGCGGCTCGTCGCTGCGGGCGTTGGCGGCGTTCTTCACGTGCAGCTTGCCGGCCTCGGTGAGCGCCGTTCCGTGGCGGCCGAGGCGGGTCTGCAACACGCAGTCGAACTGGTCGACCCCGAGGGCGACCGCCTCGACCAGGGAGGCGGGGTCTCCCACCCCCATCAGATAGCGAGGGCGGTCGTCGGGCAGCTCGGCGATCGCCGCTGCGAGCGCCGGGAGCATCTGTTCTCGCGGTTCACCGACCGACAACCCCCCGATGCCGTAGCCGTCGAAGCCGATCGCAACCGTGCGGCGGGCCGACTCGGCCCGCAGTGCCGGATCGACGCCACCCTGCACGATGCCGAACAGCGATTGGTCGGTGCGCACGTGTGCCCCGTGGGCGCGGGCGGCCCACGCGGCGGTGCGCTCCACGGCGGTGCGCACGACCGGCGCCGGACTCGGCAGCGGCGGGCACACGTCGAGGACCATCTGGATGTCGGCACCGAGCAGTTCCTGGGTGGCGACCGCCCCCTCGGGGGTGAACCGGTGCCGGGAGCCGTCGTAGGTGGAGCGGAACGTGACGCCGTCGTCGTCGACGGACGGCTCGAGGGAGAACACCTGATAGCCACCCGAATCGGTCAACGTGAGGCCACGCCAGCCGGCGAAGGCGCCCAAGCCGCCGAGATGGGCGACGACCGCCGCACCCGGTCGCAACATGAGGTGGTAGGTGTTGCCGAGGACGATCTCTGCGCCGAGCCGCTCGTAATCGGCGGCCGAGAGGAACTTGATCGCGCCCCGGGTGCCCACGGGCATGAAGCACGGCGTGCGGTACACGCCCCGGGCCGTGGTGGCCAGCCCGGTGCGCGCCGCGCCGTCGCGCGCACCGACCTCGACGGTCACGGGCCTCACGGTCCGACGCCCCGCTGGAGGAGCATGGCGTCGCCGAACGACAAGAACCGGTAACGCTCCGCCAGCGCAGTCTCGTACAGGCGCCGCCAGCGCGGTCCGACGAGCGCGCCGATCATCAGCAGCAGCGTCGTGCGGGGCAGGTGGAAGTTGGTGAGCAGCAGGTCGACCACCTTCCAGTCGTACGGCGGGTGGATGAACAGGTCGGTGCGCCCGACGAGTTGCTGGCGTGCCGCTGCGCTCTCGAGCGCCCGGGCCGACGTGGTGCCGACGGCGACGACCCGGCGAGCGCGCCGGCAGGCCTCCATCGTCTCGGCCGGCACGGCGTAGGCCTCGGTGTGCATCCGGTGGGTCGTCGGGTCGTCCTCGGTGACCGGCCGGAACGTGTCGATGCCGACGACCAGTTCGACCCGGGCGAGTCCGATGCCGCGCCCCGCGAGCCGATCCAGGACCTCCGTGGTGAGGTGCAGACCAGCCGTCGGTGCGGCCGCGGAGGCGGCGCGCCGGGCGTACACCGTCTGGTACCGCTCCGGATCGGCGATGCCCTGGGTGAGATAGGGCGGCAGCGGCACCTCGCCGTGACGGTCCAGTGCGCTCCACGGGTCGTCGGTGCACAGCTCGACGGCCCGAGTCCCGTCGCTGCGGCGCGCCCCGACCCGCACGACCAGGTCCCCGGAGCGGATCTCCTCGCCGACGCGGAGCTTGCGCCCCGGGCGGACCAGCGCTTCCCACCGGCGGGCGGTGTCGTCGAGCGCCTCGAGCAGCAGGACCTCCACTGCGCCACCGCTGGCCCGTTGGAGGCGGAGCCGGGCCGGCAGCACGCGGGTGTCGTTCACGACGAGCAGATCGCCCGGTTCGAGCAGATCGGGGAGGTCCCGGACGCAGTGGTGCGCAGGCGCAGCGCCCGGGCCCCGATCGACGAGGAGGCGGGCGGCATCCCGGGGCTCGATCGGCACCTGGGCGATGGCGGCCTCGGGAAGGTCGTAGTCGAGGTCCGACAGTTGCACGGTCGCAGGACGCTACCGGTCAGAACAGGCTCGGGGCCGTGCCCGGCGGTTCGAGACCGAGGTGCAGCCAGGCTGCCGGCATCGCGATCCGCCCGCGGGGGGTGCGGGCCAGGAGACCCTGTTGGATGAGGAACGGCTCGTAGACGTCCTCGACGGTTTCGGTCTGCTCCCCGACGCTGATCGCCAGCGTGGACAACCCGACCGGGCCGCCGCCGAAGCTCCGGCACAGCGCGTTCAGGATGGCGCGGTCGACCTTGTCGAGCCCGAGCCCATCGACGCCGAACACGGCGAGGCCCGCCCGCGCCGTCGCGACGTCGATCGTTCCGTCGCCCCGGACCTGCGCGTAGTCGCGCACCCGGCGCAGCAACCGGTTCGCGATCCGCGGCGTGCCGCGGCTGCGTCGGGCGATCTCCCACGCACCCTCGGTGTCGACGACGACGCCGACGATGCCGGCCGCCCGGGTGACGATCGCCTCGAGTTCCTCGGTGGCGTAGTAGTCGAGCCGGGCGACCAGGCCGAACCGGTCCCGCAGCGGGCCGGTGATCAGGCCCGTGCGGGTCGTCGCGCCGACGAGGGTGAACGGGGGGAGGGTCAAGCGGATCGACGATGCCGCCGGGCCCTTGCCGACGACGAGGTCGATGACGAAATCTTCCATGGCGGGATACAGGATCTCCTCGACCGCCCGCGAGAGCCGGTGGATCTCGTCGATGAACAGCACGTCGCCCGCCTCGAGCTTGGTGAGGATGGCGGCGAGATCGCCGGCGCGTTCGAGCGCCGGGCCCGACGTGACGTGCAAGTGGGCGCCCATCTCCACCGCGATGATCCCGGCCATCGAGGTCTTGCCCAGCCCGGGCGGTCCGGCCAGCAGCACGTGATCGGCCGGCTGGTTCCGCTGCCGGGCCGCCTCGAGAATGATCGAGAGGTGCTCTTTCAGCTCTCGCTGACCGACGAACTCCTCGAGCCGGCGGGGTCGCAGCCCGGCCTCGAGGGCGACTTCGTCGTCGGGAGCACCGGCAGGATCGAGCAGCTCGTCACGCACGGGAGCTCCCGAGCACCCGCAGCGCCTCGCGCACCAGGGTGGAGGCGTCGGCGCCCGGCGTGGCGCGCGCCAGCGCGTCGCGCACCTCCTCGGGCCCGAACCCGAGCCCGGCGAGCGCGGCGCGGGCCTCGGCGACGGCCGCCCCGGCACCGCCAGCCGAACCGACGCCGGGCAGATCGGTCGGTTCGGGCACGTCGAGGCGGCTCCGCAGCTCGAGCACCAGCCGCTGCGCCGTCTTCTTGCCGACCCCCGGCACCAGGCACAGCGAGGCCAGGTCCTCGGTGCTCACCGCACGGCGCAACTCGGTCGGGCTGAGGGTGCCCAGGATCGCCATCGCCAGGGCCGGACCGACCCCGTGCGCGCCCAGGACCGCGTCGAAGGACACCCGCTCGTCGCGCGACAGGAAGCCGTAGAGGACCTGGGCGTCCTCCCGGACGTGATGATGGACGTGGAGGAACGCTGGGCTCCCGGGGGCGAGCTGGGCGAGCGAGCGGGCCGATACCTGCACCCGGTACCCGACGCCACCCACCTCGAGGAGCACCTCGCCGGGGAGCATCGCTTCGAGCACCACCCCGCGCAGCGAGCCGATCATCGCCGCACCGCCGCAGCCATGCGGGCTCGCGTGGGCGCCATCGCCAGGTGGCAGAGCGCGAGCGCCGCCGCATCGGCGGCATCGGCCGGCTTGGGCGGCGCCGCCAACCCGAGTCGGGCCTGCACCATGCGAGCCACCTGCGCCTTGTCGGCGCCACCCCACCCGGCGACGGCCTCCTTCACCTGGTTCGGCGTGTACTGCACCACCTCCAGAGCCCGCACCGCAGCCTCGGCGAGGGCCAGGCCGCTGGCCTGCCCGACCGACATGGCCGTACGCACGTTCACCTGGAAGAACACCTGCTCCACGGCCACGGCATCCGGTCGGAGGTCGTCGAAGAGCGCGCTCAGCTCCCGTCGCAGCTCGCCGAGCCGCGCGGGCAGCGCCGCCGTGGCCGGGGTGGAGAGCACCCCGAGCGCGACGGCGCGCACCTGCCGGCCAGCCGTCGCCTCGAGACAGGCATACCCGCACCGGGACAGACCGGGATCGATTCCGAGGACGAACACCGGTTCGGATCCTACCCGTCCGCTGCGGACGCGCGGTGGATGTCCGCGTCGGTGGCACCGGGCACGGCGAGCGCCGTCCTCTCCCGCCCGCGCGCGTCAGGCGCTACGGTTCACCGGATTCTTTTCACCGAGGAGCTTCCGGTCCCGTGACGTCGCCACTTCGTGTCCCGCCCGCCGCAATCCACGTTCCCGAGGAGGACCGGGCGGCCATCCTGGCGCAGATCGACGAGAGCCTGCGGACGGGTCAGCTCACCCTCGGCAAGATCAGCCGGGAGTTCGAGGAGCGCTGGGCCGCCTTCAACGGCGTCGCCCACGCCATCACCGTCAACTCGGGCACCTCGGCGCTCGAGATCCCGCTCCGGGCGGTCGGCGTGGCCGGCGGTGAGGTGCTGGTGCCGGCCAACACCTTCTTCGCCACGGCTGCGGCCGTGATCGCCGCCGGCGCCCGGCCGCGTTTCGTCGACTGCGACCCGGCGACGCTGGCGCTCGATCCGGCCGCCGTGCGTGCCGCGATCGGGCCCGACACCGTCGGCGCGGTGGTCGTGCACGTCGCCGGCCTGATCACGCCGGCGATCGACGAGATCCTCCAGATCTGCGCCGACGCCGGGATCTGGCTCATGGAGGACGCCGCCCACGCCCACGGCAGCAGTTTCCAGGGGCGGATGGCCGGCACCTTCGGGATCGCTGCGTCGTACTCCTTCTATCCCACCAAGGTGATGACCTCGGGTGAGGGCGGGATGATCGTCACCGCCGACGACCGCATCGCCGAGGAGTCGAAGATCTACCGGGACCAGGGCAAGGCCGGCTTCCTCACCAACCTCCACACCCGGCTCGGGTACAACTGGCGGATGAGCGAGCCCCACGCGGCGATCGGGTTGAGCCAGTTCGGGCGGCTCCCCGAGTTCATCGCCGCCCGGCAGCGCGTCGCAGCCATCTACGACAAGGGGATCGAGGCGACGGGGCTCCAGCCGGTGGCGGTGCCCCTCGACAGCGTCAGCAACTACTACAAGTACGTGGCCTACCTGCCCGATGGGGTCGACCGGGCCGCCTACAAGAAGCTCCTGCGCGAGGAGTACGGCGTCGGGCTCTCCGGCGAGGTCTACGAAGCGCCGCTGCACCTCCAGCCGGTGTTCGAGCCCTGGGCCGCAGGTCCGCTGCCGGGGGCGGAGCGGATCTGCGCCCGGCACGTCTGCCTGCCCACGTCGGCCGTGATGACCGACGAGCAGGCCGAGATCGTCCTCGACGCGGTGGCCGCCGCGCTCGGGCGCATGTAGCCGACGGCCGAACGCAGTCCGGGAACCCACAACGACCGGCGACGGCGTCGCCGAGAAGGGAACAGCATCGTGGAGCAGTTCGTCGCCGTCACCGGGGGATCCGGGTACATCGGCTCCCACGTGATCGACGCGCTCGCCGACGCCGGTCACCGGGTCCGGGTGCTCGACCCCCGCGCCCCGCACCGCAGCGACGTCGAATGGACGCCGGTCGACATCCTCGACACCGACGCCGTCGCCGACGTGGTGGCCGGCACCGACGCCGTGTTCCACCTCGCGGCGTACGCGGACGTGAACATCGTGCACGCCGACCCGGTGGGCGCCGTCCGCCTGAACTGCACCGGCACGGTCTCGGTCCTCGAGGCGGCCCGCAAGGCCGACGCCGGCCGAGTGATCCTCGCCTCGACCGTCTGGGTGTACGCCGCCACCACCGGCGACGTCGTCGACGAGTCGACGCCGTTCGCCCCCGAGACCGACCGCCACCTCTACGTGAGCACCAAGGTCGCCTCGGAGATGATGTGCCGCGACTACGCCACGCTCTACCAGCGGCCCTTCACGGTGCTGCGGTACGGCGTGCCCTACGGCCCTCGCATGCGGGACAACTGCGTCGCGGCCGCGTTCTTCAAGCGAGCGTTCCGGGGTGAGCCGCTGCGCATCGACGGCGACGGACGTCAGGAGCGGTTCTTCGTCTACGTGGGCGACCTCGCACGAGCCCACGTGTTGGCGCTGAACCCGGCGGCGACCAACCGTACGTACAACCTCGACGGCGACACGCCGGTGTCGATCCGTCAGATCGCCGAGCGCGTCCGGGAACTCGTGGGCGACGTCACGGTGGAGTACGGGCCGTCGCGGCCGGGCGATCTCAAGGCCCGAGTGGTCAAGACCGACCGCGCCCGCGACGAGATCGGCTGGACGCCCCAGGTCGATTTCGACGAGGGGATGCGGCGCACCTTCGAGCACTACCTGGCCGAGGGCTTCACGGTCCCGTCCCGCAGCGCCGCCGGAGAGCGGTGATGCTCGGATCGACCCGACCCCATTCGCCCCGACGGATCGCCGTGGTGCCGGCGTACAACGAGGAGCCGACCGTCGTCGGCGTGCTCGACAAGCTCTACGGCTACGTGGACGAACTCGTCGTCGTCGACGACGGCTCGACCGACCGCACGCGCGCCGAGATCCAGTCGTGGCTCCCGGGCCACGAACAGGCCCGGTTGCTGGTCCACGAGGTCAACCAGGGCATGTCGGAGGCGTACTACACCGCCTTCACCGACCTGCGTCGACGCATCGCCGCCGGCGAGATCCACCCCGACGACTTCGTCTACACCGTCGACGCCGACGGTCAGCACGAACTCGCGGTCCTGGAGGACCTGCACCGCCAGATGGTCGACGAGGAGCTCGATGCGCTCATCGTGCGGCGCGACCTGTCCACCTACCCGAAGTACAAGCAGGCCGGGAACTGGGTGATGAGCACCTGGGGCACGCTGTGGGCCGGTCAACGCCTGTACGACATCGAGTCCGGCTATCGCATCTTCCGCGCCGGGGCCCTCGCCGACGCCCTCGATTTCTACAAGGGGTACAAGTACTCCGAGACCGTCGAGGTCGCCGTCGTGATGTGCCGCCGGGGTCGCAAGCTGCGCAACGACGTGCTCGTGCCGGTTCCGGTGTTCCGCTCCCGCACCCGCATGAAGGACGTCGTCATCGACCTGTGGATGACGGTGGTCGCCGGCGTCCGCTCGACCCGCCCGCTGGGACCCGTCGGGCAGGCCCGGGCGCTCGCCGTGCCCGCAGCGGTCACCGGCGGGCTCGCCGTCACCGGCTGGTGGACCCTCAAGCGCCTCGTTCGGGCGGCGTTGCGACGCTGAGGCCGCACGCAGCGGGCGTCAGGGTGCCCGCTCGGCCGAGCAGCTGATCGAGTCGCACCGGCTCGAGCCCTCGGTCGCGCAGTCCGGCGAGAATCAGCGGCAGTGCGTTCACGAGGACCGACCGGTCAGCATCGGGACGGCCGTCGATGGCATCGTGGAGCAGGATCACCGAGCCCGGTCGGACCTGCGCCAGCACCCGTCGAGCGACCTCGGCGCCGTCGATCGGTGTCCAGTCTGCGGCCGACACGTCCCAGAGGACCGTGTCCATGTCCCGGCCGGCGACGACACCGCTCATGAACGGGGTCCGCTGACCGTGCGGTGGCCGGAAGAACGAGGGGCACACCCCCGTCGCCCTCGCGATCGAGGCCTGGGTGCGGGCGAGTTCGGGATACCGAGGATCGAGCCACCGCCAGTAGTCGTGGTGGTACGAGTGGTTGGCGAGCAGATGCCCCCGGGCGACGAGCGCGCGGGCCAGGTCGGGGCGGGCGTCGACCGCTTTGCCGACCACGAAGAACGTCCCGGCGACGCCCGCTGCGTCGAGGACGTCGGCGACTGCGAGGGAGCTGGCGGCCGGACCGTCGTCGAAGGTCAGCGCCACCCGGCGCACCGTGCGGTCGCCGTGGCGCACGACCGGACCGAACCAGTCCACCGAGGGGTCGTTCGCCCCGACCCAGGCGAGCAGGCCGGCCGTGAGCACGACGGGTGCAACCACGGCGAGCCGGGCCCGCACGGTGGTGCGGGGCGGCGAGGTCCGCAGACGCCGGCCGGTCACCGCTGCCGCTGCGGCGACCACGACGACGACGGCCAACCCGATCGTCGGGCCTACGAGCGCAGCGCCGACCACGGCACCCGCCAGCCCGACCGCTGCGACGAGCACGCGCCGCCGCCCTCGCCGACCCAGGCGGGCGGATGCCAGAGGCGACGCGATCACCCCCGCCCCGCCCCCGAGCGCAGCCGAGATCACCCAGGTGATCACCCCGGGGGGTACGACGCTGAGCGCCAGGCACGCCCCGGCGACCGCCACGAGCCCGAGCAGGCTTCCCTGCGGGCACGACCGCCCCGCCGCCACCCCGGCGGCGACCGCCACGAGCAGGCCCACCACGGCGATCACCGCTCGCGCAGCGGTCGGGTCGTCGGTCCACACCGCGATCGGGGCAAGGGCCACCAGGGCGACGACCAGACGGTCCGAACGCCCCGATTGGCTACGCTCATTCCGGAACCCGGCCTCGGGGACCGATGTCGGCTCGGACGCAGATCCCCGGTGGAGTTCCATGGCAGCGGTCAACCATAGGCAACGCTCCGGCGCCCGGGCAGCCGCCGATCACGACGTCGGCACGATCCTCGCCATCGGGCTCGCCGTGGCCTGGGTGGTCGTGCTCTGCGCCCTCGGGAGCCTCGACCTCGTGGTCACGCTCGACAGCATGTCCAACTACGGCCACGTCTGGTGGATCGCCGATCAGCTGTGGGGAGGCCGGGGCATCCCGTGGCACATGGACGTACTGGGCGCCGGGAACGCGCTCACCTACCCCTACGGGATGCTGCCCTGGACGACGGCGGCACTGCTGTGGCCGCTCCTCGGCGAGCAGTCGGTGTCGGTCTGGCTCGCCCTCGGTGGCCTGCTCGCCGTGCTCGCCACGTTCTACGCCGCCCCCGAGCTGCGCACCGGCTGGTGGGCGGTGGCCGTCCTGCTCAACCCGGCCCTCGTGATGGCCCCGATCGCCGGCCAGCTGCCGTTCCTGTGGGCGGTCACGCTGCTGCTGGTGGGCATCGGCCGCTGGCGCCGGGGACGCCACGTCTCGGCCGTCGTGTTCGTCGCGCTCGCTCACGTCAACCACCCGGCGGTGCTGCTCCCGGTCACCGCCGTGATCGTCGCCACCTGGCTTTTCTGGGCGCCGGACCGGCGCCGGCTGCTCATCGCCTTCGCCGTGTCGGTCGTACCGGCACTCCCTGCTGCGTACCTCGTGATTGCGTCACCCGTGTTCGTCGATTCGTCGTTGCGGGACAAGGTCGTCAACTTCTTCGGGACCGTCGGCATGCGGGGCCTGGTGGTCGCGTTGCCGCTGTGCTTGGTCGCGCTTCGAACGACGCAGCACCGCCGTGCCCTGCTCCCGGTCGCGGCATGCGGGCTCCTGGCCGTCGCCAACGTCGTGGCGCTGGGTCCGCTCAGCACCGACACCGCCTGGAAGTCGTTGCGACGGGCACCCGAGACGACGACGGCGCAGTGGCTGCGAACCCCGAGCTTCGAACCGGGACGGATGTACCGGTACCTCCGCGCCGACGACGAGAAGGTCGGGATGTACCGGCTGCTCAAGGCGGGGGGACGGCTCGACAGCGAGTTCTTCCCCGAATCGATCGTCCGGCGCAGCTGGAACGACACGGCGTCCTACTCGGCGTTCCTCGCACAGCGCAGCGTCGAACGGGTGGTGCTGTTCGACTCCTACCAGACCAGGTTCCGCACCAACGAGCGGGCGCTCCTCGAGGAGATGGCCGCCCGGCCATGCCGTACCGGCGAGGCCCAGGTCGAGGTCCGGGAACGCTCGACCGGGTTCACCGTCTACGAGGTCGGCCCGGCCTGCCCGTGACGGTCAGCTCGCCGAGCGGACCGCGGCGACGATCTCTTCGGTGGGTCGATACGTGAGTCCGGCGATGGCCCGGTGCGCGTAGCGGATCACCCCGGCACCGTCCACGACGAACACGCTGCGGCGGGGAAACCCGAGCGGCCCGAGCGTGCCGAACGCAGCGGCGACTTTCTTGTCCGGGTCGGCGAGCAGCGGGAACCCGAACCCGTGCTTGGCACGGAACGATTCGTGGCTCTCGATCGACCCGGCGTTGATGGCGAGGACTTGGGCCCCGACGCCGTCGAACTGGGCGAGGTCGTGGTTGTAGGAGTTGAGCTGCTTGGTGCACACCGGGCTGTCGTCGCCCGGGTAGAACACCAGCACGACCGCTCGACCCCGGTAGTCCGCCAAACGGTAGTCGTGACCACCGGTGCCGGGCAGGGTGAAGTCCGGCGCCAGATCTCCGACCGACGGTGCCACCATCTCAGGCCTCGATCCCGGTCAGGACCTCGTCGTCGAGGTCGGCGTTGGAGTACACGTCCTGGACGTCGTCGTTGTCCTCGAATGCATCGAGGATCCGCAGCACCTTCCGGGCGTCCTCGGCATCGGTCACCGGCACCGATGTCGAGGCCACCATGGTCACCTCGGCCGAGGTGACGATGAGCCCCGCGGCCTCGATGGCGGACTGGACGGGCTCGAGATCGTTGGGTTCGGTCGTGACCGTCCAGGCGTCGAGATCGTCTCGGACGTCCTCGGCCCCTGCCTCGAGCGCGACGAGCATCAGGTCTTCCTCGTTCGCCGAGCGAGGCACGCTCAACTGCCCCTTGCGAGAGAACTGCCAAGCGACGGCGCCCGGCTCGGCCATCGAGCCGCCCATCTTCGAGAACACGGCCCGGATCTCCGCCCCCGTCCGGTTGCGGTTGTCCGTGAGCACTGCGACCAGCACGGCGACCCCACCCGGGGCGTACCCCTCGTAGGAGATGGCCTCGTAGGAGGTGCCCTGCTCCTCCCCCGTGCCGCGCCGGATCGCCTTCTGGATCGTGTCCTTGGGGACCGACGCCGCGCGCGCCTTTTGCACCATCCCCCGGAGCGTCGCGTTGGACTCCACGTCTCCGCCCCCGTTGCGGGCGGCCACCTCGATCTGCCGGATCAGCTTGGCGAACAGCTTGCCGCGCGCCTTGTCGGTCGCAGCCTTCTGATGCTTGATCGTCGCCCATTTCGAATGGCCGGACATGTCGGCGTTACCTCCTGTACGTCGGGACGTGCGCTGCGAACAGCGCATGAAGTCGGGCGTCACCACTGAGTTCGGGGTGGAACGCCGCAGCGAACACCGAGCCCTGGCGGACGAACACCGGTCGGCCCTCGTGACGGGCGAGCACCGTCACGGACGGTCCACTGGACTCGATCGCCGGGGCCCGGATGAACACGGCGTGGAACGACCCGTCGAGTCCGGTGACGTCGAGGTCGGTCTCGAAGCTGTCGACTTGCCGGCCGTACGCGTTCCGGCGCACGGCGATGTCGAGGGATCCGAAGCTCCGTTGATCGGTGCGACCGTCGAGCACCTCCCGAGCGAGCAGGATCATCCCGGCGCACGTTCCGAAGGCCGGCAGGCCTTCCCGCAGTCGGTCGCGCAGCGGATCGAAGAGCCCGGAGGACTCGAGGAGCATCGACATGGTGGTGGACTCACCACCCGGCAGCACGATCCCGTCGATCCCGTCGAGGTCGGCCGGGACGCGAACCTCGGCCGGTTCGACGCCGACCTCAGCGAGCGCGAGGGCGTGCGCGGCGAAGGCCCCCTGCAGGGCGAGCACGCCGATGCGTGCGGCCACCACCTGGCGGCTCCTGGGCGGGGCGGGCTGCGCTCACCAGCCGCGCTCGGCCAGCTTTACGGTGACCTTGTCCATCCCGATGCCGGTCATCGGTTCCCCGAGACCGCGGCTGACCTTGGCCAGGATGTGGGGATCACGGAAGTGGGTGGTCGCCTCCACGATCGCCCGGGCCCGCTTGGCCGGGTTGCCGCTCTTGAAGATCCCCGAGCCCACGAACACGGCCTCGGCGCCCAACTGCATGACGAGCGCGGCGTCGGCCGGCGTTGCGACCCCACCGGCGCAGAACAGCGGGACGGGCAGGGTGCCGGTCGTGGCGATCTCCTGCACGAG
>JBILVB010000126.1:0-11020 GCA_044370695.1 Acidimicrobiales bacterium | reverse complement strand
CATTCCGACGGCCTCGAGAAGGAGATCCATCCGCGCACCGGCGTCACACTCGACCCGCGGTTCGCACTCCGCTCCTTCGAGCAGCGGGTCCGCTCGGCCGGCATCCTGACCGTGGCGCACGGCGTCGGATTCCAGGACAAGCCGGCCTACCAGCGCTCCGTCGACCTCGCGCACCGGTTGTGCGATGCCATCGACGAGCGGCGTGTCGAGCCGCGCGCGCTGGTCGATCATCGGATCCTGTTCCGGACCGAGGCCCGTTCGGCCGACGGTCTCGACGCGCTGGTGCCCCGCTTGGGAATCGAGCACGGCGCCGGGCCCCGTCCCCTGCTGTCGTTCGAGGATCACACCCCCGGTCAGGGCCAGTACCGGGATATCGCCGTGTACCGATCGGCGATCGCCGCCGACCGCCTCCCGCCCGGCACGACCATCGACGATCTGGTCGCCGAGAAGGTCGAGGAGGCCCGGGCCGGCCAGGGCCGGCGCGACCGGAACTGGGAGCGTGTCTGTGCGCTCGCTGCGCAGGGATCGGTCCGGCTGCTCGCCCACGACTGCGAGGACGCCGCCGAGATCGCTGTCGCCGCCGATGGAGGCGCCGAGGTTGCGGAGTTCCCGCTGGGGATCGAGGCGGCCACCGAGGCGCGGCGCCGAGGCATGCACGTCGTGATGGGGGCACCGAACGTGTTGCGGGGCGGGTCGCACTCCGGCAACGTCGCTGCCGAGGTGCTCGTGCGCGCCGGCCTGTGCACGGTGTTGGCATCCGACTACCTGCCGGCGTCGTTGCTGGCGTCGGCCTTCGCGCTCGCCGAGCGCGGCGCGTGCAGCTTGCCAGAGGCCGTCCGGCTCGTCAGCGCCGGTCCGGCGGACCTGCTCGGGCTCGCCGACCGCGGCCGGCTCGAGCCCGGCGTCCGGGCCGAGGTCGTCCTCGTCACGCTCGACGGCACGCTTCCGACGGTGCGCGCCGTCGTCGGCCCTGAGGGGCCCGTGCCGTGAACGGGCCCGGGCTGCCGCTCGTCGCCGGATCCGTCGACGACCTCGTGCACGCCCTGCTCGTGGGTCTCGAGCCGCCCGAAGGCCTCCGGCAACCCGACGCCGACGACGTCGGACCGACCGAGCACGGCCTCCAGACCGCAACGCTGCTCGCCGCCGAACACCCCGGCGACCACGAACTCCAGGTCGCCGGCCTGCTCCACGACGTGGGGCATCTCGTCGCACCCGATCGCCCCGAACGGCATGCCGAAGTCGGCGGCCGTTTCGTCGCGCTCGTACTCGGGCCCCGTGTGAGCGATCTCGTCCGCCTGCACGTGCAGGCCAAGCGCTACCTCGTCGCGGTCGACGTGACCTACCGCCTGCGGCTGAGCCCCGGCAGCGACGCCCTGTTGCAGGCCGAGGGCGGGCCGCTCGACCCGACCGGGCTCTCGGCGTTCGTGGCCGAGCCGCACTGGCGCGATGCCGTCATCCTCCGCCGGGCCGACGAATCGGCCAAGGATCCGACGCTCCCGCTCGGATCCTTGGCCGATTGGATTCACATCCTCGAACGACTCGCCCGAGCAGAGCTTCGACGCTGGCGGTGAGGGCGGTCAGCGCAGCTGTGCCCGAACCCATCCGGACAGCTGCTCGATCGCATACACCACGGCGAAGATCGTGATCACGATCGCCGACGCGGTTGCGAAGTTCAGCGTTCGCAGCGCGTTGAACAACAGGAACCCGATGCCGCCGCCGCCGACGATGCCGAGGATGGTGGCCGACCGGATGTTGACGTCCAGCAGGTACAGGAAGCTGCCGACGAAGCTCGGCATCGCCTGGGGCACGAGGGAAGCAGCGGTCTCCTGACCCCGCGTCGCTCCGGCCGCAACCACGGCTTCACGCGGGCCCGGGTCGACCTCTTCGAGGTTGTCGGCCATGAGCTTCGCCATCAGTCCGAGCGATCCGAGCGCCAACGCCATCGTCCCTCCGACGGGCCCGAGTCCGACGGCAGCGACGAAGATCACCGCCAGGATCAACTCCGGGATACCGCGCTCGAACACCAAGAAGGTGCGGGCTGCGTACATCACCCACCGGGCCGGCGCGACGTTCCGAGCGGCGAGGAACCCGAACGGGACCGCGAGCAGTGCGCCGATCGCCGTGGCCACCACCCCGATCGCGATCGTCTCCAACATGCCTTCGATGATGTCGCTACGGGCGGTGGTGAAGTCCGGGGGAACGAACTGCGTGAAGGTCTGCCACATGTCTGGCACGGCGCCGGCGATGTCCACCGGATTGGCGTCGGCGGCCCACACCGACCAGCCGAGCACGACGAGGGTGCCGACGAGGTACGCGGTCCGCACGATCCGCTGCCGCGTCCAGGGCGGGCGCACCGCCGTGCGGTCGAAAGCGGTGACGTCGTCACGCCCCCGTGCTCGCGGGCGCCGGCGGGCCAGAAGCAGGTCGCCCAGCGTCCGGCGCCGCGTCGCCGCTCCCAGCACCGTCGACTCGTTGCCGATGAGCGACGCTCGCATCGCCGAGGACACCAACTCGACCAGCAGGATCAGGACGAAGATCACGATCACGATGCCCAGGCCCCGGTCGTACGACAGCGATCGGAGGGCGTCCTGCAGCTCGAACCCGATGCCTCCGGCCCCGACGACTCCGAGAATCGTCGAGGTGCGCAGGTTGATGTCGAGCCGGTACAACGACGTGCCGATGAACGACGGGAGCACCTGCGGGAAGACCGCCGTCGCGAGGTCCTGCAGGCGTCCACCGCCCGTTGCGGCGACGGCCTCTCGTGCGCCCTCGTCGACCTGCTCGATCGCGTCGGCGAACAGCTTGCCGATCATGCCGATCGAATGCAGTCCGATCGCCAGGATGCCCGGCAGGACACCGATGCCGAGACCCCTGACGAAGATGACTGCGAGGATCACGTCCGGAACCGCCCGGGCCAGGACGATCACCCCGCGTGCGGCGTAGTAGGTCGCCCGGTTGATCGTGGTGTTCCTCGCCGCGAGCACGGCCACCGGAACCGACAGCACGATCGCGAGTGCCGTGCCGACCACCGCCATGGCGAGGGTCAGGAAGGCGAGCTCGATGATGTACGGCAGGTCGACGAAACGCGGCGGCAGCATGCGGCCGAGCAGGTTCGCCACGTCCCCGGCACCGCCGAGCAACGCACCGAAACCGAACTCGATCGTTCGCCAGCTCCAGACGAGCGCTGCGGTGAACACCACGACGACCCCGGTCATCACCACACGTGTCCGGGTCCACGGCACACGAAGACGCGTCGCAGTGGACGGCGGTGCCGGGGGCGCGCTCACCGCCATGTGACGACCTCGCCCGATTCGACGGCCTCGGCCCGCTCGACGCTCGGCAGGGCCGGGTCGACCCGCTGGTACACGGCCATGGCTTCGGCAGCGTCGAGGCCACGAGCGTCGCGGTCGAGCACGACCCGGCCGTCACGCAGCCCGACGATCCGATGGGCCCAGCCGAGTGCGAGCTCCACCTGATGCAACGAGCACAACACGGTGAGGCGGTCTTCGATGCAGATACGGAACAGCAGGTCCATCACCTGGGCCGACGACTCGGGATCGAGCGACGCCACCGGCTCGTCGGCGAGCAACAACCGGGGCTGCTGCATCAAGGCGCGCGCGATGCCCACCCGCTGCTGCTGGCCGCCCGAAAGAGTGTCGGCCCGCTGGAAGGCACGGTCTCCGAGACCGACGCGTTCGAGGTGACCGACGGCCTCGCGCCGCAGCGACTGCGGGTAGGAAAGCACGCCGAAGCGGGGGTAGCGGAGCCGCCCGAGCGCTCCTGACAGGACGTTTTCGAGCACCGTCGATCGCCCGACCAGATTGAACTGCTGGAAGACGAAACCCACCTCGCGGCGCAGGTTGCGCAACTGCGGTCGTTTCGCCCGCACCACATCGGTCCCGAGGACCTGCACCGACCCGGCCGTGGGTCGGTGCAGGCCGTTGAGATGGCGCAGCAAGGTCGATTTCCCCGACCCGGACAACCCGAGCAGCACGCACAGCTGCGCGCTCGGTACGTCCAGGGTCACATCGTCGAGCGCGACCGTTGCGCCGAAGCGCTTGGTCAACCCCTCGACACGCACCACCACGGGATCGGTCACGTCCGCCGACTCACTTCGACTTGCACTTGTCGGACTTGGTGATCTCGCACACCTTGCGGATGCCGTCGTAGGTCGACTCGTCGACCTTCACCCAGCCGTAGGCGTTCGAGTCGAGCTTGCACTCGCCCGTGCAGTACCCGTCCTTGAGGAGGGCGTCCTTGTTGCCCTTCTCCAGCATGAGCTTCTGGATCGTGGCGCGCAGGGACTCCGGCAGTGCCGTGCGGACTGCCATCGGCGAGGCCGAGATCAGCTCCGACTTCCACACCACCTTGACGTCGCCGGGCTTGAGGTCGCCCTTGCCCGGCAGTGTCTTGTCGACCATGTCGTCGAAGGCGAAACCGGCATCACAGGTGCCGTTCTTCACCGACAGCGCCGCCGCGTCGTGACCGCCGGCGAACACCGGGGTCACCCCGGTCTTGGGATCGATTCCCGCAGCCAGCAGACCGGCCGAGGGGTACAGGAAGCCCGACGTGGAGCCCGGATCGACGAAGCACACCTTCTTGCCCTTGAAGTCGTCGATCTTCGTGATCGACGAGTCGCCCTTTGCGATCCCGTAGCTGTAGTAGCCCGGCGTGCCGCCTGCCTTGGAGATCTGCGCGACCGACGGCTCGATCTTGGCGCCGTTGACCTTCGCGATGTAGTAGGCGAAGGGTCCGTACATCGCGATGTCGACCTTGTTGGCGATCTGCGCCTCGATGATGCCGGCGTAGTCCGTCGCCTGGACGAAGTCGACCTCGACGCCCAGCTCCTTGCTGAGCATCTTCATGATCGGGTCCCAGTTCGACTTCAGATCGGTGGCGTTCTCGGCCGGCACGGCGCCGATCGTCAACTTCTTGGGCCAGCCCGTCTTGTCGAGACCGGCCGCCTTGGCCGTCGTGGTGGTCGCCGCGGCGGTCGCGGTGGTCGTTGCGGCAGCCGTGGTCGCAGCCGTCGTCGTCGCCGTGGTCGCAGCGACGGTGGTCGCAGCAGAGCCGGCCGACGAATCGTCACCGCATGCCGCGGCGACGAGCAGCAGGGCGACAGCAGCCCCGGAAGCGGTGATTCGGCAGAGGGAGGTCATGGGGTGGGTCTCCTCAGGTCGGGTGGACGAGGCCGCACGGTAGGAAGGCCCGGCGAACGGAAGGCGACGGCAAGCAGTCCGGCGCGTTTCCTCGCTCCTGAGTTTCCCGGCACGCTGCCACCGGGTCGTTCTTCCCTCATCGGGTGGTCGGCCAATGTTCACTTCGGGGAGCCAGCTCGGCTTCGACGACGGACCGGACTGAGCCGCCAGAGCGAGACGGCGACGTGGCGATGAGGCCGGGCCCGTTCCTCGCCTGCCGAACGAACGCCGTACCCGGCGCAGATCGGCGGCCCAACCAGCGCGCCGTGCCCGCACGGACGCGCCGGCCCCGGCCTCCCCGGCCGAGGCGCATCACGGCGAATCGCTCGCGGGTTGGCGCCCCACGTCAACGGACCGTTCGCGAAGCGGTTCGACACCGTCTCGTGTTTCTCGACCGGCGCCCACGCGCGGTACCCGGGGCACACGACAGCCGCCAACGATCCCAGGGCGGCTCAGTGCGGGCCGAACCATTTGCCTTGGGTGCCGACCCGCCCGTTGACGCGGCTCGACCGGGCCCGCAGGGCGGCGTTCATCCTTGCCGGAGACGCTCGCAGATCGCGACCCGCACGACCATCAGAGTCGTACGCCCGTGACAGCGTCGAAGAGATGCGCTGCGTCGAGACGAAGGCTCAGAGCGATCGTGTCGCCCACCAGGGGGTGGTCGTCGGGGTGGAGCCGGGCACGCACCGTGTCGGCATCGACTGCGACCGATGCGTAGACGTCGCTCCCGATCGGCTCGACGAGCGAGACGGTTCCGACCAGATCCGCACGGTCTCCGATGGCGCGCTCGACGTGTTCCGGGCGCAGCCCGAGCACGACATCTGCGCCAGCGGCAGCACGCGCAGCCAGCGCAGACGCGATCGGAAGGGACCAGCCCGAACCGTGGAGGTGCTCACCGTCGAGCCGGCCGGTCAGCAACCCCATCGTCGGGGTGCCGATGAAGGTTGCGACGAAGAGGTTCGCCGGGCTCCGGTACAGCTCGTGCGGGGCCGCCACCTGCTGGAGCACACCGTCTCGCATGACTGCGATGCGCTGCCCCATCGTCATCGCCTCGACCTGATCGTGCGTGACGTAGATGACCGTCGTACCGAGCCGGCGATGCAGCGAGGCAAGCTCGGCCCGGGCGCGCAGCCGCAGTTGTGCGTCGAGGTTCGACAGCGGCTCGTCCATCAGGAACACCGCCGGCTGACGGACCATCGCTCGGCCGAGCGCCACACGCTGACGCTGACCACCCGAGAGCTGCTTGGGGAGGCGATCCAGCAACGGGCCGAGCTCGAGCACGGAGGCAACGTCGTCGACCCGCCGGGCGATCTCGGCGGCCTGCACCTTGCGCTGGCGCAGCGGGAACCCGAGATTCCGCCGAACGTCGAGGTGCGGGTACAGCGCGTAGTTCTGGAACACCATGGCGACGTCCCGATCACGCGGGTGGTCGTGCGTTACGTCCCGGTCGCCGAGTAAGACCCGACCCTCCGTCGGGCTCTCCAACCCCGCCACCATCCGAAGCGCGGTCGTCTTCCCGCAACCCGACGGGCCCACGAGGACGAGGAACTCGCCCTCGTGGACCATCAGATCGAGGTGATCCACCGCCGTCGTGCGGCCGAACCGCATCGTGACGGCGTCGAAGGTCACCGATTGCGCTGCCATGCTCAACCGAGCTTCGGCTTCACCTCGGTGTCGATCACCTTCTGGAGTTCACCGGAGACGTCCTTCCACACCTTGTCGGCCGGCTCGTTCGAGAGCGTCATCCGCTCGAGGCCCTTGCCGATGATCGAATCCCCGCCGGGTACGTACACGCGAGCCGTGTCCTGCGAACGGGTCTTGGCGAGCTGGTCGACCGCAGTTCGGAACTGCGGCTTCTCCTTGAAGAAGTCCGCCATGAGCGGGCCCTCCACGGCGCTCTTGCGGACTGGCATGTAGCCGATGTTCTGGCTGTAGTACGCCGTCTGCTCGGGCTGGCCGAGGAAGGCGATGAACGTCATCGCCGCCAGCTGCCGCTCGGGGCTGATGCTCGCCGGAATGGCGAGCCCGGCCCCGCCCGTGGGGCAACCGAAGGCCGTCTTCTTCGGCAGGAAGCCCGTCCCCACCGGGAACTTCGCATCTCGAAGGATGCCGGCGAGCCCGCCCGTGGAGGAGATGATCGCGGCGGTCTGGCCGGAGGTGAAATCGGCCGCCTCATCCTTCGCCGTGACGGTCGCCCACTTCCGCTCGTTCACCTGGGCTCGCACGTAGTTCCCGGCGTCGGTCGCTTCCTTGGAGTCGAGGAGGAGCTTGAAGCTCTCGTCGCTGTACCGACCCCCGAACGCCCAGATGATCGACTGGAAGGTCCACGCAATGTACGAATCGCCCTTCACATGGGTGAAGGCGAACTGGCCCGAACCCATCTTCTCCTGCAGCTTCGGGGCCCACGTCTCGAACTCGTCCCAGGACTCCGGCGCGCGGTCAGGTAGGCCGGCCGCAGCCCACTTCTCCTTGTTGTAATAGAAGAGCGGAGTCGAACGAGCGAATGGCATCGCCCACTGCTTGCCCTGGAATTGGTAATCCTTGATCAGGGAGTCCTGGTAATCATCGAGCTTGATTCCCGTGGCTCGGATGAGGTCGTCCATGGGCGTGATGGTCTTGGCGAGGAAGTACTTGAACCACCACACGTCCGACAGCATCACGACGTCCGGGACGCTTTTGGCTGCCAAGCCGGCCTGGAACTTCTGCGACACCTCGGCGTAGTTCGCCCCGGCAGTCTCGAGCTTCACCTTGATGCCGGGATTCGCAGCCTGGAACCGAGTGATCAGTTCCTCTTCAGCCGCCTTCGACTTCGCCGGGTGCACGCTCCAGTAGGTGATCTCCGCGGCCGGCTTCACCCCGTTGAACGGGTTCGATGCAGCAGCCGTGGTGGTCGATCCTCCGGTTGCGGCTTTCGCCGTCGTGGTTGAGCCGCCGGCGGAATCATCACCGCACGACGCCAGGAAGGCTGCAGCAGCTGCACCACCGGCGAGCTGGAAGAGGGTTCGACGAGAGACTTCGCTCATGACAAGGCACCTTTCGGGGTTCTGTTCAAACGGGGGGAGGGGGCGGACGGAGACGTTCAGCCCTTCACCGATCCGGCGGTGAGGCCTTCGACCAGGTGGCGCTGCGCCCGGAGGAAGAGCAGGATGATCGGGACGACGACCATGACCGCACCGGCCATGACGATCCCCCATTCGCTTTGCCCTTCGGAGTCCTGGAGCAGCGTGAGCCCGACTGGGAGCGTCTTCATCTGATCGGTGTTGGTGACCAGCAGCGGCCACAGGTAGTCGTTCCAACGGGCGACGACGGCGATGACGGCAAAGGCGGCGAGTGACGGACGGGAGACCGGAAGCAGCACCTTCCACAGCAGGCCGAGGTGGCCGACGCCATCGAGGCGAGCCGCTTCGACGAGCGAGGTCGGGATGGTGAGAAAGTGCTGCCGCATCAGGAACGTCCCCAGTGCCACCGCGGCGTTCGGCACGACGAGCCCCTGATAGGTGTTCAGCCAGTCAAGATCCGACACGAGTACGTAGTTCGGGATCAGCACCACCTGCTCGGGCACCATCAGGGCTGCCACGACGGCGACGAACACGAACTTGCGTATGCGAACGTCCATGAACACGAGGGCGTATGCGGTGAGGACGCCGTTGAGAAGCTTGAGCAGAGTGGCGAGGACCGTGGTGATCACCGAGTTGACGAAGAAGCGACCGAACGGAACCGCGTTCCACGCCTTCGAATAGTTCGACCACTGCGGGTCTGCTGGCAGGAGTTCGACGGGGACGCTGTACAACTCGGCCCGGGTCTTCAACGACGCAGCCAGCATCCAGACGAGCGGGAGACAGATCACCACGACGGCGAGCACGGCGACGAGATACGTGTAGGGGCCAGCCTGGTCCCGTCGGCGCACGTTTCGAGATCGCGAAATTGCGCTCATGCGTAATTGACCCGGCGCTCGACGAGACGGACCTGGGCGAGGGTGACCACGAGCATCACCAGGAACAACACCGTGGCCACTGCTGACGCCAGGCCGACGCGGAACCGCACGAAGCCTTCCTCGTACACCTGATACACCATCGTCTTCGTGCCGTCCAGCGGTCCTCCACGGGTCATCACATGGATGATGTCGAAGGCCTGCATGGCTGCGAGGAAGGTGGTGACGCCGAGGAAGAACGTGATGGAGGACAGCCCGGGGATGGTTACCGCACGGAAGCGGGCCCATGACGACGCGCCGTCGACCTCGGCGGCCTCATAGAGCTCGCGGGGGATCGACTGCAGTCCAGCGAGATAGACGACGGTGACGTAACCGACGTTCTTCCAGACGTAGACGATGATCACCATCGCCAGCGCCCAGGCCGGATCGTTGTACCAGTTCGGCGAGCTGACCCCGAGCCAGTCCAGACCGGCGGCGAGCAGGCCGTATCGGGGATCGAACACGAACAGCCAAACGATCCCTACGGCCGCGCCGCTCACGACATAGGGCGCGAAGAGGACGCTGCGCACGAAACCCCGACCGCGGAAGCGCTTGTGCAGGAGGATCGCAAGACCGAGTCCGAGGAGCATGGAGCCGAGCACCGTCGCCACGGTGAAGATCACCGTCGTCACGATCGCCTTGTGACTGTTCGGGTCTCTGATCCAATCCAGGTAGTTGTCGAGCCCGACCCACTGCTTCACCGGAGAGATGAGGTCCCAGCGATAGAAGCTGAGCTCGATGTTGCGCAGCAACGGGCGGTACGTGAAGACCGCCAGGAAGAGAAGGTTCGGAGCGACGAGTAGCGCGAACAACAGAAGGTCGCCTCGCCGGCGTCGTCCGGACCGACGGCGCGTTGCGAAAGGCACGACGTCAGTCTCAAGGAGGCAGCTTTCCGCCGGGCATCCCTGCGGTGTCCGAGAGGCGACTCCCGGAGAAATTGACGGCTAGGACCGGAGGGTCTCGTACTTGTAGCCGAGCCCGCGGATGGTGGTGATCCGCACCGGGTTGGCCGGATCGGGTTCGACCTTGGCCCGCAGTCGCTTGATGTGGACGTCGAGTGTCTTCGTGTCCCCGACGTAGTCGGTGCCCCACACCCGGTCGATGAGAACTTCACGGGTGAGGACACGCCCGGCGTTGGCCAACAACAGTTCGAGCAACTCGAATTCCTTCAGCGGCAGCGGGACCACTTCGCCTCGCACCGAGACCTCGTGGCGCTCGACGTCCATGCGCACGTCGCCGACCTCGAGCACGCCGACCTCGGCGACCCGGGTACCGTCGGACGTACGGCGGCGCAACACCGCCCGCATTCGGGCCACGAGTTCACGGAGGCGGTACGGTTTGGTCACGTAGTCGTCGGCACCGACCTCGAGCCCGACGACGGTGTCGATCTCGGCACCCTTGGCCGTCACCATGATGATCGGGACCTGGGACCGCTTGCGGAGCTGTCGGCACACGTCGATGCCGGACACCTTGGGCAGCATGACGTCGAGCAGGACGATGTCGGGCCGCACGAGATCGAAGACGTCGAGGGCCTGCTGGCCGTCCCGGGCGACGTGCAGCCGGAATCCCTCGCGGCGCAGCCCGATCGTGAGCGCGTCGATGAAGGACTCCTCGTCCTCGACGAGGAGCACGCTGGTCTCTGGCGTGGGCGGATTCACGAGGCCTCCGAATACCGGTCGAGCGCAGGCGTGCCGGGTCCTGCCGGCACGCGAAGGGTGAACGTCGAGCCGAGTCCTTCCTCGGAACGGACCCGCACCGACCCACCGTGATTGGTCGCGACGTGACGCACGATCGCCAACCCGAGACCGGTGCCGCCCGTGTCCCGGCCACGACCCTTGTCGACGCGATAGAA
>JBILVB010000024.1:0-34929 GCA_044370695.1 Acidimicrobiales bacterium | reverse complement strand
CGCCGAGGTGGTCGAGGCGGTAGACGTCGAGATGGTGGAGCAACAACGCGCCGGCCTCGTAGGTGCGCACCAGGGTGAAGGTGGGACTCGTGACCGGCTCGATCACGCCCAGTGCGGCGGCGAACCCTTGCGCGAACGCCGTCTTCCCGGCGCCGAGATCGCCCATGAGCAGCACGAGATCGCCGCCGCGGACCACCCGGGCGACGGCAGCGGCCAAGGCTCGGGTGGCGTCCACCGACGGGGAGCGCACGACCGGGACGGGCACGGGGAACGATCGTACCGGCGCCGTACCGTCACTCCCGGTACCGCCGGGGTACCCGCGCCGAGATCCCGCACACGATCTCGTACCCGATGGTGCCCAGACGTTCGGCCCATTCCTCCGCTCGGATCTCCTCACCACCCTGCCGGCCGATCAGGACCGCTTCGTCACCGATCGCCACCTCGTCACCGCCGAGGTCGACCATGAGCTGATCCATCGTGACCACGCCGACGATCGGGCGACGCCGACCGCCGACGAGCACGACGCCCCCGGTCGAGGAGAGCCGCCGGGGCACGCCGTCGGCGTACCCGATGGGCAGGGTGGCCACCGTCGTGTCTCGGTCGAAGGTGTGCCGCAGCCCGTAGGAGATCCGGTCGCCGGCCGCCCGGCGCTGCCGGTGCGACACCCTGGCCCGCAACGACAGCGCCGGCTCGAGTTCGGCCGCCCACGGACCGACGCCGGGCCCGGGACTGATGCCGTAGAGGGCGATCCCGACCCGTACGACGTCGTGGCGGGCGGCCGGGTGGGCGAGCGTGCCGGCCGAGTTCGCCGCATGGACGAGCACCCCTGCCGGCACCGATCGACGCACCGCCCCGAACGTGTCGAGTTGCTGCCCGGTGTACGGGTCGTCGGGCTCGTCGGCCACCGCGAGATGGGTCGCGATCCCGGCCAACGACAGTGCCGGGCTGGCCCCGATCCGCTCGATCAGACCGGCCACCTCGGTCGGATGGCACCCCACCCGATGCATCCCGGTGTCCACTTTCAGATGCACCGGGTACCGAATGCGACCGTGGCGTCGGGCCGCCCGGTCCGCAGCCTCGACGGCCGGGCCCGAGTACACCGTGAGCGAGAGGTCGTGCTCGACCGCTTCGTCGAGTTGCTCGGCCGGTTGCTCGGACAGCACGAGGATCGGCCCGCCGACCCCGGCCCTTCGCAGCGCGACTCCCTCCTGGACCAGCGCCACGCACAGTCCGGCCGCCCCGGCGGCCTGCGCCGCTCGGGCGACGCGCTCCGCCCCGTGGCCGTATCCGTCCGCCTTGACGACGGCCCACACGCCGGCCGGTCGCGCCGCGGCCCGCATCCGGGTCACGTTGCGGGCGACGGCGCCGAGATCGATCTCGGCCCAGGCCCACCGCTCGCTCACGTCTCGGCCCAGACCTCGGGGATCAGGTCCGCCAGATCGCCCGCCACGAATCCCCGCAGCGGGCCGAGACGGGCAGCAGACCCGTGGACCCACGCGCCGGCCGCCGCCGCCGGGGTCGCCGGCACCCGCTGGGCCAGGAATGCGCCGATGATGCCGGCGAGCACGTCACCGGTCCCGGCGGTCGCCAGACGCTGATCGCCCGTCGTCACCACGGCGACGTGACCGCCGGGGTCCGCGACGAGGGTCGACGGGCCCTTGAGCAGCACGACGCATCCGGAGGCGACCGCGAAATCGCGCACCGCCTCGACACGGTCCGTACCGATCCGACCGCCGCGAAGCAGTGCGAACTCCCCGTCGTGGGGGGTCAGCACCGTCGGCGCGGGTCGCTGCCGCAGGATCGACAGCGCTCCGTCGGTGCCCCATGCCAGCGCGAACAACGCGTCGGCGTCGACCACCAGCGGCACGGGGGCCTTGGCGACGAACTCCCGGATGCTCGTCACCGTTCCTTCGGCACGGCCGAGCCCGGGACCGACGACCACGGAGTGGAACCGCTCCACCTGCCCGAGAGCCTCGGCCGCCCAGAACGGCACGCCGAGCGGATGACGGACGGCCTCCTCCGGCGCCGTCGGATCGGCCGCCACCCCGGGCGAGGACAACCGGACCATGCCGGCGCCCGCCCGCTGCGCGGCGCGCCCGACCAGGTGGGCGGCTCCGATCATGCCGCCGCTCCCGGCGATCGCCCAGACCGCCGAGCGCCACTTGTTGTGGTCGACGCTGCGCTCCGGCACCCACGCGAGGACGTCCGACCGCTGGACGAGGTGCATTCGGGCGCCCGCGGCAGGCAGGCCGATGTCGACGATCTCGATCGGCCCGGTCGACGACGAACCGGGCGGGAGCACCAGACCGGGCTTCAAGGCCACCAAACACACGGTGCGTTCCGCCGTCAGGACGCGGCCGCGCACCTCGCCCGTGAGCCCGTCGACTCCCGACGGGATGTCGACGGCGAGGACCCGAGCTCCCGGTACGAGCGCCGGCGCATCCCAGCTACCCCGGAAGCCAGTGCCGAAGGCGGCGTCGACGACGAGGTCGCACGACGGGAGGACCGGTGGAGCCGCCGCCACCTCGATCACCTCCACCCGCACGCCCCGGCGGGCCAACCACGTTCCGGCGATCCGCCCGTCGGCGCCGTTGTTCCCGGTGCCGGCGAGCACGACGACCCGCCGGCCGTAGCCCCCACCGAGCATCCGGAGGGCGGTCCGGCCGACCGCTGCACCCGCCCGAGCGATCAACACGGCTTCGGGGACCGGGGCGGTCGCGTCGATCGCCCGCATCTGCTCGGGCGTCACGATCGGCAACACGTCGAGCACGCTAGGCGGTGACCAGGGGCAACCGAACACCGACCTTCAGGTCGCCGCAGGGAACCGGCAAGGTCCGTCGAGGGTCCAGCCGTTCGCCTGACCACTCTTAGTAGTCTCCGGCCGTGCGGTGGCCCGCCTCGTCCCGACCCGGGTCACCGGCGACTCCGTCGTCGTACGTGCGCACCGGCGAGTCCGGCTGGTGGCGCCAGCGCGACAACCGGGTGCTCACCGTCTGCGCCGACGACCTGGTCCGATCCCCGCTCGCCGCCGCCCTGGTCGCCGACGCCCTCGAACACCAGCGTGTCGAGGCGGAAGTCCGTTCCTGCGGGGTCGAGGTCACCCAGCCGACGGCACCACCGCCGGCGGTGCTCGCTGCGCTGCGTCGCCGAAGCATCGAGCTCGATCACGTGGCCCAGCCGCTCGAGGCCCGCCTCCTCGTCGGGGCCGATCTCGTCCTCACCATGACGACGGCCCAGCGCGACCTCATTCGGGTGCTCGAGCCGGACGCCGGCGAGCGCACCTTCACCATCCGTGACGCCGCCCGGCGGGCCCGGATCGGCGGACCGCGCCGGCTCGGGGAGCCGCTTCGCGCCTGGCTCGAGCGGCTGAGCGGGCTCGACGCAGCGGAGTCCGCCGACGTGATCGACCTGCCCGAACCGGCGGGTGCGGACGAGATCGAGCGATGCGCCGCCGAACTCGAAGCACTCGTCCGGTTTCTGGTGCCACTGGCCTGGCCCCTCGCCAGCATGGCTCACGATGCCGGCGGCCGGCGGCCGGATCGACCCGAAGGGCCGCTGTTGCCCCGGCTCCGGGCGGTGGCGGCACTCGAAGGATCCCTGCCGCCCCCGACACCCGGCACGGACGTCGACCTTCGCCCGGGTGGCGGCTTCGTGCTCGACGACGCCATCCTCACCCGGATCGTGCGGGAGCTCATCGTCACGGGCGAGTTCCTGAGCGACGAACCGGACGGCCCCATGGCCGCCGGCATCCCGCGCGATGGTTCGGACTGGCCGGCACCGCGAACCCTCCGCTGGTCAGCGACCACGCTCGGTGGCGCGACCGTGTGGCTTCACGGGCGCAGCCCGACCGACGTCGCCCGCTGGGCCCATGCGATCACGAACCGGCTTCTCGCGAGCGGCCGAGCCGCTCAAGCGGTGACCGGCGGCGCCCTGCCCGACGGTCTCGACGTAGCGATAGCAGCACTCACGCTCGCCGAAGCGGGTCTCGTCGCCGTGGCCGCCGGCGCCCGGGAGGACGCCTCCTGGGCCCGGGCGGCGCACGCATGGTCGGATCTGTCGTTCGTCGAGATCCGACTCGACGACGAGTCGGATCCCCGTCGGGCTGTCCTCGACGCCCTCGGACTGTGGCGCTGAGCGCCCGGCTCAGTCTGCGCTGAAACGCTCGTTCGGCTTCACGTCGAGCGACGCGAGCGCCGCCGTGAGATCGGCCACCGTCCAGCGGTCGTTCTGCTCGACGGCCTCGGCGAACGTCCACGACTGCACGCGCTGCACCTTGCCGCCCTGCACGAAGAACGTCTCTCCGGAGAACTTGCAGTCGGCCGAGGCGAGGTAGGCGACCAGCGGCGAGATGTTCGCCGGGTCCCACATGTCGAACGTGCCTTCCTTCGCCGCCAGGATCTCACCGAGGCCCGGGGTGGCCAGCGTGAGCCGGGTGCGCGCCGCAGGCGCGATCGTGTTGCTCTTCACGTTGTACCGCACGAGTTCCTTCGCGCAGATCTGGCTGAACGTGGCGATGCCGGACTTCGCCGCCCCGTAGTTGGCCTGGCCCGGGTTGGAGAACAGACCCGACGTCGAGGAGGTGTGCACGAGGTTGCGCGGTCGGGTGACGCCGGCCTTGTGCTGCTCGCGCCAGTACGCCGCCGCCCACCGCGTGGGTGCGAAATGGCCCTTCATGTGCACGGCGACCACGGCGTCCCACTCCGCCTCGGTCATGTTGACGAGGACCCGGTCACGAAGGATGCCGGCGTTGTTGACCAGGATGTCGAGGTCCCCGAAGGTTTCGACGGCCTGGTTGATCATCCGCTGGGAACCCTCCCAATCGGCGACGTTGTCGTAGTTCGCAGCGGCCTCGCCACCCATCGCCGCGATCTCGTCGACGACCTGCTGGGCTGGCGTGACGTCGTTGCCCGTTCCGTCGTTCGCGCCGCCGAGGTCGTTCACCAGGACCTTGGCGCCCTCCGCCGCGAACAGCAGCGCATGTTCCCGGCCGATACCCCGACCGGCCCCGGTGATGATCGCAACCCGTCCGTCCAACGCGCCCATCGGCATGCTCCTCCCCTAGTGGCAGCCGCCGCACGCTACCGCTGCGTCCGGCGGCGCTCGAAACGCAGCCCGGCGCGCCGCCGGGCTGCGTTCGCGCTCCGAGGCTCAGAACCAGCCTTCACCCGCGCCGATGTACCGCAAGCCCGGAACGAGCAGCAGGACGGCGCCCGCAAGCATCGCGATCTGGACACCGCGGACTCGGAACAGCGCAGCGATACCGGCGAAGAACAGCGCCACGGCGAAATACACCGTCGCGAGGTCGTAGTTGTCGCCGGTGTTGTCCGCCTTCTGCGCGTCCTCGAACTTCTGGTCGGCGGCCTTGGTCAACTCTTCGCCCTGGTCGGCGGCCTCGATCACGTAGTCGTCGGTCTCGAGCGGGGTGCGCGGGCCGTCGTCGCTGTCGGGCAGGTCCTCCCACGCCGCAGTGGCCTTCTCCAACTCCTCGCTGAACAGGTTGTCGCGAACGACGGCCGCGAGGTCGTTCTTGCCTTCTTCGACGAGCAACTGGTACTGGAGGAACACCGCCTGGTCACCGTTGAAGGTCTGGGAGGCCTCGTTGTAGAACCCTTCGGCCTGCGAGGTGATGCGCGACGACTCGGTGAAGGCCTCGAGCGCCTTGTCCCCCGCCTGCGAACCCTGGTAGGCCGCGTAGGCGGTCAGGATGCCAGCGAGGCCGAGCAGCGCAGCGGCGATGATCTCCACCCAATTGGTGCCCTCGCCATCCGTCTTGTCCGCCTTGTCCGCAGGCGGGGTGGCCATCGATTGTTCGTCAACCGACACAGGTGCTCCTCCAGGTGCGCGCCGGAACCCCGGCGGACCGCAGCGTACTCAGGCTCGCTGTCCGGTCTCGTCCCGTCGGCCCGCCGCCACGTCGAGGTCGGCGGCCCGCAGCGAGGCGTAGCGGGGTTTGATCTGCCCGTTGATGAGCCGGAGCCGCTCGTCGAAGGGAGCGAAGGCGCTCTTCATGGCGTTGATCGTCAACCATTCGAGGTCGTCCCAACCCCAACCGAACGCGTCGCGGACCTGCAGGAACTCGCGGGTCATCGTGGTGTCGCTCATCAGCCGGTTGTCGGTGTTGAGCGTGACCCGGAACCGCAGCCGGCGCAGCACGCCGATCGGGTGCTCGGCGATCGACGCGCACACGCCGGTGTTGACGTTCGACGTCGGGCAGCACTCCAGCGGGATGCGCCGATCGCGCACGTAGGCCGCCAGCCGCCCGAGCCGGTACAGGCCGTCGTCACCGACGGTGATGTCGTCGACGATGCGTACGCCGTGTCCGAGTCGCTCCGCCCCGCACCACTGCAACGCCTCCCAGATCGAGGGCAGACCGAAGGCTTCGCCGGCGTGGATCGTGGCGTGGAAGTTCTGCTGCTTCACGTACTGGAACGCGTCGAGGTGGCGGGTGGGGGGGTGGCCGGCCTCGGCGCCGGCGATGTCGAAGCCGACGACGCCGTCATCGCGGAATCGGACGGCCAGCTCGGCGATCTCCTGGCTGCGCGCTGCGGTGCGCATGGCGCACAGCAGCGCGTAGATCCGCAGATCCGTGCCGGCGGCGCCCCGCCGGAATCCGCACGACACCGCCTCGACGACCTCGTCCAGGGTCAGCCCTGCGTCGAGGTGGAGCTCGGGAGCGAAACGCACCTCTGCGTAGACCACGCCGTCGGCGGCGAGGTCCTGGGCGCACTCGTAGGCCACCCGTTCGAGCGCGTCGCGGTGCTGCATCACTCCGACGGTGTGGGCGAAGGTCTCCAGATAGAGCACGAGGTCGTTGCGCTTCGCGCCCCGATGGAACCATCGCTTCAGATCGGCCACGTCCTCGGTCGGGAGTTGGTGGTAGCCGAACTCGCGGGCCAGTTCCACCACGGTCGAGGGCCGTAGGCCACCGTCGAGGTGGTCGTGGAGCAGCACTTTGGGTGCTGCTCGAACGGCGTCGTCGGCGGGGCGGTCCACCACGCCCCGGAGGCTACCGAGCCGCGGCGACCACGAGGCCCAGGCGCAGTTGGCACGCCGGGCACCAGTAGGTGACGCGGGCCTGCTCGCCGTGGCGCGCGACCGCGATCGAGGTGGCGCAGCGCGGGCACGGCTTGCCGTTGCGGCCGTATACGGCGAGCCCGCCCGGAACGGTGATGCGGTCGACGCGCTCGAGGTTCGAACACAGCAGCGAGCTCGCGACTTCGACCAATCGGCGCCGCTGGGCGAGGTCGAGCGCGCCGACCGGGGTGTCGGGGTGGAGCTCGCAGGCCCACAGCACCTCCGACTTGTACACGTTGCCGACCCCGCAGGCGATCCGCTGGTCGAGCAGTGCCGTCGCGACCGTCGTCGTCGCGTCACAGAACCGGGCCATGCGGGCGACGGCGGCGTCGAGGTCGGGGTTCCGGGTGCACAGATCGGGGCCGAGTGAACCCCGCAGGGGATGACGGCTCATCTCCCGCGAGCGGTAGACCTCAACGACCGGAGCGTTGAAGCACACGGCCTGCCAGCCCGGCACCTCGAGCACGCAACGCATCTGGCGGAGCGGACGGTGCCACCCCTCGCCTTCGCGATACAGGTGCCACGAACCGGTCATCCGCATGTGGGTGTGCAGGACGATGCCGTCGTCGAAGCCGATCTCGAGGTGCTTGCCGATCGCTTCGACCCGCTCGATCACCGAGCCGATCGTGGGCTCGGGACCATCGAGACGCGGGGCATCGAACCCGGACACGGGGCGACCGGTCAGCGCCATCCGCAGCGCTGTCGCCGAACGGTGGATGGTGTCGCCCTCGGGCACGGGTAAAGGCTAGGTCAATCGCCTCAGCGACGGGTGGACAGTCGGTCACCCCGGAGAACGAATCCCTTGTAGCCGTGCACGAACCCCGACGATTCGAGCGCACCCGACCACGCGGAGTCACCGATCGGCCCTCCGTCGATGCGTCGTATCTCGAGCGCTCGGTCCCGTCCGGTCCGCACCCGTTGAACCAAGGCGTCGACCCACGCGTCGTCGGTGACCGCAGCGAACGTGACGAGTTGGTGCGACCGACGGTCCAACCACGCCTGCGGACGACCGCCGCAGAGCACCACGAGCGAGCCGGCGACACGGCTGGGTCGGACCGAGCCGGCCGGGGCGGGCCAGTCGAGGGCGGCGCCGTAGGGCTGGGCCGGATCGCTCGACGCCAGCACGACCGTCAGCGCGTCGTCGTCGCGCCGCTCGCGCAGTCGGTCGGCCGCGCCGGGCAGGGCGAACTGGGCGGCACCGAGACCGTCGACGAGGTACCCGCGACGCACCCGACCTCGCTCCTCCAGCACCTTGAGCACGCCGTAGACCGCGCTGAACCCGCCGGGGACCTCCTCGGCCGTGACGGCCTCCCGGGTGAGCACCCCGTGCCGCTCGAGCAGTTGCAGCGCTCGACGGTGGGCGCGTTCGGTCGGGTTCGGTGCGCCCTCGAGGAGCGGTGCCACGAGCGACCAGCGACCCGCCCCTGCCGGCGGACCGGCGGCCCGGAGCCGGCCGGGTCGGGCCCGCCCGCGCCCTGCGGCGGCCGTGCGTCCCGACACGTATGCCCGGAGCGGCGCCAGGGCGTCGTTGGTGACCTCACCCGCCCACACCAGGTCCCACAGCGCTGCCAGCAATTCGGTGTCCGTCGCCGACGGATCGGCGGCGCGCAGGTCCGGCCAGAAGCAGGCACCTCGTGCGCCGAGCCGCTCGCGCAGGGCCTCGTGACGGGGATCGCCGGGACGGCGTGCCGGGTCGGGCCCGTCGAGCAACGCCGCCGCCTGCTCCCGGAACACGAGCCGTACCCGGCCGTCGGAGCTGCCCAGCGCACCTGCGCCCACCCACACCACCTCGCCCGCCGCGCAGAGCGCGTCGAGATCGGACGGGCGGTAACGCTCGACCCGGGCCGGGAGCAGTTCGATGTCGAGCAGCGACGCGACGACCGTGGCCCCCTGCAGTTGGCCGATCGCGTCGACCAGGACGTCCGGCCCGCGTCGGCCCTCGCCGATGCCGTGCCAGCGCGTGAGGAACCGGGCCAGCGCCGCCGGTTCGACGGGCTCCACCTCACGTCGCAGCGCAGCCAGCGAGCGGCGCCGCAGCATGCGCAACACCTCGACGTCGCACCATTCCCGCTCGACCCCGTCGGGCCGGAACTCACCGCGCAGCACCCGGCCGGCACCTTCGAGCGCGCGCAGCGCGCCGACCACCCGGTCGACCGGGATGCCGAACCGGCGGGCAACCTCGTCGGGCAGGAACGGGCCGTGCGTGCGTGCATACCGCCCGACCAGCGACTCGAGCGGGTGTTCGACCGGCTCGGTGAACGCAGCCGGCAGTCCCAACGGCAGGGCGCAGCCGAGCGCATCGCGGTAGCGCGACGCGTCCTCGCCGGCGATCCAACGCACCTCGCCTGCGACCCGGACCGGGATCGCCCGTCGAGACCGTTCGAGCTCGGCCACCCACGAGGCCACCGACCCGTCCCCCGGGGGCGGATCGGCGCGCACGTCGAGCTCGTCGACGGTCAGGTCGCCGAGCCGCCGCAACAGGTCGTGGAGCTCGTCGACCGATCGGGCGCGGCGGTGCTCGGTGAGATCGGCCAGCTCGAGCTCGACGTCGGCAAGGGCACCGGGATCGATCAGTTCCCGGAGCTCCTCGGCCCCGAGCAGCTCGCGCAGGAGATCCCGGTCGAGCGAGAGCGCTGCGGCGCGGCGCTCGGCCAACGGCGCGTCGCCGTCGTAGAGGTAGTTGGCAACCCAGTTGAACAGCAGGCCCTGTGCGAACGGTGACGCTCGATCCGTGTCCACCGACACCAGTCGGATCCGGCGCGCCTGCAGATCGCGCAGCACCTCCCGGAGCGCCGGCAGGTCGAACACGTCCTGCAGGCACTCGCGGGAGGTCTCGAGCAGGATCGGGAACGTGGGATGACGTGCGGCCACGGCGAGCAGATCGGCAGCGCGTTGACGCTGCTGCCACAGCGGCGTCCGCCGGTCCGGCCGCCGCCGGGGCAGCAGCAACGCCCGCGCCGCGCACTCCCGGAACCGGGCGGCGAACAGCGACGTCGACGGCAGTACCTCGACCAGCGCCCGCTCGATCTCGTCCGGGGCGAGCGCCACGTCGTCGGGATCGAGTTCGCTGATCGCCTCGGGCAGCCGCACGGCGATCCCGTCATCGGACCACATGACCTCGACGGGCATGCCGTGCCGGTCGGCGAGACGACGCTCGATCGCCATCGCCCACGGGGCATGGACCGGCGAGCCGAACGGACTGAGGATGCACACCCGCCAGTCACCGATCTCGTCGCGGAAGCGTTCGACCACCACGGTGCGATCGTCGGGAACGGCGCCGGTCGCCGCCGCCTGGTCGGCGAGGTACTGCACCAGGTTCTGCGCCGCCCAGGCGTCGAGTCCCTCCTCGGCCCGCAGGCGTTCGACGGCGACCTCGGACGGCTGCGCTCGGAGCTGGCGCACGAACGCACCGAGCGCCCGGCCGAGCTCGAGCGGTCGGCCCGGGCGATCGCCGTGCCAGAACGGCATCTTCCCCGGCTCCCCGGGTGCCGGCACCACGGTGACCCGTTCGAAGGTGATGTCCTGGATACGCCACGCCGAAGCCCCGAGCACGAAGACCTCGCCGGGCCGGCTCTCGTAGACCATCTCCTCGTCGAGTTCGCCGACCCGGGTCCCGTCGGGCAGGAACACCCCGAACAAGCCCCGGTCCGGAATCGTGCCGCCCGAGGTGACGGCCAGTCGCCGGCTCCCGTCGCGCGCCCGCAGCGTGCCGGCCGTCCGGTCCCAGACCACGCGGGGCCGCAGTTCGGCGAACTCCTCGGACGGGTACCGCCCGGCGAGGAGATCGACCGTTGCGTGCCACACGTCGTCGGTCAGCTCGGCGAACGCCGCCGTACGTCGCACGAGGGCGGCCAAACGGTCGACGGGCCAGTCCTCCATCGCCACCGCGGCGACCACCTGTTGCGCGAGGACGTCGAGCGGGTTGCGGAGGTACCGGGTCTCCTCGACGAGCCCCGCCCGCATCCGCCCGGCGACGACCGCGGCCTCGAGGAGATCGGAACGGTGCTTCGGGAAGATCGTGCCCGACGACGGCTCGCCGACGGAGTGCCCGGCGCGCCCGACCCGTTGCAGGCCACGCGACACCGAGCCCGGGGATTCCACCTGTACGACGTGGTCGACGGCCCCCATGTCGATGCCGAGCTCGAGCGAGCTGGTGGCGACGATGGCGCGCAGGACCCCTCGCTTGAGCTGGTCCTCGATCACGACGCGCTGCTCGCGTGCGAGCGATCCGTGGTGGGCCTTGACGAGCTCGGTCCCGTCCGGCCCCCCGAGCCCCTCGAGCTCGGCGAGCTCGTTCAACTTGGCGGCCAGCCGTTCGGCTGCCCGACGGGCGTTGCAGAACACGATCGTGGAGCGGTGGGCGACGATACGGCGAAGGACCTCGGGATACACCGATGGCCAGATGCTCTTGCGGACCGGGCCGGCCAACGCGGCCGTCGCCGGACCGGAGCGCAGCTCACCCGGGCCGAGTTCGGTGACCGGCCGACCGAGGTCTGCCATGTCCTCGACCGGCACCACGACCTCGAGGGCGAGCTCCTTGCGGATCCCGGCGTCCACGATCGTCACGGGGCGTGGACGGTCGGTCGCCTCGAAACCCCCGAGGAACCGGGCGATCTCCGCCAGCGGTCGCTGGGTGGCGGACAGACCGATGCGTTGCGGCGGTCGCTCGCAGCGAGCCTCGAGCCGCTCCAGGCTGAGCGCCAGGTGTGCCCCGCGCTTGGTGGGCGCCAACGCATGGATCTCGTCGACGATCACGGCCTCGACCCCGGCGAGGGTCTCGCGTGCGGACGAGGTGAGCATGAGGTAGAGCGACTCGGGCGTGGTGATCAGCAGGTCCGGCGGTCGCCGCACCAGCCCGGCGCGTTCGCGCGCCGTCGTGTCACCGGTCCGCATCCCCACGACGACGTCGGCGACCGGGACACCGATGCGTTCGGCAGCCAGGCGAATGCCGGCGAGCGGGGCGCGCAGGTTCTTGTCCACGTCGAACGCCAGCGCTCGCAAGGGACTCACGTAGACCACCCGCGTCCGGCGATCGCGCTCGGGCATCGCCCCGGTCAGGAGACGGTCGAGGCCCCACAGGAACGCCGTGAGGGTCTTGCCGGTGCCGGTCGGCGCACACACGAGGGTGTGCGCGCCCGAGGCGATCGCCGGCCAGCCGAGCGCCTGGGGTGCCGTGGGCTGCGGGAACGCCGCCGCGAACCAGGACCGGACCGCCGGGGAGAACAGGGCGAGCGGGTCCGCGGACTCCATGGTCGGCCCCACCGTACAAGTGCGACCCCCATTTCGTCACCAAATCGTCAAGAACGTTGGCCGCTCGACCCGATCTCACGATGAGTAGTCTCTCGAACGCCGCGCGGAGCGGAAGGGCGGGGTGCGTCGTGATCGAGGAGCGACCGAGCTTGGCCGAGGCAAGCCTCCTCGCCGCTGCGCGCCACGATCTCGTGCTCCTGCTGCGCACCGGATCGGTGACCTGGATGTCCGACGCAGCACGCGCCGAGTTCGGCGACGTCACGAGTCTCGAAGCGCTCTACCTGCGCGTGCATCCCGACCATCGCAGCGTCATCGCCGCCGCCCGGCGCCGGATTCACGACGGGCTTCCTGCAGGTCCCTACCGGGTCCGGTTCCGGGTCGAGTCACGCGGCTGGCGCGAGTTCGACGTCGACTTGGTCGACGACCGCCGGGGAGCGACCGGCGGGATCGTGGTGCGGGTCCACCCCCGTCCCGAGGCCCTGCTGGGGGCCGAGGCTCCGGGGAACACGCCCATTCGGGCCGACGGTCTCCACATCGTGATCGGGCAGGACGACGTCGTGCGATGGGAGACCCCCGCCGTCACCCGACTGCTCGGCCAGAGCGCCGTGGGTCGGCGGGTCGACGAGTTCCTGTCGCCCGACGAGCAGGCTCGCCGGCGGGCCGGGCAACTGTCCAACAGCCCGGTGTGGCGCATCCAGACGCTCTCGGGTGTTCGTTGGGTCGAGGTCGAGTTCGTCGACGCACGCGATCAACCGGGCATCGAGGGATGGCTGCTGTCGGGCTGGGACGTGACCCACCATGTGGAGGCGGAGCGCCGCCTGCTGCATCTCACCCAGCGCGATCCGCTCACCGGCCTCCCCAACCGTCTCGCGCTGCACGACGGCCAAGCGGGCGGGACCGGCGCTCTGTTCTGCAACCTCGACCGTTTCGGGGAGGTGAACGACCTGTTCGGACGCACGAGCGGCGACCGGATCCTCGTGGAGATCGCCCGCCGGATCCTGGCCGTCGCCGGCCGGGACGCCCTGGTCGTGCGACCCGGGAGCGACGAGTTCGTCCTGCTCTGCGCCGGTGACCTGCCGGAGTTGATCGCTCTGGCCGAGCGGGTGCGCGATGCCGTCACCCAGCCGATCCGGCTCGACGAGCACCGCGTCGTCCATGTCGACATCACGGTCGGGATCGCGTCCGCCCGGACGGACGAGTCCCTGGAACAGATCGTGCTGCGCGCCTCGCACGCGTTGCTCGATGCCAAGCAGCGGCGGCGGCCGGTCAGCGCCTGGGACCGGGCGATGGACGACGCCCGCGCCCAGCGGCGACGGCTGGTCCACGAGCTCGAGGATGCGCTGCGCAACGGCGAGCTCGAAGTCCATTTCCAACCGGTGGTCGACACCGAGACCCGCCGGATCATCGGCGCCGAGGCGTTGCTGCGCTGGAACCATCCCACGCTCGGACTGCGCGAAGCCTGGGAGTTCGTCGACACCGCCGAAGCGAGCGGCCTCATGCCCGAACTGGGTCGCCGGATCCTCGAGCGCAGCCTTCGCCAGGCGGCCCGTTGGCCGCTGCCGGCGGCGTTCCGGCTGCGCGTGAACGCGTCGGCGACACAGCTCACCGACCATGCCTTCGCCGACGACGTGCGCGCCGCGCTGATCGACTGCGGGCTCCCCCCGAATCGGCTCGGGCTCGAGATCACCGAGTCGACCCTGCTCCACGCCGACGAGGCCGTCAGCGGCAACCTCGAGGCACTGCGCGATCTCGGCGTGCGGATCGACGTCGACGACTTCGGGACGGGGTACTCGTCGTTGCTCTACCTCAAGCACCTTCCCGTCGACGGGATCAAGGTCGACCGGTCCTTCGTGGCCGGGCTCGGTTCGGACGCGAAGGACGAGGCGATCGTCGACTCGATCGCGTTGCTCGCCGAGGGGCTCGGGCTCGACATCTGCGGCGAAGGGGTCGAGCTGCCCGGTCAGCTCGAGGGTCTGCGCCGGCGTGGCATCCGGGCGGCGCAGGGATGGTTGTTCTCCCGGGCGGTCGACGGCGACTCCTTCGCCGCCCTCCTCGCCACCGGCACCGCCTGATCTCGCCGCCCTGAGCGGTCCGACACATCGGACTCGTCGGCCGGCCGTGGCATCCGGGCACCGAATTGTTACTATCGACGTAGTGCAAATGTGTCGCACGGCCCCCGTTCCCAGGAGGACCGCTCCGTGAGCATCGCCGACCTCGACCTGTCCCGCTACAAGCTCGGCTGGTCCGACGAGGAGGACTACGTCTTCAAGCCCGCCAAGGGCTTGGACGAAGGCGTCGTCGACCAGGTGTCCTGGTGGAAGGGCGAGCCGAACTGGATGAAGCAGTTCCGCTTGCGCTCGCTGCGCACGTTCGAGCGCAAGCCCATGGCGCCGTGGTTCGCCGTGAACATGCCCGACATCGACTTCCAGGACATCTACTACTACATCAAGCCGACCGCCGAGCAGGTCGACGAGTGGGACGACCTGCCCGAGCAGATGAAGGCGACCTACGAGAAGCTCGGCATCCCCGAGGCGGAGCGCAAGTACCTCGCCGGGGTCACCGCCCAGTACGAGTCCGAGGTCGTGTACCACAAGAACCGGGAGGACCTGGAGGCTCAGGGCATCCTGTTCTGCGACATGGACACCGCGGTGCGCGAATACCCCGAGCTGGTGAAGCAGTACTTCGGCACGGTGATCCCCCCGGGCGACAACAAGTTCTCTGCGCTCAACTCGGCGGTGTGGTCGGGCGGGTCGTTCATCTACGTCCCGCCGGGCGTCGAGTGCGAGATGCCGCTCCAGGCCTACTTCCGGATCAATTCCGAGAACGCCGGTCAGTTCGAGCGGACGCTGATCATCGCCGACGAGGGTTCGAAGGTGCACTACATCGAAGGCTGCTCGGCGCCGGTGTACACCTCGGACTCGCTGCACTCGGCCGTCGTCGAGATCGTGGTGAAGCCGTCGGCCCGCGTCACGTACACCACCATCCAGAACTGGTCGCCCAACGTCTACAACCTGGTCACGAAGCGGGCCCGAGTCGAAGCCGAGGGCCACATGGAGTGGATCGACGGCAACATCGGTTCGAAGCTCACGATGAAGTACCCCGCCGTCTACCTCGTCGGTCCGAAGGCCACCGGCGAGGTGCTGTCGGTCGCCTACGCCGGACCCGGTCAGCACCAGGACGCCGGCGCCAAGATGGTCCATGCCGCACCGGAGACCTCGTCGAAGATCGTGTCGAAGTCGATATCGAAAGACGGCGGCATCACCACCTACCGGGGCCTGGTCCGGGTCGAGGACGGGGCCCACGGCTGCAAGTCCCACGTGCAGTGCGACGCCCTCATCCTCGACGAGGAGTCGGTCAGCCGGACCTTCCCGTACATGGAGGTCGGCGAGCGTGACGCCCAGATCGGGCACGAAGCCACCGTGTCGAAGGTGGCGGACGAGCAGCTCTTCTACTTGATGAGTCGGGGGCTGTCCTCGGAGCAGGCGATGGGTCTGATCGTGAACGGCTTCATCGAACCGATCACGCGTACCCTGCCCATGGAGTACGCGGTCGAGTGGAGCCGTCTGATCGAGCTGCAGATGGAGGGCTCGGTCGGCTGACCGACGGCCGGCCAGCGAACGCTGGCAGACTGCGACGCCATGGGCATGCGAGAGGACTGCACCCACTTCGAGAGCCGGACCCTCGCCAACGGCGACTCCCTGCGACGCTGCAACCTCGGGCGTGCCCCCGAAGCGCCGTTCCGTTGCCCCGACGGCTGCGATCGTTACGAGGGCCGGCGCATCGACCTGGCGTGGAGCAACGCCCGGTTCGGCACGTCGACGCCCGACGCCGACCTGCCGAGTCTCGACGACGGCTCGGCTGCGGCGCTGCTCGCCGATGTCGAGGCGTTGTTCGCCGAGGTCACTCCGGCAGCGCTGGCCGATCAGGCTGCGGCGGCGGCCAAGAAGCGCAAGCCGAACCCCAACAAGCGCAAGAAGTACCGCAAGAAGTAGTCGTCTCGCCCTCCGACCGAGGCCGATGCGACGCAAGAATGTCGTCCGTGCCGATGCGGGAGGAATGCAAGCAGTTCGAGAGCCGGACCTACGCGAACGGCGAGACGGTCCGGAAGTGCAACCTCGATCTGGCGCCGGACGCCCCATGGCGATGCCCGGCCCACTGTGACCGCTTCGAGCCACGGCTTGCCGACGTGTCGTGGGAGTACGGCACCCTCGTGACGCCGCGCACCCCGCAGGAACCGCCGGGCCTCGACGACGGAACCGCCGCCGCCGTCCTCGACGCCGCCGAGGACATCGTGAACGCAGCGGGGCCGGGCATCCTGGCCGAGGTGCAGGCGGAGCGAGCAGCAGCCGTGCCGCGTCGTGCCGCGCGCTCGTGGAGCCTCGGGAGGCTGTTCCGGCGCCGGTCGCCACGGCGGGATTTCCCCTAGCCGGATAGGAGAAATCGCCGCTCGAGCGCTAGCGTTCCGGGCATGTTCGAACGGTCCGCTTGCGAGACGTTCCTGGCGCCGGCGCCGGGACGGAGCGCCACGGGCGGCCGGGGCCGCCACGTCGAGTCCGCTTGATCGAGGAGCGATCCGTGACCCGTGCCTTCTCGCTCGATGCCGTCGACCGGTCGGGGTTGCCCGATCTTCGCGACCGGCGCGTCGAGGCCGCCGAGCGAGCGGCGGCCTCCCCGATGCCCTCCCCGGCAGAGGAGGTCTGGCGCTACACCACGATCGACGAGTTCGACGGTTCCGCTTGGCGCCTCGGGCGGGCGGCGACATCGGTCACCGGCCCCCTCGCGCCGACCACCGCAACGCCCGACGACCTCGGATGCGTGCTCCACGAACCGACCGACGTGTTCGCCGACTGGAACACCGCCCTGAGCGAGCCGACCGTGCTGCGCGTCGGTCGGAACGAACGGGTCGCGGAGGTCGTGCACGTCCGGCATCATCTCGGCGAGGACGGCACGGCGGCGTTCCCCCGGGTGATCCTGCGCGCCGGGCCCGGCAGCGAGGTCACCATCGTCGAGCACCTCAGCTCCGACGACGTCGAGGCCGTGGTGTGCCCGGTCGTCGAGTTGGAGGTCGGCAGCGGAGCGGTCGTCCGGTACGTGCTGGTGAACGAGCTCGGCCCCCGCGTCCAGCAGATCGCGACACACGCCGCTTCCGGCGAGCGTGACTCCTCGACGTTGCTCGGCAACGTGTCGCTCGGGGGTCGGTACGCCCGGGTGCGCACCGATCAGCGCCTCGTCGGCGTCGGCGCCGAAGGCCGCCAGGTCGCCGTCTATTTCTCGAGCGGACACCAGATGCACGACGTCCGCACGCTCGCCGACCACGTCGCACCTCGAACCTCGAGCGACCTGCTGTTCAAAGGCGCCGTGGGGGATCACGGCCGCAGCGTGTACACCGGCCTGATCCGGATCGGGAAGGACGCACGCGGCGCCGTCGCCCATCAGACGAACCGCAACCTGAAGCTCTCCGAGCACGCGTGGGCCGAGTCCGTGCCCAACCTCGACATCCAGAACAACGACGTCCGCTGCAGCCACGCCTCCGCCGTCGGCCCGATCGACGCCGAGCAGCGGTTCTATCTGCGCAGCCGCGGCGTGCCGGCCGCCGTCGCGGACCGTCTCATCGTCGCCGGCTTCTTCTCCGAAGCGCTCGATGCGCTGCCACCGGCGGTCCGCAGCCTCGGCGTCGAGCAACGACTGGCCGGCCTCATCGAACGGGTCACCGTTGCCTGAGCAGCCCGCACTCGACGCCGGCCCCCTCGACGCGCTCGGCGACGGTCAGGCCCGGCGGATCGTGACCGGGTCGCACCGGATCTGCGTCGTGCGCATCGGCGACGACGTCTACGCGATCGGCGACACGTGCAGCCATGCCGACGTGTCGCTCAGCGAGGGCGAGATCTGGTCCGATGCCTGCGAGATCGAGTGCCCGAAGCACGGCAGTGCCTTCTCGCTGCGCACGGGCGAGCCCCAGTCGCTGCCGGCCACCCGATCCGTCCCGGTGTTCCCGACGGCCGTCGTCGACGGGCGCATCCGCATCACCGTTCCCTCGGACGAGGAGCTCCGATGACCGAGCTACGCATCGACGGGCTGAAGGCTGCGATCAACGGCAAGGAGATCCTCTCCGGCGTCGATCTGGTCGTGCGCTCCGGCGAGATCCATGCGCTGATGGGCCCGAACGGGGCCGGGAAGTCGACATTGTCCGGCGTCGTGATGGGACGACCGGGCATCGAGGTGACCGGCGGCTCCATCACGCTGGACGGGATCGAACTCCTGGGTCTCGATCCCGAGCAACGAGCGACGGCCGGTCTCCACCTCGTGTCCCAATACCCCACCGAGGTCCCGGGCGTTCGCCTCGAGGACGTGCTGCGTGAGGCCCTCGTGGCGCGGGGCCGGCCTGCGGCCGGGCTGCGATCGCTGATGTCCGCAGAGGCCGAGCGGATCGGCTTCGACCTCGCGCTGCTGGACCGACCGCTCAACGTCGACCTCTCCGGTGGCGAGAAGAAGCGCAACGAGACCGTGCAGCTCGCCGTGTTGCGTCCGTCGATCGCCATCCTCGACGAACTCGATTCCGGTCTCGACGTCGACGCGCTACGAGCCTGCGCCCGACGGGTGTTCGCAGCGGCCCGCGAGGAATCGCTCGGCGTGCTCGCGATCACGCACTACAGCAAGTTGCTCCACGAGCTCCCACCCGATCAGGTGCACGTGTTCGCACAGGGCCGGATCGTCGCTACCGGGGGACCGGAACTGGTCGATCGGCTCGAGGCCGAGGGGTACCGAGCCTTCCTTCCCGCCGAGCCCCGGACGATGCCGCCCGGCGACCCGTTCGCCGATCCCTTCGCCTGACCGCAGCTGCGGGCGGTCGCCGATCGGTCAGCTGTGCGATGGGTTCCCGTTGCCGTTGCCCGTCGGGTTCCGCCCGCTGTGTCCGTTGCCGTTGCCGTTGCCGGTCGAGTAGGCGTACTGGCGTGTCGCTGCACCGCGGAGGAACTCCACGAGGCCGCCGACCGACTGCTTCGCCTCGATCGCGTGGCGCAGCGGGCGATCGCCGTGGATCTCGTAGCGGTTGCGGCGTCCCACCCGGAAGCGGGACAAGAAGCCGGCCTTCACGAGATCGGCGACGATGCTCTGCGCTGCGCGCTCGGTGATCCCCACCCGAACGGCGACGTCCCGCAAGCGGATGTGCGGGTCGTCGGCGATGCAGACCAACACGTGGGCGTGATTGGTCATGAAGGTCCAGACGTCACGGTCGCGGGGTATACCCGGTTCCGAAGCGCCGGACGTGAATCCGTTGTTTCCCCTCACCATCGGTCACCCTACCACCGCAAAGCCGGGTCTCTGTTACAGAAGCCGTTGTGCCGCAACGATCTTCGTGCATCATTTCCTGCTCAATGCAGTGAGCGAAGTCGCCGGATCCGTTCCTCCGTTGCCGGGTGCGTGGAAAACAACCGGGCCATGCGAAGGCCGTTGCTCCCGCGGGCTTCAGCCAGCGGATTGTGGATGTACTTGTAGGCCTGCGTCGGGGACACCTGCAACGGGATGCCCTTCGCGTACTTCTCGATCCGCTCGAGCGCCCTCGCCAGCGGTTCCCCCGTGCCCAGCAACGCTGCTGCGCCACGGTCGGCCTCGAACTCGCGGGACCGCGACACGGCCATCTGCAGCAGGCCGGCAGCGATCGGGGCGAGCAGACTCACGAGCAGGACCGCCAACGGGTTCGGTCGGTCCTCGTCGTCGCGTCCGCCTGCGAACATCGACGCGAACATCGCCATCTGGGCGAGCGACGAGATGACCGTTGCGATGGCCGCAGCCACCGAGCCGATCAGGATGTCCCGGTGCTTGACGTGCATGAGTTCGTGGGCCATCACCCCTTCGACCTCGTCCCGGGGCAGCGCCCGCAACAGGCCGTCCGTCGCGCACACCACGGCGCGCGACGGGCTCCGCCCCGTGGCGAAGGCGTTCGGTTGAGCGTCGGGGCTGACCGCAACGGTCGGCATGGGCATGCCGGCGCGCTCGGCGAGGCGGGCGACCATCCGGTAGAGCTCGGGCGCTTCGGCCTCGGTCACGATCCGGGCCCCGGCGGAGCGCAGCGCGAGCTTGTCGCTCCACCAGTAGGACCCGAAGATCATGGCCAGGCCGACCACTGCCCCGAGGAGGAAGAAGGTCGGCTGACCACCACCGATGAGCCCGAAGATCGCAACGCAGAGGCCGCCGAGGCCGCCGAGCAGGACGGCGGTCTTCATGGTGTTCTTGAACATGACCGGCGCTTTCAGTCGAAGATCTCGGAAAGCCAGGACGACTTCTTGCGCTTGTGGCCGTAGCGCTTGTAATCGTCGTCGTCGTCGTCGTACCGGCGCGGCGCCGGGTAGCCGCCTCCGGGCGGCGACGACGGGTACGCAGCCGCCGGTGCCGGGGGCACGGCCGACGCGCGTTCGAGGATCTTGTCGAGCTCGCCGCGGTCGAGCCACACGCCGCGACAAGACGGGCAGTAATCGATCTCGACGCCGACGCGCTCGCTCATGACGAGCGCAGTCGTCTTGCATACCGGACAGTGCACGGGAACCTCCTTCAGGAGTCGCCCGAGCGGCGGGTCGGCCGCGGGCGGGAACGGACGGGGATCGGGATGGGCTTCGGCTGCGGCCGGGGGCTCAACAGCCCCGTCAACCACTCCACGAACTCCTTCACGATCCTCACCTCCCGGCTGGCTCGGCGACCCGGTCCACGTCGAGTGTACGGGGCGTGGAGCCGGGCCGGACGGCACGGACGAGGAGCTTGCGGACCTCCTCGACCCACAGGATCGACGAGGAGACCGAGAGACAGACGAGCCATTCGACGAGGCTGAGCGAGGTCGTCTCGAACAGCGACTGCAGGGGCCCGAGGTGCACGGCGGCGACCTGCAAGAGGGCCACGGCCAGCAGCGATAACCACAGCGACCGGTTGGTCAGGGTGCTGCGCCGGAACACCGTCCGGCGATCGTCGCGAGCGTTGAGGATGTTGAAGAACTGGAACGCCACGAACGTCGTGAATCCCATCGTGCCGGCGACCTCGCTCGGCGCCAGGTGGAGCACGGCCAGGGTGCCGACGCCCATCACGGCTGCGACGAGGAGCAGCTTGGACAGCCGGGACCGCGTGAGGATCTGCTCCTCGCGAGGCCGGGGAGGCTTGTCCATCGCGTCCTCACGCATCGGATCGACACCGAGGGCCATGGCCGGCGGGCCGTCCATGATCAGGTTCACCCAGAGGATCTGCAACGCCGTGAACGGTTTGGCGCCGGCGATGTTGAACAGGCTCGCCCCGAGGAACGCGACGGAGAACCCCAACGTCGTGCCGAGCTGGAAGCGGATGAACGACACGATGTTGTCGTAGATCGTGCGACCCTGGCGCACGGCCCGGACGATCGTCGAGAAGTTGTCGTCGGCGAGCACCATGGTCGCCGCTTCCTTCGTGACCTCCGTGCCGGTGATGCCCATCGCGACGCCCATGTCGGCGGCCTTCAGCGCAGGTGCATCGTTCACGCCGTCGCCGGTCATCGCTACGACGTTGCCCTTCGCCTGCAACGCCTGGACGAGCCGCATCTTGTGCTCGGGCGCAACCCGGGCGAATACCGAGATCTCGTCGATGCGGGCTCGCAGGTCGTCGTCGGACATCGCGTCGAGATCCGCGCCCGACACCGCCGCGCCGTCGAGGCCGAGTTCGGAACCGATGGCGGTCGCCGTGGCGGCGTGATCGCCCGTGATCATCTTCACTCGGATACCTGCACTGCGGCATTCGGCGATCGCGAGCTTGGCCTCGGGTCGGGCCGGGTCGACGATGCCGGCGAGAGCGACCACCTGGAGCTGGTCGACCAGATCCACCACGTCGCCGCCGTCGTCGACGAACTCCGTGAACACCGACTCCGGAAGGTCCCGTTGGGCGACCGCGAGGACCCGCAGGCCCTGAGAGCCCAGTCGACGGTTCTCGGCGAGCGCCGCAGCGTCGTCGCTACCGAGGACCGAAGCCGCCCGGGCGAGCAGGACGTCGGGCGCCCCCTTCGCGAACATCCGCACGACCGGACCCGACGGGGTTTCCATCCGGTGGAACGTGGCCATGAACTTGTTGGCCGAGTCGAAGGGGACCTCGGCGAGGCGCGGATGCTCGGCCCGCACGGTCGGGGCGTCCAAGCCGCCCTTCGCAGCGAGCACCACCAGTGCGGCCTCGGTCGGGTCCCCGACGATGCCGCCGTCGCGCACCTCGGCGTCGGCGCACAGCGCCATGGGTACGAGCGCCTCGTCGAGCACGAGCGGGTCGTCGCCGGGCTTGCGACCGATCCGACCGTCCGTCGAGTAGCCCGACCCGGACACCTCGTGCACACGGCCCTGGAACCACAACGACACCGCCGTCATCTGGTTGAGCGTGAGGGTTCCCGTCTTGTCCGAACAGATGACGCTCGTGCACCCGAGCGTCTCGACGCTCGCGAGCTTCTTCACGATGGCGTGCTGCTTGGCCATCGCCACCGTGCCCAACGCAAGGGTCACGGCGACGACGGCCGGGAGACCTTCGGGGATGGCTGCCACCGCGAGGGCGACCGCCCGGAGGAACAGGTCGGAGAAGGACTCCCCCCGGATCAGCCCGATGGCGAACACGAGCACGACGACGACCCCGGCGAGCATGGCGAGCTTGTGGCCGAGCGCGTCGAGCTGCTGTTGCAGGGGGGTGCGTTCCGACTCCGTCGACCGCAGCAGGCCGGCGATCCGACCGAGCTCGGTGTCCATACCGGTCGCGGTCACCACCAGCTCGGCCCGGCCCCGGGTAACGGTGGTGTTCATGAACGCCAGGTTCTTGCGGTCGCCGAGCGGCACCTCGTCGCGGTCGATGACCGCGACGTCCTTGACCGACGGGACGCTCTCACCGGTGAGCGCTGCCTCTTCGATCTCGAGGTTCGTCGCCACGAGCAAGCGGCCGTCGGCCGGGATCCGGTCACCGGCCTCGACGAGGACGATGTCGCCCGGCACCACGTCGGCGGTGTCGATCTCCTCCATCCGCCCGTTCCGGCGCACCTTGGCCCGGGCGACGAGCATCTTCTTCAATGCCTCGAGCGACTTCTCCGCTCGCTGCTCTTGCACGTACCCGAGCACGGCGTTCAGCAGGACGACCGCGGCGATCACGATCGGGGTCTTCGCCTCCCGCGACACGACGGCGCTCACGACCGCGGCCCCCAGCAGGATCAGGATCAGTGCGTCGCGGAATTGGTCGACGAACGCGAGCCACTTCGGACGTTTCGGCGGATCCGCCAGACGGTTCGGACCGTTGGTCGCCAGGCGGGACCGGACCTCGGCATCGTCGAGACCCGTGGTGGGGTCGACCGAGAGTCGATCGAGGACGGTCGGCCCGTCGAGGGAGTGCCAGGAGGTCGTTCGGCTGGGGGAGATTTCCACGGACGTCACGGTAGAGGCCCTTTCGGCGGAACCAAGGTTCGGCCGAAGGTCTCTCCCGCCCTGACGATCCAGGACCGGCGCCACCGGGCCGTACGGCCGTGATGACGATGACGCCGCTGAGGGATACTCCCCTTCGCTTCGAGCGAGTGTATCGGCAGGTCGCGCCGTCGCGTGAGGTCGAAGGCAGGATTCCTGCCGACTCAGTCGAGCCCGGCGAGCGTGCGCAGGGACACCAGCGGCCGGGCCCCGACGTGCGAGATCACCTCGGCCGCCGCGACCGCACCGAGCCGAGCGCATTCGCCCAAGGGCAGCGAGGCCGACAGGCCGAACAAGAAGCCGGCGGCGTACAGGTCGCCCGCACCGGTCGTGTCCACGACGCGCGACACCGGCTCGGCCGGTGCGTGCAGCACGTCCCGATCGGTGACCACGAGCGACCCCTCGGCCCCGAGCGTGACGGCCGCGATCTCGCAGTGGCCACGCACCGAGGCGATCGCGTCGTCCAACGACGTGGTCTCGTAGAGCGACAGCAATTCGTCGCGATTGCCGAACAGCACGTCGACTTCGCCTTCGATGAGCCGGAGGAAGTCGGCCCGGTGCCGGTCGACGCAGAACGAGTCGCTGAGCGAGAGCGACACCTTCCGGCCGTGCTCGTGCGCCGTCCGGGCGGCCAGGAAGTACGCCTCCTTGGCGGCGTCACGGTCGAAGAGGTACCCCTCGAAGTAGACCACACGCCCGTTCGCGACGACCTCGAGGTCCACGTCGTCGGGTCCGAGCAACGACGACACCCCGAGGAAGGTGTTCATCGTGCGCTCGGCGTCGGGGGTGACGACGATCAGGCAGCGACCCGTCGGGATCGTCGTGCCGTCGGGACGGTGGGCGAAGGTCACACCGACGGCCCGAAGGTCGTGGCCGTACATCTGGCCGAGGTCGTCGGCAGCCACCTTGCCCACGTAGGCCGCCCGCCCGCCGAAACTGGCGACGCCGGTGATGGTGTTGGCCGCCGAACCACCGGAGAGCTCAACGCCGGATCCCATCGCCCGGTGCAGACGAATCGCTCGCTCCGTGTCGATGAGCGTCATCGAGCCCTTCACCAGCCCCTCGCCCCGGAGGAACTCGTCGCCGTGATGGGTGATCACGTCGACGAGTGCGTTCCCGATGCCCACCACGTCGAAGCCAGCGTCCACGGGGCAGGGACCGTACCGCTGCGCAGGGCACGGCCACGAGCAGGGCGGATCGGTGCCCGCCCGGACGGGCTACGCCGCCGTCGTCTCGTACGCTCGTGCGGTGGCTGACGACCCGTACCGGCTCCCCCGGACCGTGATCCCGACCCGGTACGAGCTCGTGCTCGAACCGGCGCTCGCCGAGGCGACCTTCTCGGGAACGGTCACGGTGTCGGTGGAGGTGCGCGAGCCCACCGCCGTGATCGTGCTCAACGCGGCGGAACTCGCGATCGACGAGGCGACCGTGGACGGGCTCGGACCGGTGGCCGTCGAACTCGACGAGGCGACCGAGCGGTGCCGCCTGGTGCTCGACGCGGCGATCGCCGTCGGCGCAGCGACGATCCGCCTGCGGTTCCGAGGCACGCTCAACGACAAGCTGCGCGGCTTCTACCGATCGACGTATCAGGACGCCGACGGCCGGACGCACACGGTCGCCACCACGCAGATGCAGCCGACCGACTGCCGCCGGGCGTTCCCCTGCTGGGACGAACCGGATTTCAAGGCGGTGTTCGCGACCACCCTGATCGTCGACGAGGCGAACCTCGCCATCTCGAACACGCAAGAGGTCGGACGCGCCCCGCTCGCCGACCGCCCGGGAACCGTCGCGGTGCGGTTCGCCGACACGATGCCCATGTCGACCTACCTCGTGGCGTTCGTCGTCGGGCCACTCGAGGCGACACCGTGGGTCGACGCCGGGGGCGTGCCGATGCGGATCGTCCACGTCCCGGGTAAGGGTCACCTCACCGGCTTCGGCCTCGAGATCGGCGCCGCTGCGCTCGCCTGGTTCCAGGACTACTACGGGATCCCGTACCCCTCCGACAAGGTCGACATGGTGGCGCTTCCCGACTTCGCGGCCGGCGCCATGGAGAACCTCGGGTGCATCACCTACCGGGAGAACCTGCTCCTGGTCGATCCGGCCACGGGCACCACGTCGGAGCGACAGGTACTCGCCGACGTCGTCGCCCACGAACTCGCGCACATGTGGTTCGGCGACCTCGTCACGATGCGCTGGTGGAACGGCATCTGGCTGAACGAGGCCTTCGCCACCTTCATGGAGGTCGCGGCGATCGACGTGCTGCGGCCCGACTGGGAGCGCTGGGTCTCGTTCAACCTCAGCCGCACGACGGCGTTCGAGGTCGACTCGCTGAGCTCCACGCGGGCGATCGAGTTCGAAGTCGTCTCACCGAGCGACGCCGAGGGCATGTTCGACGTCCTCACGTACGAAAAGGGTGCTGCCCTGCTGCGCATGCTGCAGCAGTACCTCGGCGAGGAGGGGTTCCGGAACGGGGTCCGCCGCTACCTCACCCGTCACTCCTACGGCTGCACGGAGACCTCCGACCTCTGGGACGACCTCGAAACCGCTACGGGCGAACCGGTCCGTCGGATCATGGACTCGTGGATCTGGCAGCAGGGCCACCCACTGGTGAGCGCCGACCGTTCGGGCGACGTGGTCGTGATCGACCAACGCCGCTTCCTGTTCGCCGGCGACGACCCCACCAGCTACGTCGTACCGCTCCTGGTGCGCCAGCAGCACGGCGAGGACGTCCGGCTCGAGCGCGTCCTGCTCGACGACCGTCCCGTGCGGCTGCCTTTGCTCCACCCCGACGCGGTGGTCGTGGTGAACGCAGGCGCGCACGGCTTCCTGCGAGTCGCGTACGACCGTTCGCTGGGCGACCGGCTGCTCGGCACCACCTTCGCCGGCCTGTCCACCCCGGAGCGCTACGCAATCGTCGATGACCTGTGGGCCGCGACCGTGGCCGGGCATCGTCGCGCCGCAGACTTCCTCCGCCTCGCCGAGGGTTGCGGCAGCGAGACGGAACTGCCCGTGTGGATGCTGCTGCTCAACGGGCTGCGGGCCATCGGCCGCCTCCTCGAGGGTGCGGCGCTCGAAGCCTTCCGGGATCGCGTTCGCGGCCTCGTCGAGCCGGCGCTCGGTCGTCTCGGCTGGGAACCCCGGGACGGCGAGCGAGACCTCGACGCCCAATTGCGGGCGGCGCTCGTGTCGGCCCTCGCCGTGCTGGGTCAGGATCCGACGGCCCAGGCGACGGCTCGCGCCTTGCACGAGCGGGTCCTCGAGGATCCGACCGCGGTCGAGCCGAACCTCGCTGCGGCGTGCACCGCCGTGGTCGCCGCCTGCGGAACGGCCGCCGACTTCGCCGTGTTCGTCGAACGTTTCCGGACCGCCGGCACACCGCAGGAGCAACTCCGGTACCTCTACCTACTCGCGGAGTTCCCCGGGGCCGAGGAGTTCGACGCTGCGCTCGCACTGGCCGTGTCGGGTGAGGTGCGCACGCAGAACGCGCCGTATCTCCTCGCCCGGGCCATCGCGCATCGCGACCACGGGGCGCGGGCCTTCCGGTTCGTACGTGAGCGCTGGGGCGAGCTGCTCGCCGCGTTTCCCTCGAACACCCACGTCCGCATGGTCGATCCGGTGAAGCTCCTGTCCCAACCGCACGAGGTGGCCGAGGCGCACGCCTTCTTCAGCGAGCACCCGATCCCCCAGGGGGCCAAGACCCTGGAGCAGATCCTGGAGCGGCAGTCGGTGAACGCGGCGCTGCGCGCTCGGGAGGCCGACGATCTTGCGCAGGCGCTCACGTCGTGAACCGGCGGCGCGCCGCCGTCGCCGTCGCAGGCGCGCTGCTGGCGGGCATCGTGGTCGGCGCTGCGGTCCTGCTGACCCCGAGCGCACGACGTGAGCGACCTGGACCGGCGGTACCGCCGGTCCAGGCGCCCAGCGAGCTCCTGGTCGTGCTCGAACCTCCGCCGGACGGCGTGCAACTCGTCCGGGTGGAGCGAGCCGAGCCTGGGGCGACGCTCGACGGCGGCGACGGCACACGGCGTATCCGGTTCGTCCGACTCGACCCGCCCGAGGTGCGCGAGGTCGCCTGGGAGCCGCTGGAGCAAGACCGTCCGACGGGGCCGGCCGGTTTCGTCGCCGTTCCCGGCCTCGACCCCGGTGCCCGCTCGCTGGCACTCGAGTTCGACAACGGCGCCAGCGTGTCCGTCTGGCCCGAACCGCTCGACCGGGACCAACTCGCTGCGTTGCTCCGTGTCGCGGGCAACGGGCCTGCCGAGCCGATACCGCTCGGCATCGCCGCGTCCGCCCGGACCGTCCGGGCCCGCACCGGTTGGCTCCTCGACAGCAGCCTCGTCGTGCCCTTCGAGCAGGGGGTGGTCGCCGTCCGCTGGGCGGGCGCCCCGCCCGAGGGGCTCGTCGACGTCGCCCAGCGTCTCGAGGTGTCCGACGACGAAGGGTTCCGCCGCTGGGCCGGCGCCTTCTCGCGCTCGGGCTCCCCGACGAGCACCCGGATCGCCGCATCGGGCACGACGCCGACCGGAGCGACCTGGCGGCTGCGAACGGAGATCCGGGACGGCCTCGGGACTGCGGTCGTGCGCCTCGACGGCCGCGAGCAACGCCTCGTCGCCCCCGGGGACGTCGCACGCTGGCCCGGTACATTCGTCGCCCTCGTCTCGACCGCCGGCGCCGTGCTCACGACCGTCGACGACCGACCGGTGCCGGTGCGGGTCGTCCCCGTCGCTGGGCGAGCGGTGCTCGTGATCGACGATCTACCCCGAGCGGGCCGCCTCGAGATCGTCACGCCGCTGCAGCGTTGGTCCACCCTGCTCTGACGTCGACCTCGGTCGAGAAGCCGAAAGGCCGACCCGCCGGGCCGGCCTTTTCGTCACGTTCGGTGGAGGTGAGGGGAATCGAACCCCTGGCCTCAACAGTGCGATTGTTGCGCTCTACCAACTGAGCTACACCCCCGACGGAGCGACCGGACTCTAGCGCCCGGACGCGGTGACGTGCCCGCCCGACGGACGAACGGCTACGCCGCCCGGGACCACGCCCGCTCGGGCAGACGCCGGGAGCGCGCTTGCTCGTGCTTGCGGATGCGCACGAGCAAGTAGACGTACCCTGCGAGCACGGCGTCGAGCAGGAAGTTCACGTACCACCACGTCGGCGAGTAGAGCGAGCCCGCGATCACGGCGGTCGCCAGGCATGCCCCGGCGAGGAGGAGCAGGACGGACTGACGCCGACGGCGTGCTGCGTACCGAGCGAGCGCCGCTCGCGGATCGGCGACGGGTTGAGTCATCGTGCGGGCCGCCGGCACGCTGCTGAGCGGGCGGGCAGACGCGTGTCCCAGGGTGACGTGCCCACCAGCGGAGCGCCCCGAGAAGGGAGCCGACCGCTGCAGCGTCGTCAACTGTCGACGGAACGACACGATCGAATCGCCGGGGCGAGCATCGGACCGCGAGCGGAGCAGCGGCGGCACCAGCACCACGATCCACATCACCGCGATCACGACCAACAGCAACTTCGTCACGCTCCGTGCCTGCCTTGCTTCAGAGTGAGCTTACGACGCCATCCGACTACGCACGTGGATGCAACACCACGTCGGGAGCGCTCACCGGTCCGGAAAAACATCATTACGATTCTACGACGGAACGAGACACAACGGCAATGAGAACGGCGATTTCTTCCGCCGGAACGACTCACTCGGAAGTGCGTCGGTACGTGCCGGACCGCCCGCCTGTCTTCTCCCACAGGGTGAGTTCTCCGATGACCATGCCGCGGTCCGCCGACTTGCACATGTCGTAGATCGTCAGGGCGGCGATGGAGCACGCATGCATGGCCTCCATTTCGACCCCCGTGCGATCGATCGTGTCGACCGTGGCCTCGACGAGGACGAACTCGTCATCGAGTTCGAAGTTCACCGATACGGACCCGACGAGCACCGGGTGGCACAGCGGGATCTGGTCCGCCGTGCGTTTGGCGGCCTGGATGCCGGCGACACGCGCCACGGAGAGCACGTCGCCCTTCTTCACCTCACGGTTGGCGATCGCCGTGGTCGTCTCCGGCTTCATGAACACCTTGCACCGGGCGATGGCCCGCCGGTACGTCGGTTCCTTCGGCGTGACGTCCACCATCCGAGCCCGGCCGAGCGGGTCCAGGTGGGTGAAGCTCAGTTCGGGCACGTCGAGGAGTCTAGGACTCGGGCTGCGTCGGGGCGGCGGCGCACCGACGCAGCGCTCAGCCCCCGATCTGGCTCATCGATTTCGACGGCCGTACGAAATGGACCTGCCCGATGGCGTGACCCGCCCACTTCGTCCCTACCGCCCGGGCGATCTCGGCCGCTAGGGCGTCGTCGTCGGCACCGCCCCGCAACAGGGCCCGGAGATCGAACTCACGGGTTGCGAACAGACAGGTACGGAACCCGCCCTCGGCCGTCAGCCGTACCCGGTCGCAATCGCCGCAGAACGGCTTCGTGACCGTGGGGATCACCCCGACCGTGCCGGCACCGTCGGCGTAGCGCCAGGTGTCGGCCGGTGCCGCACCCCGATTCGGCACCGGCTCGAGCGGGAAGGCCGCCGCCAACGCCGCCACGATCTCGTCCTGGCTGACGACCTTCGACCGGCCCCAGGCCCCGTCGGCGTCGAGCGGCATCCATTCGATGAAGCGCAGCTCCACGCCTGCGTCGCGAGCCCACCGGGCGAGCGGGACGATCTCGTCGTCGTTCACCCCCCGCTCGATCACCGCGTTGACCTTGACCGGCGAGAACCCGGCCTCCTTGGCGGCCTCGATCCCGTCGAGCACCCGGTGCAACTCGTCCCGGCGGGTCATACGGGCGAACTTCTCCCGATCGAGCGAGTCGAGGCTCACGTTCACCCGGTCGAGGCCGGCGTCGCGCAGTTCGTGGGCCAACAGTCGGAAGGTCGCCCCGTTGGTGGTGATCGACAGGTCGGGCTTCCGGCCGGCGTACGGGGAGGGCACGGACTCGGGTACCCGCAGGCGGGCGAGCTTGGTGACGAGCACCGGGAGGTGGGCCCGCACCGTCGGCTCGCCGCCGGTCAGGCGCAGGCCGTCGACCCCGAAACGCTCCACCACGATCCGGGCCAGACGCTCGATCTCCTCGAACGTCAGGACCTGATCGCGAGGCAACCAGCGCATCCCCTCCTCGGGCATGCAGTACGTGCATCGGAAGTTGCACCGGTCGGTGACCGAGATCCGCAGGTCACGAACGGTCCGGCCGAACGGGTCGACGAGGTCTTCGTGCGCCACGGCGTCACAGTCTACGGACGACGCCGGAGGTCCCGCTCAGGTCAACAAGAACACCTCGACCTCTGCCCCGGTCTCGATCCCGTCACCGTCGGGCACGAGAGCGAGGCTGTTGGCCGCCGCAGTCGATGCGAGCTGGTGGCTGCCCTGCTCCCCGCTCGAGCGCACGTGCCAGCGCCCATCGGCACCGAACGAACCGTGGACACGGGCGAGATGGAGCTTGCCGTCCCGGCGGCGGCGCAGCGGTTCATCGGCGAGCGCGAGCACCCGCGGCCGATCGAGACGGTGTTCGGGGTGGCCCGCCATGCGCCGCAGCGCAGGACGAGCGAGGACCTCGAAGCTGACCAGCGACGACACCGGGTTGCCGGGGAGGCCGAACACCGGGACCCGCCGGCCGCTGCCGTCGTCGAGCAGTCCGAAGGCGAACGGTTTCGCCGGCTTGATCGCGAGTTGCATCCAGCGCATGTCCGCGATCCGGGACAGGACAGCCTTCACGACGTCGAAGTCGCCCATCGACACGCCACCCGAGGTCACGACGGCATCGCAGGAGCGCGCCGCGTCGCGAAGGACGGCTTCCAGGACCGCTTCGTCGTCCCGCACGACGCCGAAGTCGACCGCCGCCGCGTCGAGTCGGGCCACGCAAGCCAGCAGCATGGTCTTGTTCGACTCGCGGATCTGCCCCGGCCCGAGCGGCGCGTCACCCTCGACGAGTTCGTCGCCCGTGGAGAGCACGGCGACCCGCACCCGGGGATGCACCGTGACCCGACGGCGACCGATCGAGGCCAGCACGCCCAGGTCGGCCGGTCGGAGCTCGGTACCGGCGCGCAGCACCACGTCACCGGCTCGGACGTCACTGCCCGCCGATCGCACGGCGTCGCCCGCCCGTGCCGGACGCCCGATGCGCACGACGTCGGCCCCGTCGGTCCCCACCCGCTCGGTGTCCTCGACCATCACCACGGCGTCCGCACCCGGGGGAATCGGCGCACCGGTCATGATCCGGATCGCCTGGCCGCGTCCGAGCGGCTCGCTGCGATGGCCACCGGCCGCCACGGTGGCCACGACCGGCAGGTCGACCGGGGTGGCGGCGGTGTCGGCCGCAACGACGGCGTACCCGTCGACTGCGGTGTTGGCGAACGGCGGCACGTCTTCGGCGGCGGTCACGTCCGTCGCCACCACCAGGCCCAGCGCATCGGCGAGATCGAGTTCGCGGGCGTCGAGCGGGTGGCAGGCCTCGAGCACGTGGCGGCGGGCATCGTCGAGCGGGATCACCTCCTCGACGCTAGCGATCGGGCCCCCGGTGCCAGGATGGCGCCGTGTCCGAGTGGCCGTCACCCGAACGTCACGCCCAGTGGGCGAGCTGGGACGACCGGACGACGGAGACCGTGTTCGAGCGATTCGAGAACGGCGGCTGGGTGGTGGAGGGCACCGTGTCGGGCCTGGACGTGCAATACGTGGTCCGAATGGGCGCCGACTGGCGGCCTCGCCAACTCCTGCTCTTCCGTGACCAGGTCGAACCGGATCTCTGGCTCGCCAACGACGGGTCGGGCACCTGGGGTGAGGTCAACGGTTCGGTCCGCGACGAACTCACCGGCTGCACCGACCTCCACGTCGCCGGGACGATCCATCCGACGGTGCTTCCGATCCGCCGCCTCGTCGCCGCCGGGATCGTGCCGGGGATGAGCCACGACGTGCGCACGGTGGTCGTCGACACCGAGAGTCTGTCGGTCCGGCCCGCCGTGCACCGCTACGAGTGCCTCGACGCCGGGCACTGGCGGGTCGGCCACGGTGTCGACCTCTCGGTGGACGCCCTGGGGTTCGCGCTCGACCTCGACGGCGTCTGGCGGCGTCTGGCCTGACCGCAGCGGGATCGGTCAGCGCCGGCCGAGACCCTCCCGACGGGCGATGTCGTCCAGCACGGACCGGAATCCCGGGCCGAGTTCCGAGTGGCGCAGCGCGAGTTCCACCGTCGCCCGCAGCCAGTCGAGCTTGTTCCCGGTGTCGTATCGGCCGTCCTCGAACACGAGCCCGTGGAAGGGCTCCATGCGACACAGCGTCCGCATGGCGTCGGTGAGCTGCAACTCGCCGCCGGCGCCGGGGACGAGCGCGTCGATGTGGTCGAAGACGGCCGGCGTCAACAGGTAGCGCCCCATGATCGCGAGGTCCGACGGGGCATCGGCAGCTGCGGGCTTCTCGACCACGTCCACGACCGAGACGAGACCGGTGGCATCGGCCGGTCCGGCCGGAGCGACCACGCCGTACGAGGAGATCTCGGCCGGGCCGAAGCGCTTGAGCGCGAGCACCGACCCGCCGGTGTGCTCGTGCGCCTCGACCATGGCGCGCAACAGGCCCGACCCCGGCGCCATCAGGTCGTCGGGCAGCAGGACGACGAACGGTTCGTCGCCCACGTGCCGCCGGGCGAGGCCGACGGCGTGCCCGAGCCCGAGCGGCGCCGGCTGACGCACCACGTGGACCTCGGCCAGCGCTGCGATGGCGCGGACCGAGGCCGCCTGTTCGTGCTTGCCGGAGCGCTCGAGCGCCGCTTCGAGTTCGGGAGCCCGGTCGAAGTGGTCCTCCACGGCCCGCTTGGTCCGTCCGGTCACCAGCAGCACGTCGGTGATCCCCGCCTCGACCGCTTCCTCGATGACGTACTGGATGCCGGGCTTGTCGACCACCGGCAGCATCTCCTTGGGCACCGCCTTCGTCGCCGGGAGGAACCGCGTGCCCCAGCCGGCAGCCGGGATGACCGCTTTGCGCACCCGCATGCGGCGACCCTAGGGGCGCGGTTCTCGCCCGTGGCGTCGCGCCGACACCGCGCTAGCCTTAGCACTCGACCCCTGCGAGTGCTAGCGGTTTCGAGGACGCCATGCCCACCTACGTCTACCGATGCCAGGCCTGCGACGACGTGTTCGAGGTGCAGCAGAGCTTCAGTGACCCCACCTTGACCGTCCACGACGCCTGCGGTGGCCCCGTGAAGAAGGTGTTCCAGCCGGTCGGCATCACGTTCAAGGGCAGCGGGTTCTACAAGAACGACAGCCGGGGTTCGTCGACGTCGTCGACCTCCTCGACCGATCGTCCCTCCGATTCGTCGACGCCGGCATCCTCGGCATCGCCTGCACCGGCCTCCTCGCCGTCGAGCGACGCCGGCTCGGGCTCCGGTGGTTCCACGACGGCGGCGTCCGCACCGTCGGCGCCGGCCGCACCGACCGGAGCCTGAACGCCGCTACGCTTCGTCACGCGTCCCCCGGATCTCCCGAGGAGGACGCCATGACTCGTACGCCAACCACCGCTCGGCCGTTCCCACTGCTCGAGTTGCGGAGGACCTGGGGGCGCCGACGCCTGTTGCGGCTCGCAGCCCTGCTGGCCGCAGGCGGGGTCGTCGCCGGCTGCACCTGGTGGATCACCGCGCAGGCTGCGACCGCCCGCGAGGCCTGGGGAGAGGCGCGTACCGTGCTCGTCACGACCCGCGCCGTCGAGGCCGGTGCGGCGCTCGACGGGTTGGTCACTCTGCGCACGATTCCGATCGCTGCGCTGCCCGACGGCGCGATCGAGGCGCTTCCCGGGTCCGCACGAGCCCGCCATCCGCTCGCCGCAGGGACCGTGGTCACCGAGGTGGCCGTCTCCGGAACGGCCTCCTCGCCGACCGTCGCCGCCATCCCACCCGGCTGGCGCGCCCTGGCGGTCGCCCGAAGCGAGGTCGGCCTGCCCGTCCGGGTCGGTGACGCCGTCGAGGTGATGGCGATCGGCGAACTCGACGGCGACCTCGGCCGACCGGTGTCCGGGGTCGTGGCCGGCGTCGACGACCGAGCGGTGACCGTCGCCGTTCCGGCCGACGCCGTCGTGCTGATCGCGACCGCTGTCCACGATCGGCGGGTGCTGCTCACACTTCGAGCGCCCTGATCGAGCGGTACGCCCCACGTCACCGGACCCGGTT
>JBILVB010000125.1:0-11129 GCA_044370695.1 Acidimicrobiales bacterium | reverse complement strand
AAGAAGTCGAAACACCACTGGTCGCGATGCAGCGCTTGCGCCGGGGATCCCGGGCCGATCGCGATCAGCTGGGTGAGGTGGAGCTGGAAGCTCGTCTTGCGCGGCCAGAGGAAGGCGTCGGCGACGGCGAGCACGAGCGGGTGGGCGATCATCGCCGTCGACGACGGCGACCGGGCCAGCAGCGCACCGCATCGACGGGTGTTGCGACCGCTGAAATCGTCGCCGCCGTTGGGCGTGGCATCGAGCCACGGCGCCATCTCGGCGGCGACGGCGTCGACGACGTCGTCGGGGACGAGCCGCTCGACGATCGCGCACCCCTCGGCGACGAGGGCTGCGACCACGTCGGCCACGAGCCCGGCATCGAGGGCTACGGCGTCGGGGGTACCGGCGTCGCAGGGGCGGACGTCGGAGGGTTCGGCATCGACGACGAAGCGCGGGATCACCGGGCAATCCTCGCAGCCCGGCCCCGGGGTACGGTCCGCACCGTGCGTGCAGCGGTGTTCTACGAAACCGGCGGTCCCGAGGTGTTCCGGTACGAGGAGGTACCCGACCCCGTCTGCCGGCCCGGCGGCGTCGTGATCGACGTCGCGGCGGTGTCGATCCAGGGCGGCGACCTGCTCCACCGGGCCGGTGGGGTCCTCGCCACGTCGCCCCACGTCGTGGGCTACCAGGCCGCCGGGACCATCGCCGAGGTCGGCGCCGGCGTCGAGGGCTTCCGGGTCGGTCAGCCGGTCGTCGCCACCATGGGCTACGGCAGCCACGCCGAGCGCTGCTCGGTGCCCGCCGGCGCGGTGTACGCCGTCCCCGAGGGCCTGTCGCTCGAGGACGCCGCCGGGGTGCCGATCGAGTTCGGCACCGCCGACGACTGCCTGTTCGAGTTCGGCCGCCTTCGGCCCGGCGAGACGGTGCTGGTGCACGCCGCAGCCGGCGGCGTAGGCCTCGCGGCGGTGCAGCTGGCCAAGGCCGCCGGCGCCACGGTGATCGGCACGGCCTCGTCGCCCGAGCGCCTCGCCCGGGTCGCGGACTACGGCATGGATCACGGCATCGACTACGTGCGGGCCGACGTGGCCGCCGAGGTGCTGGCGCTGACGGGTGGGCGGGGCGCTGACCTCGTGGTCGATCCGGTGGGTGGCCGCACCCTGGAGGCGTCGATCGCCGCGCTCGCGTACCGGGGTCGTATCGCCTGGGTCGGCCGAGCGGGCCGGGAGGAGCGACCGCCCGAGGTGTGGCCGATCATGCAGCGCAACGGATCGCTGATCGGGGTGTTCCTCGGCGCCGAGATGGCCCGCGACCCCGCCCGTACGAGGCCGATGATCGAGCGGCTCCTGGCCCGGGTCGCAGCCGGCGAGCTGCGCGTGGTGATCGACCGGCGGTTCCCCCTCGCCGAGGCCGAGGCGGCCCATCGCTACATCGAGGGCCGTCAGGCGTTCGGCCGGGTGCTCCTCGTGCCCTGACGGATCGGGACGGTGGTCCCTGGGCGCGGCACCGGCCGGGCGCGCCAATGGGGTCGTCCGGAACCTTCCCGAGGAGGCACCCATGGCGACGAAGGACAAGACGGCGCTCGACCTGATGAGCAAGGAGTTCGAACTCGACACCCGTCGATGGTTCGATCCGTTCACCTGGCCGGTGATGAACCGCTGGTTCGACAACTTCCCCGGCCTCACGCTGAGCCAGGAATTCCGTATCGAGGAGAACGTGGAGAACGGCACGTTCGTCCTGCGCTGCGAGCTGCCGGGCATCGACCCGGACGCCGACGTCGAATTGTCGGTCCGGGAGGGCACGCTCGTGGTCAAAGCGGAGCGGCGCCAGGAGACCAAGACCGACGGCGAGAAGGGCTGGCACCGCAGCGAGTTCCGCTACGGGAGCTTCAGCCGGACCATCCCGCTCCCCCGCGGGGTCACCGCCGACGACGTCAAGGCCACCTACGTCGACGGGATCCTCGAGGTCCGCATGCCGTACCCGTCGAGCGAACCGGAGGCCCGCAAGATCGCCGTCACCCGCGGCTGACCATCCCCGTCCGGTGCGTCGCAGGGCTTCGCGGCCGTGCGACGCACCGCGCCGGGGCCGGAGGGATCGGCCTCGCGCGGGACCGCGCGGTGATGGTCAGCGGTGCCGAGCGAAGAACGTGACGACGGCCTCGTCGAACACCGACGGGGACTCCGCCATCGGCGAGTGACCGACGTCGGTGCCGACGACCTCGACCAGCGGCAGCGTCGCCGCGAAGGCCGCCGCCTCGGCGAACCCTTCCTCACGTCGACCGTGCACCAGCAGGGTCGGTACCCGGTTCGTCCCGGCGCGCTCACGGACCGAGGCTGCCGGAACCGTGTGGCGCAGGGTGTTCGTCACCCCGGTCATCTGGAGTAGGCCGACGTCCGCGGCGAGCGCCTCGCGCACCGGCGCCACGATCCGCCGGGCCCGGGCCGGGTTGAGCCGGTGCTCGGCGAGGCCCGCCGGTCCGGCGGCGGCCAATGCATCGGCGTCGGCGTCCACCGACGCGGCGACCTTGTCTCGCCAGCGTGGCCCGGCCAGGGCCGACGCGGTGTTGGTGAATGCGTGCGCCACGACGCGATCGGGGTGCTCGAGGGCGTAGCGCCACGTGAGCGCCGCGCCGAGGGAATGTCCGGCGACGAACCACCGCTCGACCCCGAGCTCGCAGCGCAGTTCGTCGAACGCCGCGACGTACGCATCCGGGTGATAGGCGCTGCGATCCGACGGCGCCGGGGACCTCCCGTGGCCCCAGAGTTCGACCGTGACCGGCCGGCACACCGTCGCGAGCGACGCCACGTTCGCCGACCACAGCGCACGGCCGGCCAGGAACCCGTGCACGAGCAGGCACGGCGGGCCGTCACCGGGATGGACGTCGGCGTGGAGCCGCAGACCGCCGCGACCCGCTGCGCTCACGCCACGAACCCGATGCGGGCCGCCCGCTCGACGGTCGTGGCGACCATCGCATCGATGCGCTGCTTCATGGCGCCCAGGTCGACGCCGTCGGGCGCCTTCTGGCCCTTCAGATACCGGGCGAGCACGCCGTCGACGATGGCGATGGACTTCCAGGAGTTGAACGCCGTGTAGTAGTCGAGCTGCGTCGTGTCGATGCCGGTCCGCTCGCCGTAGCGGGCCGCGAGTTCGGCGCGGGTCGGGAAACCCCGGGCCAGCGTCACCGGATCGGTTCCCGGCGCCACCGGGTCGCCCGGGTCGACCCACGAGTTGAGCGCGTACGCCACGTCCGCGAGCGGGTCACCGAGCGTCGAGATCTCCCAGTCGACGACGGCCGCGATGTGGCCTTGCGCCGCCGAGATGCAGTTGTGGAGCCCGTAGTCGCCGTGCACGATGCGGGCCGGGCCCTGTTCGGGCACCCGGGCGGCGAGGAAGTCGTACAGGGCGTCGACGACCGGGCGGGGTTCGGTCTGCGACGCGACCCACGACGCGTTCCACCGGTTGAGTTGCCGCAGCACGTAGGCGTCGGGCTTACCGAGCCGCTCCAGGCCCACCCCGGCCGGGTCGATCGCGTGCAGGTCGGCGAGCACGTCGATGAACGAGAACCCGAGCGCCCGACGCAGGGACTCCGGCACGAGCGCCTCGACGTCGGCCCGGACGTAGAGCGACCGTCCGACGACCTCGCCCATCACGTAGAACGGCGCTCCGGTGACGGACTCGTCGGTGCAGTGCGCCAGCGGCTCCGGTACCGGCACGGCGGTCGGCCACAGCGCCGAGATCACCCGGAACTCGCGGCCCATGTCATGGGCGCTCGGCAGCAGCTCACCCAACGGCGGACGGCGCACGACGAATCTCGTGCCGGCGGCGTCGGCCACGCGGTACGTGAAGTTCGAGTGCCCCCCGGGGAGCTTGGCCCAGGTGAACGGGGCCACGAGGCGCGGCACCCGCTCGACGAGCCAGGCCGTCACCGCCGGGACGTCGATTCCGGTCGGGTCGGCGACCGGTGTGGCATGGTCCTCCATCGTGGTACCCCCTCCGACGCCCCCGGACGTCGAGGTGCATCGTAGGGGCTCGGCCGGTGGAGTCGCCGGGGGACGTCCGTAGGCTTCGGTGCCGTGCGTCAGGTGATCACCGTGTATTGGCGTCCGGGCTGCCCCTTCTGCTCCTCGCTTCGGCGAGGGCTCGTGCAGGAAGGGCTCGAGTTCACCGAGGTCGACATCTGGCAGGACCCCGAGGCCGCTGCGTTCGTGCGATCCGTCGCCAACGGCAACGAGACCGTACCGACCGTGTCGATCGGCGACGTCCACCTGGTGAACCCGTCGGCCCGTCAGGTCGCAGAGCTCGCCGGCCGGGCCTGAACCACCCCGGCCGGCGCTGCGATCACTTCGGCCGTGGCGACTGGGACGAGGATCCGTCGAACTCCGGACCGGGCTCGCCACCGAGCATGATCCGGCCCAACTCGCCGTACAGCGGTGCGGCGACCCACCGGTGCGTCGCCGCGCCGTGGGCGTCGCGCAGCTTGCGCTCGAGCGGGCTGTACATCCGCATCGCCGTCGTGCCGCCGGCGTTGTGGATCCAGTCCACCGCCTGCATGCACGCGTTCGCCGCGTGGGTGCACGCGAGACGGGCGTTCTGGGTGGCCCCGGCGCTCGGCCAGGGGGCGCCCGCTCGCAGCTCGTCCTCGACCGCGGTCATCGCCTCCATGAGGTACGCCCGGGCCGAGCGGTAGACCGCGGTCGCTTCCCCCATGCGGTGCTGGGCGAGCGGACGGTCACGCAGCAGGGAGGTGGACAGCATCGGGGTCTTCTCGTTCGCCAGCTCGACGAACGCGCCGAGCGCCCCCTTTGCGATCCCGAGCGCCACGGCCGCCTTGTTGTACGCCAACCGCAGCGGCACCGGGATCCGGAACACCGGGTTGTCGTGGTGGGCGGGGAACGCCACGAGTTGCACGTCGGCGTGCTCGGCCGGCACGACACCGCCCTCGGTGAACACGTCGTTGCTGCCGGACCCCCGGAGGCCGGCGACGTCCCAGGTGTCGACGATCGTCCACTGGCTGCGGTGGAGGAAGAACATCTTGACCACGGGGTTCCCGGCGGCGTCCTTGGCGAGCTGGTCACCCTCGAACACCGGCGCTGCGATGAAGCACCACGTGGCGTTGTGGCAACCGGAGATGAACGTCGCCTGACCCCACACCTGGTACGAGCCGTCCGGCCGGCGGATCGCCCGCGACGGCTTGGTCCCCGGCCCGCCGCCACCACACATGATGACCCGCGGGTCGTCGAGGTAGATCTGCCGAGCGAGGGCCGGATCCATCCCGCCGGCCGCCATGGCGTTGATCTCCGACCCGAGCATCACGTTCCAGCCGACCGACGCGTCGATGGCCGAGATCGCCTCGAGCACGGCGATCGTCTCCATCGAGCTCGCGTCCTCGCCGCCGAGCGCGCGCGGCAGCGCGAAGCGGAACAGCCCGGCATCGATCAGCGCGTCGACGGTCTCGGTGGGGAGACGCCGGAGCTTCTGGGCCTCGTCACCGCCGGCCCGGATCACGTCGGCGAGGTCGGCGACCCGCTCGACGGCCGACTTCGTGAACACGGTCGGCTCGGTCATCACCATGGCGGCACTCCCCCTGTCCGGCACCTGGCACCGGTGCGCCCGCGCATCGTACGGTCTCGACGGCGGCCTGTCCCGGGAACTGCGCACCGATCGCGGCCCCGGGGCGCACGCGGGAGGAGGCGACCGATGCACGACGCCGTGAGCGATGCGATCAGCGACGAGATCACCGGCCTGGCCGGCGTCCTCGTGTGGACGTCGGCCGATCGGTTCGAGGCGATGGCACGGTTCTACCGCGACACGCTCGCGCTGCCGGTGCGGACCGCGCGCGACGGGTTCGTCTCGTTCGCCTGGCCGGGCGACGTGCGCCTCACCGTCACGGTGCACGACCGAGTCGACGGCGTGGCGCACGACCCGGACCGCCTCATGATCAACCTCCACGTCGCCGACATCGCCGCCGTGGCGGCCCGCCTCGGCGACGCCGGGGTCACGTTCGACCGCCATCCCGAACGCGAACCGTGGGGCGGGTGGATCGCCACGTTCCACGACCCGGACGGCAACACCCTGCAGCTGCTGCAACCTGCCGGCTGACCCGGGGAGCGATCCCGACGGGAACGTCGACAGCGCCGCTGTCCGACGACCATCGAGCGGCCGCCGTGTCCCGGCCCGGGTGACACCGCCGGGTCGAGCGCGTGAGCTGCCCGGACGGCCGGGGCAGCCCTCGTGCGCGTCGCGATCGCTTCCTCGGACGGTTTAGCCGCGCTCAGCACCCGAACCGGAACGACCCCCCTACGGTTACCCGGCCGAGCGCCGTCGCCCCGTCGCCGGTGCCGGAACTGCGGTTCGGCGCCCCTGAGATTGGAGAGAGGATCCTTCATGCCCGAGCGGGTTGTTGCCCTGGCCGGCGAGGTGAACGCGATCACTTCGGCGAAGGTCGCCGAGATCAAGCGGATCACGCAGCGCACCGAGATCCTCGCTATCAACGCCCGCATCGAGGCGGCTCACGCCGGCGATGCCGGTCGAGGCTTCGGCGTCGTGGCCAACGAGGTGACCGAGGTCTCCCAGATCATCGCGTCGATCGCCGGTTCGCTCGTCGAGGAGCTGGCCACGAAATCGTCCGAACTCGTGCGCCTCGGCCAGGACCTCGTGAGCCAGGTGCGCGGTGGACGCCTCGTCGACCTGGCGCTGAACCAGATCGACATCATCGACCGGAACCTCTACGAACGCAGCTGTGACGTGCGCTGGTGGGCGACGGACTCGGCCGTGGTCGATGCGTGCACCGAACACACGCCCGCTGCGGTGAGCTTCGCCTCCCGGCGCCTCGGGGTCATCCTCGACTCCTACACGGTGTACCTGGACCTGTGGATCGCCGACGCCAAGGGCACCGTCATCGCCAACGGCCGCCCGCATTCCTACCCGCAGGTCGTCGGCTCCTCCGTCGCTGCCGAGCCGTGGTTCAGCCAGGCCATGGCGACGGCCAGCGGTGCCGATTTCGCCGTCGCCGACATCGAGACCAACCGCCTCCTCGGCAACCGACCGGTCGCGACGTATTCGACGGCGATCCGGGAGGGCGGCGAGGAGCGCGGCCGGGTCATCGGGGTGCTCGGCATCCACTTCGACTGGTCGACGCAGTCGCAGGGCGTCGTCGACTCGGTGCGCCTCCATCCCGACGAGCAAGGCCTCACCCGCTGCATGATCATCGACCGGAACCACCGGGTGATCGCGTCGACCCGAGGGCAGGGCGTGCTGCACGAGGTGTTCCCGCTCGACACCACCCAGGGCGCGAGCGGGTACTACACCGACAGCCAGCGCCGGGTGATCGGCTATTCGCTCACCCCCGGCTACGAGACCTACCGGGGTCTCGGCTGGTTCGGCGTGATCGTCCAGGAGCCGAACAAGCGGCGCTGAGCCGACCGGCCGGGACCCGGCCGCACGTCGCGGCGCGATGCGCTGCGGTCGCGCGCGGCGGCGGCTCCCGTTCGATCAGTCGAGCTGCGAGCGGACGTGCTGCAGGAGGCCGTCGTGGCGACCTCGAAGGGCCCAGTCCACCGTGTCGGGCGAGCAGCCGATCCCTTCGGCGATCGCCGCCGGCCACCACGACCGGCGACCGGCGTAGTACGAGGGCACCCCGGCGAGTCTCGCCGCAGCAGCCAGGACCTCTCGGGTCTGCAGATCGCCCGTGCGCTCCTCGGCCCGCTCGAGATGCCAACGGGCGTCGGCGATCCGGGCGGCCTCGGGATCGGCGACCACGTCGTGCGGCACGAGCGAGTCGAGCGAACCGCCGGCGAGCAGACGGCCACCCACGGCGACGCGCGACGCGAGCGATGCCGGGTCGCGCAGGGCGACGGCCACCGAGCAGCTCGACTCGATCGTGAGCTCGACCGGACGGTGGATCTTCATCGACACGCGGGCGAAGACCCGGTGCAGACATGCGACCTGACTGCGGTTCGCGACCACGAACAGGTCGACGTCGCTGCAACCGTCGGGTGTTCCCCAGACGTGTGAGCCGAACACGGTCACCGACCAGGCGAGGTCCTGGACGACGGACTGGTACGCCACGTGCCGGACCATGCTCCACGCCGACGGTGGGAGCGTGACCGCAGGCGACTCGGCGCGGGTGGCGCCTGCCGGGCGGGCAGTACCGATCGTTCTCGTCGGGAAGGCCGTGCCTCGCATACCCGTCCGGTCGGCCCGGGAACCCTCCCGGTCCATCCGGTCGACCATCCCTTGACCCAGCGTTGCCCACACCCTGCAACAGGCGGCCGCACCCCCGGTCGAAGAGCGAAGGCGCCGGGGCGATCGGTAACATTCGCCACGCCGTCCCGCGGGTGTAGCTCAATGGTAGAGCTCCAGCCTTCCAAGCTGGCCATGAGGGTTCGATTCCCTTCACCCGCTCGAATCGACCGCTCGAATCACCGGATCGAGCCACCCGCTCGACGCAACGACAGGGGCCCGGCGTGCTGAACCGGATGGACGACTACCCGATCCACCAGACGCCGGAACCGATCGCCCATCCGGCGAGTTCGGACCGCAACGTCTACGACCGAACCTGGTTCAACGGCTACACCCCCGACGGTTCGGCGTACTTCGGCATCGGGATCGCGATCTACCCCTACCGCAAGGTGCTCGACTGCGCGTTCAGCGTCGTCGAGCGGGGCGGCCGGCAACACTGCTTCTTCGGGTCGTGCCTCGCTCCCCTCGAGCGCACCGACATGCGGGTCGGCCCGTTCACCCTCGAGATCGTCGAACCGTTGCGACGGGCCCGCGTCGTGCTCGACGACAACGACACCGGTCTGGCCTGCGACCTCACCTTCTCGGCCCGCACCTCGGCGATCCAGGAGGCTCGCCAGGTCCTCTACGACGGACTCCGCAAGACGATGGACGCCACTCGCTTCGCCCAGTTCGGCCGCTGGAGCGGGACGATCACCCACCCGGACGGTGCAGTCGCCGTCGACGACTGGCTCGGCACCAAGGATCGCTCCTGGGGGATCCGCGGCGTCGGTGAGCCCGAGACCACCGGCGCGCCCGGCGGCGCCCGCGGCATCTTCTTCCTGTGGGCGCCGTCGTTCTGGGACGACCACGTGACGCATGCGATGTTCTTCGACGGGCCGCGCGGCGAGCCGCTCGTGCGGGAGGCGATCGTCGCGCCGCTGTTCGACGACGAGCAGGCCATCCCGAACGCGCTCGTCGACACCGACGAACGCATGGCCGGCACGGCCCACCGGATCCGCTACCACCCGGGAACCCGCCTGGCCGCGCACGCCGAGATCGACTTCCTCGACCTCGACGGCGGCCTTCGCACGATCCGGTACGAGCCGATGCTGCGCTTCCACATGAAGGGCCTCGGCTACGGGCACCCGTCCTGGCGTCAGGGCATGTGGCAGGGCGAGCTGAAGACGGGCGTCGAGTCGTTCGATCCCGCCGAGATCGACCTGCTGCGGCCCGAGAACGTCCACGTCCAGCAGGTCTGCCGGATCACCGACGGCTCGCGCACCGGGGTCGGCGCGCTCGAGCAGGTCGTGATCGGCCCCTACCGACCCGGCGGGTTCACCGGACCGCTCGACGGCGCCCGCTAGGCGAGTCCGGCGCCACCGGGGGCCCGGCGCAGCACGCTCGATAGGGTGCGCAACGACCCCCATGCTGATCCGACTCCTCCGCTCCCACCTGGGGCCCTACCGGCGGGTGCTCGTCGCCGTCGTCGTGCTCCAGACCGCCCAAGCCGTCGCCGGCCTGCTGCTCCCCCGCCTGAACGCGCACATCATCGACGACGGTGTGCTCGCCGGCGACTACTCGGTGATCTGGGTCTTCGGCGCGCTGATGCTCGCCCTGTCGCTGCTGCAGGTGGCCTTGTCCGTCGCCGCGGTGCACCAGGGCTCCCGCCTTGCGATGGGCATCTCGCGCGACCTTCGCCAGGGCCTGTTCGACCGGATCACCGAGTTCTCGGCGCGCGAGGTCGCGACCTTCGGCGGACCGTCGTTGATCACCCGCGTCACCAACGACGTCCAGCAGGTCCAGATGCTGGTGCTGATGACCGCGACGATGCTGCTGGCCGCGCCGATCACGGCCGCCGGTGGCGTCGTGATGGCGACGACCGAAGACGTCGGGCTGTCCTGGTTGCTCGCGCTCAGCGTGCCGACCCTGGCCGTCGTGGTCGGTGTGATCATCCGGCGAATGGTCCCGCATTTCCAGGCGATGCAGGATCGCATCGACGCGCTCAACCGGGTCCTGCGGGAGCAGATCGCCGGGATACGGGTGGTTCGGGCCTTCGTGCGCGAGCCCGACGAGGCCGTCCGCTTCGCCCGGGCCAACGAGGACGTGACCGCCTCTGCGCTCGCCTCCGGGCGCCTGATGGCCTCGATCTTCCCGACGGCGATCGTCACGGTCAACCTGACGAGCGTGGCGGTGGTGTGGTTCGGCGCCAACCGGATCATCGACGGCGACCTGCAGGTCGGCTCGCTCGTCGCCTACCTCACGTACCTCATCCAGATCCTCATGTCCGTCACCATGGCGTCGTTCATCGCTGCGATGTGGCCCCGAGCCTCGGTGTGCGCCGAGCGCATCGCCGAGGTGCTCGACACCCCGTCGTCGGTCGTCGCGAGCCCGAACCCGGTGACGGCGCTGCCCGAACACGCGACGGTCGAGTTGACGGGCGCGTGCTTCGGCTACCCCGGCGCCGAGAGCGACGTGCTCCACGACGTCGAGCTGCGCTGCCGACCCGGGCAGGTGACCGCCGTCGTCGGCAGCACCGGCTCGGGCAAGACCACGCTGCTCGGTCTCGTGGCCCGGTTGTTCGACGTGACCGGGGGCGAGGTCCGGGTGGACGGGGTCGACGTGCGCGACCTCGACCCCGCCGTCCTCACCGGGCGGATCGGACTGGTGCCCCAGCGGGCCTACCTGTTCACGGGGACGGTGGCGAGCAACCTGCGGTTCGGACGACCCGACGCCACCGACGACGAGCTGTGGCACGCCCTCGAGGTGGCCCAGGCCGCCGACTTCGTCCGGGCCATGCCCGGCGGCCTCGACGCCCCGATCGCGCAGGGCGGCGCCAACGTCTCGGGCGGCCAGCGGCAACGGCTCGCGATCGCCCGGGCGCTGGTGCGCCGCCCGGAGATCTACCTGTTCGACGATTCGTTCTCGGCCCT
>JBILVB010000270.1:0-2985 GCA_044370695.1 Acidimicrobiales bacterium | reverse complement strand
AGCATCCCCACGGCGACCAGTTCGGGAACACCGAGTAGTAGATGGCGTCGATCATCTCGGCGTCGCTGACCGAATCGACGTCGAGCGCGTCACCGTGCTGGGACCGCAGCAGATCCCGCTTGCGGTCAGCGATCCAGGTGCGCCGCTGCGCCGGGGTCTCCACGCCGGCGGGCGGGACGGGCAGCATCATCGGTACGTCCTCCATGCCCGGCAGGCTGGGACCCCCGATCCAGATGCACAGGTGCGGGTCGGCCTGGGTCTGGGGACCGTCGATCCAGTTGCCGTCCGCGTCGAAGACGCTGACGTGGCCGTCGAGGTCGGTGACCTTGACCCGGTTCTCCTCGAGCCGCTCGTAGAGGTGGCCGTTCATCGGGTGCCGCCACCGGGCGTACTGCAGGCCGTCGGTGGGCTGTTCGTAGCGGGGCATGTTGGCCAGGTGGGGGCTGGCCACCCCGTGGGGGGACACGGCGCGCGAGAACGTGGGGAACACGTCGTACCGGGTGTTGGCGTCGCCGAGGTTGGGCATGAGGGTCGGGTGGGTGGCGACCGTGTGGTACGCCTCCATGAAGGCCTCCTGGCAGGCCTTCCAGTTCACCGGCATGACCTTGGCCACGTGCGCCGCCTTGTACCGCTTGGTGAACGGCAGCTGCTCGAAGTGCTCGTCGAGACCGGCCAGGAACGCCACGAGCGGCTCGGCGTCACGGTCGGGGTTGACGAACACGAAGCCCTGCCAGGTGGCGACCTTGGCCTCGGGCAGGTCGTAGTCGGCCTTGTTCAGCTCGGGGAAGTCCCATTCGCAGGGGATCTCCTTGAGCCCGCCGTCGAGGAACCACGACCAGCCGTGGAACGGGCAACGGAGGTTCTTCGCGCCCTTGCCCTCGCAGGTGCGCAGCTTGCGACCCCGGTGCAGGCAGGCGTTGCGGTACGCCTTGATCTCGTCCGCAGCGGTCCGCACGACGAGGAACGACAGGTGTGCGACGTCGTAGACGACGTAGTCACCCACCGCAGGGATCTCTTCCTCCAGGCACGCGATCTGCCACACCCGGCTCCAGAGGCGCTCGACTTCGAGGTCGTGCCACGCCTTGGACGTGTAGACGCCCGCGGGCACGCGGGTGTTCCCCGGCGGCATCGGCGACTCCCGCCGGAACACCTCCCGCACCGGCCGGCTGTCGGCGTCGAGCAGTTCGGCGAGGCTGATCCCGGCGGAGCGATCCGTTCCGGTGAGCGTTTCGGTCATGGCGGTTCCCCTCCGTCCGGGCCGCCCCTCGACCCGAGACGGCTGCGACCGTAATTCACGGTCGCGCCCGGGACCTCGGGACCTCACGCCGGTCAGGACCGGGACCATCGGCCGCGGCGGGACGCCACCGTGGTCGGACAGACTGATCCGGTGCTGCGCCGGCTCGTCACCCTCGTGTCCGTCCTCGCCGTGGGCCTCGCAGCGTGCGGCGGCGAGGACACCACCCTGCAGGGCGCCACACTCGAGCCGGCGCCGGTGGTGTCCGCGCTGCAGGCTCCCGAGGGCGTCGACGGCACGCCGTTCCGGTTCGTCGCCGACCAGGGCGGCCTCCTGGCCGTCTACTTCGGCTACACGCAGTGCCCGGACCTGTGCCCGACGACCATGGCCGACGTGAAGGCGGCCCTGCGCCGGCTGGGCACGAAGGCCGCACGGGTCGACGTCGCCATGGTCACGGTCGACCCGGCCCGCGACACCGCTGCGGTGCTGCGCACGTACCTGTCGCACTTCTTCCCCGCCGAGCAGGTCCACGCCCTGCGGTTCGAGGACCCGGTCGCGCAGAAGGCCGTCGAGGCGGGTTTCCTCGCCACGTCGACGGTGACCACCACCGCCACCGGCGCCGTCGAGGTGAGCCACACCGCGATGACCTCGATCGTCGACGACCAGGGCCGAATCGCCGTGCAGTGGCCGTTCGGCACGAGCGCGGAGACGATGGCGCACGACCTGAACGTCCTGCTGAACCGCGCGCGATGAGCGTCGCCGCCGTCGCCCCCGCCCGGCGTGCCGGCGTGCTGTGGTGGTCGGTGCCGCTCCTGCTCGCGATCGTTGCGGCTGCAGCGATCGGCATCGCGGTGGCCGGCCGTAGCGAACCCCCGGTGCCGGCCGCCCGGTACGTGGTGCCGGCCGGGACCGGCGCCGCCATGGACGCCGGGAGCCACGTCGCCGTGTTACCGGCCACGATCGTGATGCGCCAAGGGGTCGAGCTGGTGATCGTCAACGAGGACGACCGGCCCTTCGACCTCGGCCCGTTCGTCATCGGACCCGGCCAGACCTTCCGCCGCGTGATGAGCGACAAGGGCACCTTCCGCAACACCTGCCGGCTCGCGCCGGGTGGCGACGTGACCTTCGTCGTGTTCTGACATGCGTCGGACGTCGAGGCTCCGAGCCGTCGCTGCGGTCGCGACGGCGCTGACCATCGCCGCCTGCGGTGGGGACGGCGCGCCGGCCGCGCTCGACCGGCCCCTCGCCATGCTCGACGGCCCGGCGCGGCCGGTCTCGTCGCTGCGCGGCCGCCCGGTGGTCGTCAACTTCTTCGCCTCGTGGTGCGCGCCGTGCCTGCGCGAGTTGCCCGACCTCGCCGCCGTCGCCGCGGAGCGCGCCGGCGGCGTGGCGTTCGTCGGGGTCAACGTGCAAGACGACGGCGACACGGGGATCGACCTCGCCCGTCGGGCCGGCGTGACCTACGCCATCGCCCGGGACCCCGACGGCGAGGCGCTGCGCGCCTTCGGCGGCACGCAGATGCCCACGACCGTGCTGGTGCGCGCCGACGGGACCGTGGCCGAGGTGCACCTCGGGGTCATCGACGCCGCGACGTTGCGGCGCAAGCTCGACGGGCTCTGAGCCATCGACTGGCCGGGTGTGCCGACCCGGCGGGCCTAGCCGACGGCGAGTTCGACGAGGAACCCGTCGTGGTCCGATCCGGGCAGTTCCACCCGTTCGAGGCCGCACACCTCGACGTCACGCACGAGCGC
>JBILVB010000269.1:0-2993 GCA_044370695.1 Acidimicrobiales bacterium | reverse complement strand
GGGGTCGTCGCCGCCTCGGCCGGCGGTCGCGACGCCGGTCGTGACGGCTGCGGGCTGCTGACCGCCGCCGACGTGCGCCACGCCGCCTGGGCCGAGGCCGACGGCGCCGAATGTCTCGGGACGGTCGGACTCGGTTGGCCGACGTGGGCTGCGGTACCCCACGGCCACGACGACGCCCCGCCGCCCCGGCGGGCCGACACCGTCAATCTCCTCGTGTGGGTCCCGGTCCCGTTGTCGCAGGCGGCGCTGGTGAACGCGGCGTGCACCGTGACCGAGGCCAAGACCCAGGCGCTGGTCGAGCTCGGGGTGCCCGGCACCGGCACCGCCACCGACGCCGTCGTGGTGTGCTGCCCGGTCCCCGGCGCGGGGCGACCCGACCCGGAACCCTACGGGGGCCCCCGGTCGCGCTGGGGGGCGCGCCTGGCCCGGGCGGTGCACGCCGCCGTGCGCGACGGCGCGCTCGACGACCACCGGCGGGCCACCGCGGCCGGGTACCACCGGGCGTGGACGCCGTGACCGGTCCCCGCGTGCTCGTGCTGGGTGGCAGCCGCAGCGGCAAGTCCGCCGTCGCCGAGCGGCTCGTGGTTCGGTCCGCCCCCGGGGCAGCCGTCCACTACCTGGCCACCGGGCCCGACCCGGCCATCGATCCGGACTGGGCCGCTCGGGTCGCTCGCCACCGCGACCGCCGCCCGGCGTCGTGGGTGACCGTCGAGTGCGGGCCGGCGCTGGCCGAGGCGCTCGCCGCCGCCCCGCCCGACGCCGCGGTGCTGGTCGACGCCGTCGGCACCTGGGTCGCAGCCCACCACGACTTCGTCTGCGACGTGGGTCCGGTTCTCGACGCGCTCGCCGCCCGGGTGGCGCCGACGGTGCTCGTGAGTGACGAGGTCGGCCTCGGTGTCCATCCGGAGACGGCCCTGGGCCGCCGGTTCCGTGACGTGCTCGGCGAGGTGAACGTGGCGTTCAGTGCCGCATGCGACGACGTGTGGCTGGTGGTCGCCGGCCGGGTGCTGGTCCTGCCCGTTGACCCGACGATTCCCTCCTGGCGCTGATCCGCCGTGATCGCTGCGTTCGCGTTCTTGACCGTGGCCGGCCGTCGTGGGGCGCGCCCCGACGCCGGCACGATGCGGTGGTTCCCGCTCGTCGGTCTCGTCGTCGGAGCGTTCGTCGGGGCGTTGCGGTGGGGGGCCGAGTCGTGGTGGACCCCGCTGGTCGCGGCAACCCTGGCCGTGGTCGCCGATCTTGCCGTCACCGGGATGCTGCACCTCGACGGTCTGGCCGACTCGGCCGACGGCCTGCTGCCCCATCTCGATCGGGAACGCCGGCTGGCCGTGATGCGGGCCCCCGACACCGGGGCGTTCGGGGTGGGGGCGGTGGTGGCCGTGCTCGGCCTGCGCGTCGCCGGGTTCGCCGCCGTCCCGGCCGGGCCGGAAGCGATCGTTGCCTGCGCAACGATCTGGTCCGTGTCGCGCACCGTGATGGCCGTGGCCGCGCTCGGGCGTCCCTACGCCGGCGGGGGACTGGCGAGCGCGTTCCTCGGCGGCCCGTGGTGGCCGCCGGCGCTCGGCGGGCTCGCCGTCGCAGCGGGTGGCGTCGCGCTCGCCCCGGCCGTGGGGTGGTCGGCGGCGGCGCTGCCGGTGGCGCTGGCGTCCGGTGCGGTCGCCGCGGCCGGTGTGGTGGCCCTCGCGGGCCGGCGCCTCGGCGGGGTGACCGGTGACGTGCTCGGCGCCGCCGGACTCCTGACCGAGACGGTCGCCCTGGTCGTGATCGGGGCCCGGTGGTGAGCGCCGCAGCGATCGGCGCCGGGCTCGGGGTCGTGGCCGACCGGGCGCTGGGCGAACCGCCGCTCGCGCTCCACCCGGTGGCGCGCTTCGGTGCGCTCATGGGCGCGTTCGAGGCCCGCTGGTACCGCGACGACCGGGCCCGCGGCGTCGTCCACGCCATGCTCGGTGCCGGCCTTGGTGCGGCGGCGGGCGTTGCGCTGCAACAGTTCGTGCGGCCCCGGTGGGCGGCGACGGCTCTCGCGGTCGGGATCGCGACCGGGGGCCGGATGCTGGGCGACGTCGCCCGGGGGATCGGGGCCGACCTGGCCCGGGGCGATCTCGACGCGGCCCGCGCCGGCCTGCCGTCGCTCGTGGGCCGTGATCCGAGCGGGCTCGACGCGGCAGAGATCACCCGGGCGGTGGTGGAGAGCGTCGCCGAGAACTTCGCCGACGCCGTCGCCGCCCCGGTGGTGTGGGGCGCGCTGGCCGGTGCTCCGGGCGCGCTCGCGCACCGGGCGATCAACACGATGGACGCGATGGTCGGCCATCGCTCGGCGCGCTACGAGCGCTACGGCTGGGCGGCGGCCCGGCTCGACGACGTCGCCAACTGGCTGCCGGCTCGCGTCAGCGCGTTGGCGGTCGCCGTCGCCCGCCCGTCGCGGGCCGGTGCGATCCGGCGCGTCGTGCGGCGCGACGCCGGGGGACACCCGTCGCCCAACGCCGGGGTGGTCGAGTCGGCCTTCGCCGCTGCGCTCGGGGTTCGTCTCGGGGGCGCCAACCGTTACGGCGACCGGGTCGAGCACCGGGCCCTGCTCGGCGACGGCGATCCGCCCGGGCCCGGTGACATCGAGCGGGCCGTGGCGCTGCTGCGCGATGCGTCCGCGGCGCTCGCGGTCGGGGTGGTCGCGGTCGGCGTGGCCGCCGGCCCGACGGGCCGGTGGCTCGTGCGGCGACTCAGTCGACGAGCGCCTGGTGGACGAGGAGCTTGAGCAGGCTGCGGATCGGGTGGGTCGACGACGGCAGCAGCTGCGTGAGGAACAGCACGGTGAGGTCCTCGACCGGGTCGATCATGAACCAGGTGGACGCGGCGCCGCCCCAGCCGTAGTCGCCGACCGAGCCGGGAACCTTGGCCGCCGCCGGGTCGACGGTGACCGACACCCCGAGGCCGAACCCGACGCCGTCGAACGCGGTCTCGGCGAACAGCGGGCGGCCGTAGGCGGTGAGGTCGGCGTC